>PACG01000127.1 GCA_002699335.1 Candidatus Poribacteria bacterium
TAAACTTACCACCCAACCAACGAGGACAATTTCACCCAAACGACGTGCAGAGTCTAAAAGGATTTCGCCAACGTCGGGACGAAATATTTAGCCAAAACCCAGCCTCAGGCGCAGACATCACTACGAATAATACTCGTGGCGACTCGCGTCGATTTTCTACTCAGAATCTCGTCGACAACCACCCTGATACGTATTGGTCAACCGATGACAATCTACCAGTAACCGAGGTCATTTTTGAACTTCCAGAGACTGTCACCTTCAATGTAATCAGTCTTAGGGAGTATCTTCCACTCGGTCAGCGTGTGGAGAACTTCACTCTTGAAATCGACAACGATGGTATTTGGCAGGCATACCACAGCGGAACTGCAATTGGCAACCGTCGTCTGGTTCGGGGACGGAAGTGCACCACCAAAAGAGTCCGCTTCAGGTGCGTGGATAGCCCTGCATGTCCAGCTATTTCTGAATTCAACCTTCACCTAGACCCAAAAACAGCGGATTAGCCGTTGGCCAAACAGAAGCCTGCTAGTAGGTTTTAATTGGTGAGTCTATTTAGCCAGCCTAGATAAAATAGGAAAGAAAGGTATTGATTTATGCGTGTTTTATTGACAGGTGCCGCTGGGTTTGTAGGTCGTATTACATTGGACCTACTCAAAGAACGACATGATGTAACGGCCTTTGATATCCAAACCGTGGAAGGATGTCTTGACGCCATAGAAGGTGACGTGCTCGATTATACCACCGTTGGGGCTATTATGGCAGGTCACGATGCCGTGGTCAATACGATTATGGCACCCAACCTCACCTATGGAGGAAGTGGTCTTGGATTCACGACTAATGTTACTGGGGTTTACAATCTGCTCGAAGCTGCTCGTGTTCACGGCATTCAGCGTTTTGTACACACGTCGAGCGGAGCGGTACATGAAGGTTATCCTCGGCCCCCCGAAACGTTTCTAACCTATGATTTGTACCCGCTTAAGGCCTCTGGCCCTTACGCGCTGTCGAAAATAATGCAAGAGGAATTAGCTCGGAATTTCCATCAGCAACACGGAATGTCGATCGCTGTTATCAGACCTTGGGGCATCATCGATTCGGAGCGGATGGTAACTACAGACGGTCAGCCCGTTACCGGATTTTACTGGGGAGCAATCGACCGACGGGATGTTGCTTCGGCTCTAGTTTGCGCTTTGGAAGCCGATAGTATCGGCTATGAATGCTTCTATGTAATGGCTACGCCGGGCGGCTATAGAGCGACGGACGTAGCACGAACTGAGGAACGTTTGGGAT
The DNA here is from genome assembly GCA_002699335.1 of Candidatus Poribacteria bacterium. Next base: position 1,285 of record PACG01000127.1, read on the forward strand.
GGAAACCTACAATCACCTTTGACGAGGACCTGTAAGTTCTATGGTAGCACGTGTAAGCAAATGTGTGTGTTCTTTGATATAATCATCATCCGGATCTATATCGTAAGTCCAGTAGTTCACAATTTCAGCTCAATACGCCTGGTCAGAGACCGGCAACCACATTAAGGCTAACGGCTATAGTTACACCTCATCGGCGTCAGGGGACATTCGTCTGTTGACTTCGGCCAACCGGACTTTGATCCAGGATGCCTGTGAGAATCTGGAGGTAGCCCCATCATATAACTAGGCCGTAATACATTCTGTAATGGTTTGCTGGCGAATGGTGAATAACGCTGCTAATTTCTGATGACCGACAAACTTTTTTCTGTGCGCGTCAAAGAACTCGAACTCTCCATCTAGCAGATCCAGTACAGCTATGTTTGCTGGGCTTCCAATCTTGAGATGTCCGATCTCGTCATCTCGCTGAATTGCCTTGGCCGGTTGGATGGTTGCTTTTTCGATTACCGCTTCTAACGATAGACCCAGATGTAGAAATTTCGATAAAGTCGTTGGCAGATCATAAACAGGACCATTGATATTACCGATGTGCAAATCGGTACTGATTACATCTGAAATGAATCCTTGTTGCATTGCCTGTTGTGCTACCTCATGTCTAAAACTTCCCGCTCCATGCCCAACGTCGAAAATGACACCATCCTGGCGAGCTGCCCAGGCGTCAGGGATAACCCTCCCTTTCTCATCGAGAATAGAGTCACCTACTCCCTGGAAACAGTGAGTAATCACATCTCCCGGCCGCATCAGTTTCAAGATTTCAGGAAGCCGAACACCGGCACCGATATGACACATAATGGGCACATCGGCTCGCTCCGCCGCTTCTATGGCCAGTTTTAAAGGTTCAACTCCGTTGTCACCAACTTGAGCACCACCTTGACGAACCTTAACACCAACTATCAGATCACGATTCTCGATAATCGTGTCGGCGACCCTTCCAGGATCTGCGTATCGAAGATCAAGCATTTCCCCCACCGGGCCATAGACCAGACCAATTCCGGATATATGCAGGTAGCACAGTATACGTGTTTGAGCTGGTCCTACGATATAATCGGAAAAGCCAGGAAAAGTTGCCCAGCCGGAACTGCCCGCATCGACAATGGTGGTGACTCCCGTCGTTTGACAAGCCGGATCGGCTGCGATCCCCCAGGTCGTAACACCCACGTAAACGTGCGCATGGATGTCGACTAGGCCTGGTACCACATACTTTCCTGGAACAGCAATCGTTCGCGCCGCTTTTTGTGGATCGATGTTTTTCGCTACGTCAACGATCTGCCCATCGACAATCGCAACGTCGAATTGATCGTTTAGACTACCTAATGGATCAATAACAGTTCCGCCTGTAAGTAATATGTCGTATCGCATACAAGTAACTTTGTTCTCCATTCAGCGTAATGTCTACTAAAGGCCGATGGCCAATAAGAGATCGTCAAAAATCTCGATATGGTATTAGTTTCATCGCATTTGCCTGAGATATTCTCACTAATATGTGTAAGATTAAAGTATCGGAGGTGCCCTATAGCAGTTTAGCACAATCTCCAGAAGATAGTAAGAGTAATGAAAAAAGGCCATTGTTTAATTGAAATTTTACTGGGGCTGACCTGTACAGTTCTGGTTCTATAGGCGTTCTGTAGCTGACGGATCCAATCAGCCGGTATTATAGTATTTTCATCCTATGATTAACTCAGTCTTTCCATCTTTGGCCTTGACATAGAACACCCTATTATTTTACCCTATCAGCTTGATCAATTTTTCCCCACAAGTTTTTAGAACCCTTAGGAGGGTCTACCATGAGAAGAATCGTTTTAGTTTTCAGCACAATATTTTTTCTGTCCCTGTTTTGCACAGTTGCATCGGCTGTTGTTCCTGGTGCGCTTTTATATCTTGATGCATCTGATAACCCCGGGCATAAGAAGTCTTGGACAAATCTAGGCAAAGCTGAAGGTGAACTGTTAGCGGCAGATGAAACGCCAGTATTAGAAGAAGGAAAAATTGAGATTCCAGCACTGGGTATTTCCGAGGCCAACGTTAAGTACTACACTACTAAAAAATCGCTTCAAACCTTTGGTGTGGAGGGTGAAAACCCGGAGTTAGCGGTTGAGGACTGGACCCTAGAGTTCCTGTGCAAGCGAAATGGTGGATTGTTTAAAGAGGAACACCACTTCGCCGGTTTCCAGAATATCCCCAGAGAAGGTAAGCAAGGAATCCGTCTCTGGATGGAGGGCGAAGAAGAATTGGGGATTTCCATCCATGCCGGGGGCGGTAAGCAAGGAGTACAACCAATAAACATAAAATTCGAAGAGGGCATTTGGACCTGGATAGCTATTGTGGGAACCAACAAGAAATCCGTTGTGGCTTATCAAGATGGCAAGCAGGTCAGCAAACAAGCCGGTTTTGAATTCCAGAAGAAATGGGTATTGAATGATATTTCTATCGGAGCCAATTCTCATTCTGAAAGGCGCCGTACCTTTAATGGCTCCTTTGCTATTGTGCGAGTCTATGACAAGGCCCTGACTGAGGCCCAGATTAACGAAAATATCAGTAGCGCATTCGCGGTCGAGGCAATGGATAAACTGTCAACCACTTGGGCCAGGATAAAAGAGCAATTCTAGTCCACTCAGATTGACTCAAGCCAAAGCACCAGGAAAATGTCTTCCCTTTAGGGAAGACATTTTCCTTAACCATGATGTCAGTGATTGTTTGACTGTCATTGGTGATGATTGAAAATAGATTCTTCGGTTTGACCAGCAAACTCAGGGTCAGACTAAGGAGGAATTATGACAGATACACCTGAAGAGAAAAGTCCAACTGAATCGCTTAATGTCCAGCGCAAGACAGAAGACATCCTNGCGGGGGACCAGCCAGTTGACNNCCTATANCNTTATATTCCACCAGACTATAAAATTCCCTTTCTTCACATTGGTACGGAGAAACAGTTATTTCTTGATAACTTTATCCTCGACCACATGGAAGGGATAGTGCGTACTTTTCCCAAACCAGAACGCCCNCCAGAACCAATCATCCGCACAAAAGAGCTACCTTGGGAGTTGAAAGCGGGTATATTTCCTGCTGCGGCCATTCAGGATCTAGATGATAAGAAATTCAAGTTGTGGTACGTAAAAGACCGAACCCGGGCCCTCTGCTACGCTGAAGCCACTGATCCACTACATTGGGAAAAACCGTTGAGTGATAAATGTATTCCTTTTCAGGAGTACAAATCTACCAACATCGTTCTAGACAATTCCGGTCACCACGTCGCGCTAGCACTGAACCATGACCAAAGTGACAAAGAACGAAAATACTTAATGATTAACAACCCGGGAGATGCAGGTAGAGGAGAGAAAAAAACCACCTTTCGCGTGTCATCTGATGGCCTCACCTGGAGGATCATTAACGAAGATACCTCCTATCAGCATCACCATTACCAACGCCCTATCTGGGACGATTCAATTAACAAGTGGATTTCATATAGTCAGTATTCCCATCACTGGAATATGCTCTATCGCAAACGCCAGATCGGTCGGCAAGAGAGCTCGGATTTTGTCAACTGGTCACCCAAGGAGATGGTACTTTCTGTCGATTGGGAACCCAATCTGCCACCTCACCTCGAATTTCACGACATGTCGGTGCGTAAAGTTGGTGGTCAATACATCGGTATCGCCACGGAATTCATGGCTGAACCCATCTGGTGTGCGCCGGGGGAACACAACTGGCGTGATCATGCCTACGCTCACCTAGCGTTGTATGCCAGCCGAGACGGAAAACACTGGCGTCGTGTCGGAGACACTGGACCATGGGCAGACAATGGCAAACCTGGCACCTATGATTATGGCTTTTTGAATGACTCGGTAGCAGGGCAATTGATTCATGATGGTAAAACGCANATCGTTTACGGAGCCCGACCGGAAAAACAACGACCNTCCAATACGATGGCTCCTCAAGCGTCCTACTTGCAATCCCAGTCAGATCGAGCCGACCTGGTTGAAGNACTAGGAACTTATCCCAGGCTTAACTATTGCTCAATTGGGATTCTGATTTTACGGGAAGATGGTTGGGCAGAATTGAAACCAACCTATGAAAAAGGAACAGTTATTACCCGCCAGTTTGTTTTTGAAGGAGATACACTCAAACTGAATGCGGAGGCTTATGGTGGATATGTCAAGGTGGAAGCCCTAGATCCGCAATTTAATCCATACCAGGGTTTTTCCGCCTTGGATTGTAACCCGGTATGTTCGGATAACCCCAAGCAAATATGGCACACGGTTCGGTGGAACGGAAATACGGATGTAACAGCCTTGTGGAATAAGCCGGTGCGGCTTCGATTCNACCTCCACCAGGCCAGTCTCTATGCCTTCCAGTTCGAGGGCACACAAGCAGATTGACTTGTTCTGTCAGGCTTAAATATTTCGGCTTTCAGGAGGCCGATTATGATTCAGGTTATAGTCACCACAGCAGCTTTTTACGCTCATGGGTGTTAACACTTGGCCAGCCAGAGTTGAAGGCTCCGGCCNTGCATAAGATGGATTATGGAACCGAACTGTTCATCGACGATGTGTGCATTCAGGAGATGCGCGGCGTCAAGCGGGTCCTTCATCCTGCTACCAAGTTGACGCAACCGGTCCTCAGCTCCGATAAACCGTGGGAACAGGNCCGTGAAAACCANTGCAGCCGGGTGTACCTTTACGGCACGGTTATGTTTGACGAGGAGATGGGCAAGTATCGAATGTGNTACATGGGTCNCATGGNACCTCNGCACGGCCACACAATCCCCGGCTTATACGTCCCACGTCCCACAGATGGTCACTAGTGCCATGTTCATGGGAAGCGGCCAAGATAGGTTCGGCAGGGCTTTTGTTGAGAATGATGTTGGNGACCTGACCTGCTACGCCGAAAGCGAAGATGGAATNACCTGGCACAAGCCGCCGTTGAATATTTTTGAATTTGANGATGATGGACGAAATAACATCGTGTGGGATTTCCACGGTGCCTGTATATTCAAGGACAAGAATGTCCTCCATTCGGAGCAGCGATATAAGGCTATCGGTTTCTGTCGGCGCTACAGGAATATCTTTCTTTTAACCTCAGTTGACGGTATCGAATGGGACGATTCCCAGTGGCTTCAGCCGCTACTGCACCGTAGTAATGAGGGCATGTTCAATATCACATGGGACAGCCGACAGGGGCTCTACAGAGGATATGCTCTCTGTCAGTATAAGGATGGGCGNCGTTCCATATATTACAGTGAAAGCCGTAAACTGTCGNGGCCTTGGAAGGAATTACGGCCGATGCTTCTACCGCAAAGGCAGGACGATGAGGTGGGAAAACGGAAATATGGCGCAATCCAGGGCGAATACTACAATATGTCTGGATTCCGGTACNGGAACATCCATATCGGCATTCTGGCCGTCCTATATGTCACCGGCCCAGGTGCGCCGGGAATGCCGGTGGACGGTCCTATGGACGCAGTGTTGGCCTATAGCCGGGACGGCGCCAACTGGCACCATTTCGATACGGAACGGACCCCGGTTATTCCTCGCGGNGAAGCCGGTAGCTTCGACTGCGGCATGGTCATGGGTNTGGNCAACGAACCACTAATCGAGGCGGATAGTATCCATTGGTACTACACTGGTTCCAGAGAGACGCACGGNAGGTNGCTGAAGGACNAGANAATGTCTATCGGAAGAGCAAGTTGGCGACTGGATGGCTTTGTTTCCCTTGATGCAGATGCCAACGGTGGTGTGATCGAAACCGTTCCGTTACGACTACCCAATGGTCAGTTGCAGGTGAATGTCGATGCGACCAAGGGTAGTCTTACCGTCGAAGTGTTGTTTCCCGACGGGAGCACTCAACCGGGATTCTCAGTAGAAGCTTGCACACCGATAAAAGGAGATCATCTGCGTCATACTGTCAGTTGGACCCAGATCGATCTGACTCAAGCCCAGCAGTCACTCCGTCTGCGATTTTCGCTACGATGGGCGAAACTGTACAGTTTCCGTATTATTCCCTACGAAGCCGGCGCCAAATGATCTGAGGCTAAACTGCGAGCGGAATTGTCCGTGGCTCAGGGCTGTACGCGCGTCATACCCAAATTCACCTTTCAATAATCTTCGTGATGGAATATCGGCAAATTATCCAGATTTCTAAGAATGATAAAATGCCGGGGTTGACGGTCCGTTTATTGCTGATCGCACTTATCCTCGTACCCATCAACTCTTATTTTTTGCTTCAAATGGAGTTGGTGCGTTATACCTTCCCTACCTGGATCGTTCCCCTATCTAACGTTATCTTCTTTTTGGCAGTCGTTATGGTTGTCAACCACCTAGTTCGCCAAATTGCCCCTCGCTTGGCGCTCCGACACGGCGAACTGCTGGTGCTTTACGTAATGCTGAGCATTACTACAACAATGTCGGCCGGGGACCTGCTGCAAGCGGTTCTGTCCGTCCTGGGGTATGCATTCTGGTTTGCTACACCGGAAAATGAGTTTCAGGAGCTATTCATCCGACATCTACCTCGCTGGTTGACAGTGTCCGATGAACAAACTTTACGGGCATATTACATGGGGGATTCCAGCCTTTATCTGACTCACAACTTAAAAGTATGGATACCGGTTGTGCTGGCCTGGCTGTTGTTTTTTATGATTTTAGCCTTCAATTTCCTGTGCTTAAATACCATCCTGCGGCGCCAGTGGACGGAACATGAACGGTTAACATATCCCATCGCTCAACTGGCGTTGGAAATGACTAGTTCGACTTCCGGTTTTTTTTGCAATAAACGTATGTGGATAGGTTTTGCCATCGCCGCGAGCATCGGCCTGGTTAACGGGCTCAGTGTTCTCTTTCCACAAATTCCGTTCGTTCCTGTCAAGCGCACATATTTCACCGTGACTGAAGGTCCCCTCAGGTTCCTGGCCGATGACGACGACCTGATACGTCTCTCGCTATATCCTTTCGCGATTGGAATTCTTTTTCTGATGCCTCTGGACATGCTTTTTTCCACTATTTTCTTTTGTGGTATGAAACGAGTTGAACTGATGCTGGGAAGAATCGTGGGTTGGGATAGCCTAGCCAGATTTCCTTTTCAAGGCGAGCAGGTCTTGGGCGGCTTTTTGGGGCTCTGCGTTTTCCTTGTTTGGACCGGGAAGGAGCACTTCAAAGGCGTGATAAAAAGCGCCTTCGAGGGAAGCGTTGTTACAGGCGACGCCAAAGAGCCAATTCTATATCGCACAGCAGTGAGAGGATTGTTAGTAGGCCTTATCTCGTTGGCTTTCCTGCTCTACAGAGCGGGCATGACCTTCTGGGTAGCTGCTACCTTCGGCATTCTTTTTTTGCTAGCACCCACCGTCATGACCCGCCTGCGGGCAGAAGCGGGGGTATTCACCTGTTTCGGCTATTCACCGCGGGCGATGTTAAGCAAATTGATCGGCACTCGGCGGCTTGGGCCTCAGAACCTGACGTCGATGACTGTCTGCTTCTTCAACAGTGAGTACCGACCGCAGCAGATGCCACACCAACTGGAAGGATTCAAGATTTCGGAGCAAGCTAATCTCTCTCATAGGCGGATGTTTGTTGCCCTCCTAGTTGCCACGGGGCTTGGCGTGCTAGTTTCCTTTTGGATTCAACTCCATCTTTACCATAAGTATGGAGCCGCTTCCGGCTACTTCGGCCCCTGGGCGTTGGGCCATGGCCGACGGTGGTTCGGGTGGCTGAGGAATTGGATCTACTATCCCACCAACACCGATTGGCCAGGAGTGGCTTTTATGGGGATAGGCTTTTCGGTAATGATGGTTCTAGCGTATCTACGCTCCAGAGTCTTTTGGCTACCCCTGCATCCGTTGGGATTTCTGATAGCGGGTGGTGGTGAATTGCCGGGGGATCTTTTGTTGCCACTCATCATCTGCACGGTGGCTAAATGGTTGATCCTCAAACACGGTGGTATTCGGAGTTACCAGCGGGCTATGCCCTTTTTTCTGGGGCTTGTCTTGGGCGATTTCCTGATGGGCAGCATCTGGAGCTTATTGAGTATATTGCTGAATACGGAGACATATGAGTTTTATCCATAACGGGCTATTGACAACTGGCATATTGGAACCGCTCCCTGATCGAACTTGCCACATCATCACCTCTAGTACTAGTAGATCAAGGATAAATAATTGCGCCGAGTTTGGTTTATACAACACCTCTAAAATTCAATATATGGTACGATTTGCCGCCTCAATCTTGAGATAATGTGACCGTTGATGATTTCAGATTAACAGTTTACAATTTCTTGCCGTCAATCGTCAATTGATCTCATGCACCTTTAGCGAACTGAAAGGTATACAAACTTACCTCCATCGTAATTGCTCACCCCTGAGGGAAAAAGTACAAAAAAGACTTGACAGGTTTTTTCGGAATAAAAATCATAAACTCAGGCCTCCCCCCTGAATGCCTCTGTGACAGCCTAGCGCCAAAGATGAAACTTGTTTCCTGGCATTTCTCGTTTATTCCTTTTTAATCGCTCGACAGGAAATCGAAAAAAACAAGGGTATAATACTATTAGACAAACAGCATCGTACCCTTGAGCCATGTCAACACCCGATAAAGCCTCGGTCCGAGATGAAGTCAGCCGTCTCAAAGCAGACTTCAATCAGCTCAATGCCGAGGGAAAGATCCCCGACCAGCTGAAGGTGCTGATGAGCAGCATGCTGCTGACTATCGATTTGATCCTGTTATGGTTAAGACAGACCCACCAGAACAACCGTAACTCCAGTATTCCACCATCGAAACCGAACCGGATCAATTCTCCCTGGCGCAAACTGGCCGCAAGGGAAAAGGCAAAAAAAGCGGCATGGATTGGCCCATAATGGATATGAGCCAAAGACGATTACGGTGGCTGAAGTCAAGGCTTGTCAGATTTGTAATGATCCACTGACCGACGTCCCCGGTACACACTATGAGCGGCGCACCAAAATTGATATTGTGTTTGAGAAAGTGGTCCGACATGTAGAGGCCGAGATTAGGCAATGTCCATGATGTGATGCGACCAGCAAAGGTCATTTCCTCCGTACTGATCTGCCTGGGTCAGGCCAGGACGGAAACGGTCTAAAGGCATTGGCCATCAATCTACTGGTCAGTCAGATGGTCTTTCTCAACTGCCACAGGGCCTACGCCGGCCAATGGTATTATTCCACTGGTGGCACGATGATTCACGATTGCGTCTTCCTACCTCTCCTACGATCACGGTGATCATGGCCTGTGTGATTCACCTGTTGCGCGAACTGGCCTTTGTCATAGAGAGCAATGGCTACCGATGGGCGCATAATATAAAACGGCTGTTAGGGGAAACTTGTGCAGAAGTTTCTGCCCCAGAGGAGAAGCAGTTGACTGATCAGGAACTGGCCAATCTGCACCAAGGCTACCGTCACATCCCCCTCGTGGTGTGAAGAGAAGTTACTGCCTATTGCGGGGCGATTTTACGGGAAACGGGGCCAGTTAGCCAAATCGGCTGTGCGTAATCTTTGGGATCGGTTCAAAAAATACGAAGCTGCAATAGTATTGCTGTTTGCACGAGTTCCTGATGTCGTTTTCAGCATAATCGTGCTGAATGGAATCTGAGAATGTCCCAGGTAAAACAGAAGGTTTTAGGTTGATTTCGTGCCGAGTTGTATGCCAAGGTATATTGTCGAATTTCAAGTTACTTGCAGAGGATGAAAAACAGGGGACACAATCCTCTTATGGCAATCCAAATCGCTTTGGCTGATGAGATTATAGTTGGGGTTGGGTAGTTACGGCTCTAAAAATAATTTAAGCTCTTGGTTCATCAAACCCCATTTGCCAACTAGTCTGACCTGAGCCAAGCCAGACCGGAGTATGAGTTGTACGTGTGAGTATTTGCCCAGTGATATTATTGATTTTCCTAAACGGTTAACTAAGACTCAGTCTTTATTTTCATTCATTAATAATAAATCTTTCGCATCCAAGCCTCCTATTGGATCGAACCGAGGCAATATAGAAGTTCGGGCTGTACTATTATCAATAAACCTCCACCTACCTTGAATCTTAACAGCGGTCAACTCATCAAAATATTTCCCTTCTTTACCAATGTGATCGAGAGCCTTCACTCCAGAAATTTTTCCCTCACCATCAATAAAGTGAGCTTTCCCTTCGAGTAAGCCGGAAAAAAGATATTCACTATCAGTAGGATTGAGATTGTCAAATTGAGGTGCTAAAATTACTTTTCCTGTCTCATCAACTAAACCTCACTTGCCGTCTTTCTTGACTTTAGCAAAACTAGTCTGATTATCAAATTTCTCAATAGCATCAAATTCTTCTGCTTGCGGGTAGGTGAGTTCGACAATAATCTCACCTGTCGCCTAGATCTGTATTCGTTTGTGATATGTTGCCTGCAGGGGCTCAAACGCTTCCAGTCAAACGAAAAACATGAGAAACGTCTGGATATTGGCAGATGCGCAGTTCATCAAACAAACAGAACTTCACTTCATTAATGAATCAAATTACCCCGTGGTAACACTGCCTACCAGGTAATCAGGCGGGCACCGACTAATCTTATAGTTGATACGTTTTTTCTGCCTGGTTGACTTATTATCGTATCTATTGCCCATGTTGTAAATGGTTCACTTGCCATGTCAGACGTTTTCTAACCACCAAATAGTGGATATCTGGCCTGGTTCAGATGCCCTGTGGAGCTATTAAAAGGTTGGATCCCCCGCCACAAAAATGTAGATCTCAAAACAGATAAAAGTTCCGACATTTGTTGTTAGATTTGTATGCTTTGTCCGTATACACAGATGGTTCAAAGTCGAAGTGGATACATCTGCTACTCAGGTAATACAATCTGTTGTAGAAATTGGTCTACGGTTTGGCGGTTGTGGATCTGGGCGGCAATCGCTGAACCATAGATATTAGACAGGTAGAAAATACCGCCGATGGTACCAAAGGCCCAGCCCTTGACAGACCGAACGTCGTTCTGCCGAAAGCCGTCGTAAGCTAGCCAACCGGTCAATATCACCATTGGCAAGGTGGTCAAAAAATCGGCAGGTCGCCCCACATAGATGCGACCTGCTCCCGGTACTCCTGATGATAGTGCTGCTGCCAGGATCGGTCGTTTCCGGGGCAGGTCTTTTCCCTGTTTGGCCAGGGTTCGGTAATAGCTGGGCTGGGTATCTTCTGCCTTCGACAGGGTCTCAAACAGGTCTTCTGCCTGATCCCACTGATGCAAAAAGAGTTGGTTGATACCGATCCATAGTTTGGCCTTTTTCTGCCTGGGAGAATCGGCCCAGGTCGAACCGGCTAACTCTGAGAAGGCCGCTATCGACCTTTGATGGTCGCCGGCTAAAAAGTAGGTTGCTCCAATCTGATATCGAGCTATTTCTGCCAGTTTGTTCCCTTTTTTTGCGACCTCTTGGAAGACGGAGATCGCACTCTCCACCTCTCCAATTTGTCGGTGGCAATCTCCGATTTTGAGCCAGCAATGGTACCTAGCTACTTTCACCTCAAGAACCGGTAACAGGTTGGGCGAACTCTCCAGTGACAAATAACGATGGTATTCAGCAATAGCACGTCGATAGTCGCCGGTCCGGTAGAGATGATCGGCAAATTTCAGGATATTGGATGGATGGTCGCAATCGACCTGTTCCCCTATGCTGGAGGCGTCATCCTGACTTGCCTGGTCAGCAGGAACCCTGTTTTGTTTAGGGAACTTGGTTGCAAAACAGCTTAGAGGCAATATCAGTGCGAGTAACAAGCAGGTGAAAACCCACCTCATCGTCGGTGATTTCAAGGCAGCAAATATTCTGCCAATTGCGTAAAGTCGCTGACGGTTGTATTGGGTTGGTAGTCTGAGTCTTCATATGGGAGTTGATAGCGATTAACAAAGATAGCCCTCATCCCACAGACTCTCGCGCCCATTACATCAAACGAATTAGCTGAAACCATCAAGCACTGGTTGACTTCCAGCCCCAGCGAATCAGCAGCGCGGAGGTATACACCGGTATGAGGCTTAAATGCACCAACTGTCTCCACTGAAAATATACTGTCAAACAGATTCTCGTCTGAAGAGAGCGCCGTCCCTGTGCATTGTCGCATCAGTCGATTTTGAACCAGATGGTCTAAAAACTCAGGATCGCCATTGGAGAGTACGACCAGCCGATATCGATCTGCCAACTTCTTCAGGGCGGGTAAAACCTCCGGGAACGGTGACAACGATTGCCAGGCCAACATTAGATCGTCAATCAGATCATCAATGGGCTGAATATCATTTCGGCGGAGTGTATAGGTCAATGCCCGTCGGACAGTGGTTAGATATCCGCTGTGTCCGAGTGACAAAATCGTATCCTGGTACTGCTCAATCCGCTGCCTAGCACGCCACTGCTCCCAAAAAGTAGCGGTAGAAACAGGGTGAGATTTCAGGACCGATTCAATAGTTGGGGTCAAACTTCCAACTAAATCTAGTATGGTACCGAATAAATCGAAGGTCAATGCTTTAACAGGCGATAGATGCTTCATTTCAGGCTCTCTTTCTGCTAATAATGCGAAGGTATGGCACTAAATCTGAATTGTTAGCCGCGTAGCTGGCCCCTTGGACTCATTTTGCAAATAACTTTTGAAATGACAAACTTCAACTACCTAGCACAGGTAGACCCGGTTGGTTAGTTGGAATTGATAAATGTCAAGGGGCGTTTTTGCTTGGTTTTCCGGTGTAAGACCGTAGTAAGTAGAGGGGGCCTAGCAAGTTAGTTAAGGCGGAAGACTTTACTCATCACGGCAGATAGACCGGCATCAAATGCGACGGAAAAGGCTTGGACCTGTTTGAGGGAAAGTTTAAAAACCAAGGTCTGCGAAAGCTGAGAAAATCTAAAAACGTGCCCTCGACTGGATCGAGGAGTGTTTGCATCAAGAATCCAAAGTTCTTACAAACGAACTGATCAGATGTGTCGTTTCAAGACCGGGTACGGGTTGGACTAACTCTTTATGTTTAACAATGTACAGCGGAGACGGTCAGGAAGCGCCAGCGACTCCATCCTGAAATTTGATCTCCGGTACGGTTTGACACACACGACTCGTCATTTCTTGCGTAAGCTTGGCCGATCTTTCGTCTTCAACTAGCCCTGATTTCATCGAGGTGTTTTTCGGTAGAGCTATAGTTTAATTTTGCATGTTTTTCGCTAAACGGGCTAAAACATCTGTAGCATATAAAACATCTTCCCGATCAGCGTCATTATTGGTAACCACCCGTACTTGTTGTGAATCAAAATAGCTGACTCTAATCCCTTTTGCAGCTGCTTGTTTGGCAAAATCCGGTGCAGAAATACCAAGTTTCCGAGTGTTAAAAACAACCATATTAGTTGGAAAATCATCGGGTTCTAATTCCAATGCTTCTATTTCCGCTAGTCCTTTTGCGATTATTTGCGCATGTTGGTGATCTTCCTGTAGTCGATTCACCATTTCAGTTAGGGCCACAATGCCTGCTGCTGCAATTACGCCTGCTTGTCTCATTCCACCTCCCAGCCGCCGTCGGACTCGAACAGCCTGTTGAATGAACTCGGCAGTTCCAACCAACAGGGAACCAACGGGAGCCGCCAGTCCTTTGGATAGGCAAAATGAAACCGAGTCGGTATACTGGGCAATCTCCCACGCGGAAACGCCCAAGGCGTGAGCCGCATTAAAGATCCGAGCCCCATCCAGATGGACGGCTGTCCGGTGTGCCTGTGCAAATTGGTAAATTGAGGCTATCCGATCCAGTGCAATGGGGCGACCGCCCCGCCGATTGTGCGTACTTTCCAAGCAAATGAGACTGGTTAGCGGGAAACGGGTGGCATCTCGTTGGAGATAGTATGCAATTTGATCCGGGTCTGGACAACCGGTCGAATGGTCAACGATGATTGGCATAACGCCCGCCAGCGACGAGATGGCTGCTGATTCGTAGTAGTAGATATGGGCTTCTGCATCCACGATCGCTGTTTCGCCAACTTGTGTATGGGTCATTAAAGCAACATTGTTGCCCATCGTCCCGCTGGAAACATACAGAGCAGCCTCTTTACCCATTTTTTCGGCAGCCAGATCCTGCAACTGTTTGACGGTCGGATCTTCACCGTGGCAATCGTCACCAACCTCTGCTTCTAACATGGCCTGTCGCATTTTAAGCGTCGGTTTGGTGACCGTATCACTACGTAGATCTATAACTTTCACCGTCTATATTTTTCCCACTTGAGGGTCAAGGATTAAACCTAATCGCTATTGGGTGTTTCGGTAGAGATAGGTTGTAGCCGTCGTTGAGCCGCCAAGGATAGATAGTGTAGTTGGTGATTCTCTATTAAGTCTTGAAACAACTCAATCGCTTGATCATTTTGACCTAACTTTAAGTACGACTCGGCTAACCAATACTTGGATTTAGCTTGTGTGTCGTAAGGCTCGGAAACTTGGATTGATCCTGTGCCGTCTGTCTGACTAACCTGGTTGCTAGTCAGGGCGTACTCAAGCGCTTGCTGAAAGTGGGTAACGGCGGCTTCGAAGTTTTGTTCTTGGTGGTAGGCTTTGAAAGCGAGATAAAGGCTAGTGTTGTCACTATCAAGAAATTCGAGACTGCTACTGGTATCCAGTAGGTCTGTTAATTCTTCAATGATTTCTTCGTCGTCTTCAAAATCTGCATCTATCTGGGATTCGTTTCCCAAGTCCTCATTTGCTATCTCTTCAGCCATAAGTTCCTCAATTGACACGAATTTACTTAAATCACAAAAATTACAGTTTACTTTCTGACAAAATGGATTTTGTCAGGCAATATTGTCGATTAGCAAGCCACCTCCACGTAGTTGCCCACGGGCGTCCCGGCTAATTTGTCGCAAAATATCTACTTTTCGAGTTTGATGCACAGTCTGGATTTGTCGCCTCCGCTGGATACGGGCAACATCAATCTTCTTGGTGGCAATCTTTTTCCCACGTCGTTTTCCAGATTCGGCTACATCTCTGGTTAAGTTTTGCCGTCCAAGCGGCTTGTTGGTGTTTCGATTGGTCGTATGATTAGCTGCAAGACGCATGTTCCGGCCTAAGTCTTTGGTCGGTAGTAGTGTGCTGATACGCGTAGCCACGGGTCAATCTCCTTTTTGTGAGCGAATTGGCACCAACCTACATTATAACCGAAGATTGCTTGTTTTCCAACAAAAATCCATGTCCAGTGCTAATTTAGCAGTATAGCTCAGTAATTTCCGGTTAAAAATTCACATCAGATTAATTTCGGCAATGGTCCGAGAGAAAACGCTTCCTGGAAGACACGCCATAGCAATTGCCTCAACCGACGTAATTGGAGGTGTCGGTAATGACAAAAAAGTGAGTGATGTAGTATAATAAAATGTAGTTGGCCATATCGCGCACAAATTAACCACTACCAACCATTCCTACATGATGATGCGAATGGGGGCATCCGCCAGCTATATGAGTGATCTGGTTGTTGCTGACCAATACCTTGTCTTGTCGATCTGGCCTGATCTGCAAAATAGAATGGGCTACAGAGGGTTAAATATATGATCTTGTCCGGCTATCGTGCGTCTATATAAATGAATTCAATCTGGAACACAACCCCCTAAATTAAAGAGGAATTTGTAGCATGAAACATTTGAAAGTTTTGCTTCTGATAGTACTGTCGCTATCGGTATTCGCTGATAACTGGCAAACATGGCGGGGAAAATATGGTAATGGTGTCAGCGATGAAACGGGAATTGCGGCCAACTGGAGTCAAACCGAAAATGTACAGTGGCGAACGAAACTACCCGGCCGTGCCGGATCGACACCTATCATCTGGGAAGACCAGATCTTCCTAACTTCGGTGGCCGAGAATGGTGACGATCTGCTGTTAATCTGCCTCAACACAGATGGCAAAGTCAAGTGGCAACAAAAACTGGGCACCGGGAATCGCAACATTAGAGGAAACGAAGGAAACAGCGCCTCCCCTTCCCCCTGTACAGATGGCCAACATGTTTGGGCTTATGTCAGTACCGGTGATATCGGTTGTTACGATTTTGAGGGAAACGAAATCTGGAAAGGCAACCTGGAAAAATGGTACGGCGGTTTTGACCTCTTTTTCGTTATGGCCTCGACCCCGGTTGTAGATGGAGATCGGCTCTATCTACAGTTTATCCACAGCAATGTCTCTCTTTTAGATAAAGCGGCTGATCAAAAGCGAAAGGACGAAAGGAAATCAGCGGGGATGTTGGTGGCTTTGGACAAGATGACAGGTAATGAGATTTGGGTGCATGAACGCCTCAGCGACGCACACTCCGAATGTGAACACTCCTACGCCTCGCCAACTCTTTATCGAGATAAAGAGCACGAGTTCATGATCGTTCATGGCGCTGACTATGTTACCGGGCATCGACTTAATGATGGTGAAGAGATTTGGCGCTGTGGCGGGCTGAACCGCAAAGATCGTTATAATCCAGCTTTTCGCTTTGTGTCTTCACCTGCAGCGGTGCCAGGGTTAATTGTCGTACCGTCGGCCAAAAACGGTCCAGTTCTGGGGCTCAGCCCTGATGCTGCCGGCTTTGTTACGGACCAATCAAATGGCCAACGCTGGAAGCGTGACCAAAACACGCCGGACGTGCCGTCACCATTGATCCACAATGGGTTGGTGTACCTGTGTCGTGAGAACGGAGTACTAATCTGCATGGATGCTGAAACCGGAGAGGAGTTCTACCAAGAACGAACGCACAATAATCGTCACCGCGCTTCGCCGGTCTATGCTGACGGTAAGGTCTATCTTACCTCCAGAGACGGTGTGGTCACGGTGGTAAAAGCCGGCAGGAAATTTGAAATCCTGGCCCAGAACGAGATCGGAGAGGAAATCGCCTCCTCGCTAGCCATTTCGAATGGTACTCTCTATCTACGTAGTTTTGAAGCTCTCTACGCCATTAGAAACTAGAAATTAGGAATCTCCTGGATCCCGATTAGGAAAATTCGAGATTGGAGATTCCAGATTCAATTATCATGCAACACTTGAATTGGAGAAATCTATGAGAATTTGGAACACGGTTTGCCTGCTGCTGGTACTGGCAAATTTTGCTACGAGTGCCGATTGGCCGCACTGGCGAGGACCTTTTCAAAATGGCACCTCTCTGGAAACTGGACTGGTTTCCGAGTGGACGAAAGGCGGACAACACGAACTGTGGCGCACCGATTTCATTGGCCGATCTACCCCGGTCGTGCTTAGCGACCGAGTCTATGCTATTGGTCGAACAGGCAAGGATATTACCGAACAGGAGCAGATTGCCTGTTTCAATGCCGATACAGGCCAACTCCTCTGGGAGCATAAGTTTAATGTCTTCCATACGACGATTCCTTTCAACCGGGTTGGTTGGGCCAGCCCTGTTGGTGATACCGAAACAGGTAATATTTACGTACACGGTGTTCAGGGCATGTTCTACTGTTTCAACGCCGAGGGGAAAATATTATGGTCGCACTCCTTGACCGAGGAGTTTGGACGTATCTCGGGTTATGGTGGACGGACGCACACACCGTTCGTCGATGGCAACATGGTTGTTATCAGCTACCTGAACACCAGTTGGGGAAGTCAGGCACCGACAAGACATCGCTATTTTGCCTTCGATAAGAACAGTGGTGAGATCATCTGGATTTCTACCCCCGGCGGTCCACCAAAAGATACCACTTACTCTGTACCTGTTGTGACCGAGATTAACGGTCAGCGTCTGCTGGTGGCCGGAAACGCTGACGGTTCTATTTACGCTATGGATATACGGACTGGCGAAAAGGTCTGGAAGTTTGCCCTGAGCAAACAACGTGGGCTTAGCGTGTCGGTTGTCGCTGACGGACACCTGATCTATGCCTCACATGGCGAGGAAAATATCGATAATACTGTGATGGGACGTGTGGTCTGCATTGATGGTCGTGGAAGCGGCGATATTACCCGAACCCACGAAGTCTGGCGATTGGACGGGTGCATGGCCGGCTACAGTTCACCGGCACTCTCCCAGGATCAGTTGTACGTGGTCGATAATTCGGCCAACCTTTACTGCATTAGTGCAACGACAGGCCGACAACTGTGGATCCAAAACATCGGTACAGTCGGCAAAGGATCACCCGTTTGGGCTGATGGAAAAATCTATGTGACTGAGGTCAATGGACATTTCCATATTTTGCAGGTGGGCCCTAGCGGCGCCAAAATCGTCAGTACGGTCCAGCTATCGGTCAAAGAGAGTATTGAAGATGACAAGGACAAACCAGAGCGAAATGCTGAGATCTACGGTTCACCTGCCGTTGCTGATGGTCGAATCTACTTTACCACAGAAGAGGGCATCTACTGCCTGGGTCAGGACGATTCCCTTTCACCAGTCTTACAGTTAATACCTGCTGAAGTGGTACTGCAACCCGGTGAGGAACTGGACTTTAAACTGACAACATCTGGCCACGGCAACGTGGTTACCTGGTCCAGCAGCGGGTTAGCCGCGAAAATTTCTGAAGGGAAACTGGTTGTCAATCCGCAAGCCACTGGCCACGCCGGAACTATTCACGCTACCGTTGGCCAAAGCAAAGCTACTGCTAGGGTTCGGGTGATTCCACCATTGCCGTGGGAAGAAGACTTTGAAACTGTTGTAGTCGAAAAGATTCCAACCCATTGGATCGCCGCCAGTGGAAAATTCTTTGTCCGCCAGGAAGGAGACAACAAGATTTTAGTCAAGCCACCCGCCAAACGGGGCTTGAATCGATCGGTCGTCTTTCTCGGTCCGCCGACGATGAGTGGATACACCATCCAGATTGACCTCAAAGGTACCCGTAATAAAAGACGATTACCTGACATAGGTTTAGTAGCCAATCGATATATCCTCGATCTGCAGGGAATCCACCAGAGGCTACAGGTCAGATCGTGGTCTTCCGACCTGCGAATGGCTGACCATATCGACTTTAAGTGGGAAGTCGATGTCTGGTATACCATGAAGATGAAGGTGGTGATTGAAGAGGAGCAGGCTATCGTGCAGGGGAAAGTCTGGAAACGGAGCGAATCTGAACCCGACAACTGGAATATCGAGGTCCGTGACCCGCTTCCCAACCAGACAGGAAGCCCTGGTATCTATGGCTATTCAGCAGCAGAGATTCATTACGACAACTTGAAAGTTGAGAACTCAAACAATACAGTATTAAAGGGAGCAGAGTAGATAAGATGATCTACAGCACAGCAAGACTACGATGCCAGAAACAACGTCTCAAAAGAAATCCCCCAATTAAGCTGAGGACCTGCATACATTCGGTATTGGCGGTTTTAATCAGCCTAGCGGGGTTCCAGACGATGGCAGATCAACACCAACCCCCTGTTGGCAAAACCACCTCTATGTGGGGATTCACGCCTGACCGAAATCTGGTTTCTGACGAAACAGATCTGCCAACCGAATGGGATGCAGAATCCGGCCAGGGCATCAAGTGGGTGGTGGAACTCGGATGGCAAACTTACGCTGGGCCGGTGGTTCATGACGGTAAAGTCTTTGTTGGAACCAATAACCAGGCAACCTACAACCCAAAATTAACCGGAGATCGTGGTGTGCTTGCTGCCTTCAACGAGGAAGACGGCCAGTTTTTGTGGCAGATAACACATACTAAGCTCACTTCCGGTCGGGTCAATGATTGGCCACAACAAGGTATCTGCTCTACCCCCTTTGTTGAAGGGGATCGGCTGTATTACATTTCCAACCGTTGTCAAGTGGTTTGCGTTGATACGGAAGGTTTTCTGGACGGAGAAAACGATGGTCCCTACAAGGATGAGGCAGAAACCAGCGAGATCGACGGCGACATCATCTGGATCTACGAGATGATGGATGAACTGGACGTTTTCCCGCACAACCTGGCCACCTGCTCTCCCGTTGGGGCAGGTGGCCTCTTATTTGTGGAAACCAGTAATGGGGTAGATGAAGGCCANATCCACATTCCNTCTCCGTTGGCCCCCAGTTTTATTGCCCTCAAAAAAGAGACTGGCGAACTAGTTTGGGAAGACGATTCACCAAGCGGACATATTCTGCACGGTCAATGGTCAAATCCTGCTTATGCCGTCATTAACAATCAGCCGCAAGTCGTTTTTCCCGGCGGTGACGGTTGGGTCTATAGTTTTCAACCCGATAACGGTGAATTAATCTGGAAGTTTGACTGCAATCCCAAAGATGCAGAATGGGAGCTAGGTGGACGTGGCACTCGAAACAGTATTATCGCCACCCCNGTCATTCATCACAACCGGGTCTACATCGGTGTNGGNCAGGACCCGGAACACGGAGAAGGCGATGGCCATCTGTGGGCCATCGATGCCACCNAGACTGGTGATGTAACCGAATCAGGGGTNNTNTGGCACTTTGGTGNTCAAGACTTTAACCGCACNATGTCCACGGTTGCTATTCTCCAATCGCACCAACCAGAGGTTGCGTCGAGGATAGGTCACGCAGGCCTGCTGTTTGTAGCCGATCTGAGTGGTTTCGTCTACTGCCTGAACGTTGATACTGGTGAACGCTACTGGACCTACGACACCTTCGCTGCCATCTGGGGCTCAACCTTCGTGGCTGACGGCAAAGTCTATATCGGTGATGAAGACGGTGACGTCGTCATCCTCGCCGCCGAAAAAGAGAAGAAGGTACTCTTTGAAACTAATATGGGAAGCGCGGTTTACACCACCCCGGTCGCACATGACGGTGTCCTCTATATCGCTGGCCGCAATAAACTGTTTGCTATCCATAATCAATAGGCCTAAAGGAGTTGAACCATGACTGTAGAACCCGTTTCGGACCCGCCTTCAGGACTATCCTCCAGTATGTTACCGGCAGATCCCATTGCATCAGCACGTGAGGCACTGGATGCGCATGTTCGTCACGTTGTTAATTGTCACTTCGATCCCGAAAAAGGAACCCCCTTCTGGCTGACGTATGCCCAGAAACTCGGATTTGATCCACGGCAGAAAATAAATGGTTATAATGACTTGTGTCTCCTTGGCCACTTTCAGGACGAATGGTTGAGGGGAGGACCGATACGAAAATGGGTNCCTAAGGCATTGGCAGATCAGCCGGTCTATGTCTTTGAGACCGGTGGATCGACGGGCCTCCCTAAATCACGGATCAGTATTCGAGATTTTCAAATCGATTACGAACTTTTCAGCCAACGCCTCTCCACCGAGACCTTCCCTACCGGCAGCGACTGGCTGATGCTTGGCCCGAGCGGCCCTCGTCGATTGCGATTAGCCGTCGAGCATCTGGCACAGATTCGGGGTGGGATCTGCTTCCTGGTAGATCTCGATCCGCGTTGGGTCAGCAAACTGGTCAAACAGGGGAAACATCAGGAGTTTGAAGCCTACCGCGATCACGTGGTTAGCCAGGCGCTGCAACTGCTGAGAGCTCATGATAACATCCGTTGCCTTTTCACTACTCCAAAACTGCTAGNGGCACTATGTGAAAAGATCTCTCTCAACAAAGTGGGAATTACCGGTATCTTCTGCGGTGGAACGGAAATGAATGCCCAGTTTCACCGCTTTGCCCGGGAGGAATTGGTTCCCGGTATCGATTTTATACCTACCTACGGCAACACCTTAATGGGGTTAGCCTATTCCAAACCGTTCGATTCCCCGACCGGATCCNAGGACAAGCCTGCCGATCAGTATTCAATCACCTATTATCCCCCCTATCCGAGAGCGGTGATTGAACTGGTTGATCCGGCCGCCCCGGATCAGGCCGTAGATTATGACCAAACGGGTAGGGTGATGTTAACTACACTGACCGAGGAATTCTTCATGCCCCGTTTCTTGGAGCGAGACGAAGCCGAACGGGCTCGACCGACCGAACAGTTCCCGTGGGACGGAGTTCGAGATCTGCGGCTGTTTTCAGAACTGAAAGAGACAGTTCCCGTGGGCGTTTACTAAGCTTCCGCCCACGGTNTCCGTGGGCGCCATCAACCTGGCAGAGTAACGCGGCGCCAGCTAAGCAAGTAGGAAATCGAGATGTTGCACATTCCGCTACTAAGGGCCGGTCAACCCTATCAGAGCTTGTCCACTATTGAGGTGTTGAATAGTCAAACCGGAGAGCCAATGGCNGTGATGAGTCAGGCCAACCGGGGGCTGATTTCGCGTGACATGCTGTCCAAGTCTGACCATAAACGAGTGCTGGATCAGTTTACCGTCGCTGACCTGATCCAGATCAGCCAGACTGCCGGCCAGCACTTCATGCAGGCAGAACTGTCCATTGGCCAGCAACTACAGTCGCCAAACGACTATATCGCCCAGCTTTCAGCCTCGACGGGGGTGCCAAAAACGCTGTGTCGCCAAAACATGAACAAGATCGCCACGGTACTCAACCACGTCGATGATGTCCTTGGTGGTCTGACCCGAGGTCTCGATCTCTCTATTCTGGATAAAGGTTGGGGACAACAACACGGACGGATGCTCGGATATCTGTGTTGTGCTGACAGTCTGGGAGGTATACTACCCAGTAATTCAGCTGGTGTGCATTCGCTTTGGGCTCCCTCGATTGCCCTGAAAGTTCCCTTGGTCTTGAAGCCTGGTAGTACCGAACCCTGGAGTCCCTACCGAATTGCACAAGCCTTTATCAAGGCCGGTTGTCCACCCGAGGCCTTCAGCTTGTATCCNACTTCCCACGATGGAGCCACCGAAATTTTACTACGNGCTGATCGGTCGGTTCTCTACGGCAGTGAATCTACCGTAGCCCCCTGGCGTTCAGACCCGAGGGTACAGATCCACGGTACTGGCTGGAGCAAGATTCTGGTCGGAGAAGATGCCTTGACCAATTGGGAACAATATCTGGAGATGATGGTAACATCAGTAGCTGAAAATAGTGGGCGCTCTTGCATAAATACCTCGAGTATCTGGGCTCCTGCTCAAGGACAACAGATAGCAGAAGCAGTTGCCAGTCAGCTCAGTCAAATCCAAGCCCTGCCCCTGCACCATCCGGAAGCTAGATTGTCGGCTTTTTCCGATCCGAAGATCGCCTGCCGATTGGCTGATATGATCGAAGGGTACCTTNAAATCCCCGGTGCTTTCGACATCTCCAGCCAACTGTTTGGGGTTGAGAGCGTCGTTGAAACCGATGGCTACACCTTCCTGATGCCGAAAGTGATTTACTGCTCTGATCCATCTCATCCGCTGGCCAACACCGAATTTTTGTTTCCTTTTGTCAGTNTAGTGGAGGTTTCTCAATCAAAGATCTTGAACCTGATCGGTTCGACTCTGGTAGCAAGNGTTCTGACGGAGGATCGGGCCTGGATTACAGACCTGCTCCACTCTCCCGACATTGAGCGCTTAAACCTGGGAGCTATCCCGACCAACCATATCTCCTGGGATCAACCGCACGAAGGCAACCTGTTCGATCTACTCTACCGACAACGCGCCATGCAAGCTGATCGAAGGGTGGCGACCACTTGATTCCGGCGAAAGCACCTGCCACATTGCCAGTACAGGATCAGGGAATTAAGAGTTGAGAATTAAGAGTTTAGGGCTTGCTGACGGGTACGTCGGATCTATTCACAATCCCTTAACNGATCTGCTTTTTTTTGCCTTCTGCATCTGTTGGAGTCAGGNTGTCCTCCCCAGATCAGGGACAGGCTTTTCCGGTCANGTTTACTGATGTGACNCAAGAGGCAAGGATTCAGTTCAAACACCACAGCGGAAAAAATGAACATCATCACATTGTCGAAACCATGGGCGCAGGGGCCGCCTTCTTGGACTATGACAACGACGGNTTTCTGGATCTATATCTTATTGAGAGTGGATCTTTAGAGGCTGAACCCACCTATGTNAACCGGCTGTATCGCAATAACGGNGATGGCACCTTCATTGATGTTACGCAAANGTCCGGGGTCGGCGATGCAGGTTACGGAATGGGTGTTACCGTTGGAGACTACAACAACGACGGGTTCATCGACCTTTATNTCACCAACTTTGGGGCCAATGTGCTTTATCAAAATCGAGGAGATGGCACCTTCATTGATGTTACCGAACAGGCTCAGGTAGGCAATAGCGATTGGAGTACANGCTGTGCTTTTCTCGACTACAACTTGGATAGTCACCTGGATCTCTACGTAGTTAATTATGTGGTTTACGACACTTCGATGAAATCGTGTCTCAACCCTAAAACGGGCCTGGTCGAATATTGCCACCCCCGCACATTTCGTCCGGCCAAAGACGCTCTCTATCAAAATAACGGTGATNGCACCTTTANCGATGTTACCAGATCGTCTGGCGTCTATAATTCGATTCCGTGTCGAGGCTTGGGGATCGGTATTGGTGATATCGATCATAACGGCTACCCCGATATNTATGTTGCCAATGATACCGATCGGAACTGCTTCTATCTCAACCGTAAAGGTCAGTTTCGGGATATTGCGTTTGCCTCTGGTACTGCCCTCAACAAGGATGGGATTCAAGAGGGTGGAATGGGGGTCGATATCGGGGATTATGACGGTAACGGCTGGCCCGATATCTTTGTGACCAACACTGAAACCAATACTCTCTATAAAAGCCGTGGAGATGGCACCTTCACCGACGTTAGCGATGAAGCCAATTTAGGCGGTGTCACCGCTTCTCTAGTTGGATTCGGCACCAAATTCTTTGATTANGATAACGATGGCGACCTAGATATTTTTGTGGCCAACGGCGAAGTTCAAGATGCTCTCGATCCTGTCACCGGCATGTCGATCTATCCGCAACGGGATCAACTCTACCAGAGTAACGGAGACAGCACCTACACCGAAGTGCCGGTGGGCGAATACTTTTCTCGTCGATACATAGGGCGTGGCACCGCCTTCGGTGATTATGATAACGACGGTGATATAGATCTATTGGTAACCAACTGTAATCAGGGCGTAATTCTGCTCCGAAACGATGGGGGCAACGCTAACAACTGGCTAGCCATTAAACTGACCGGTACTAAGAGTAACAGAGACGGCATAGGGGCTCGTATCCTCCTGACCTTAGAGAATGAAACTCGGCTGGGGGAAGTACAGAGCGCGGCCAGCTATCTCTCTGCTAACGATCTTCGTGTTTTCTTCGGCTTGGGAGAGAAAACACGGGTGGACCAGATCATAATCTATTGGCCTAGCGGTATCAAACAGACCCTCAACGATATCGAGGCCAATCAACTGATTCAGATTACGGAAAAGATATGAGTAGGATCCCGTTCATACTCNNGTTGTTTNNCNCTCNTNCCCATCTGGGCCAATCTTCGATCCNGCCNAAGATTGNTTTAGCCNAGGCTTTCTTCNGNTCNGNCTCTGNTACGGCACGGNANNGTAACANTGTTGCTGAGTTGCGCCCTGACTCTTTATCAGTCAGTTATCTTTGCTCAGTCAAAGGAGGCCCAGATCCGGTTTTTAACTCATCAACTGAGTGACAAAGACGCTGCTATTCGAAGTCAGGCGGCCAAGCAACTTGGCACCTTTCACCACCAAGCACGGGAAGCCGTCTATCCGCTGATAGAGGTGCTGTCGGATGAATCCCGGTACGTTCGTCGCAACGCCGCTTTCGCCTTAGGGCAGATTGGCGAAGGAGCCGGCGAATCGGTGCCGGCTTTGATTCAAACGCTGGAGGATAGCGACTGGACAGTTAGGGCCAACGCCACCTTCGCCCTCGGCGGAATCGGTGAATCTGCCAAGGCTGCGGTTCCTTTTTTAATTACTGCTATCGATGATGTTAATTGGGAGGTCAGTGTCAATGCGGTAAAATCGCTAGGGCAAATCGGTCCTGTTGCCAGTTCTGCTGTGCCCGCTCTGAGCAACGCCTTAAGGAGCGAAAACGAAATGATCCGCAATAACGCTGTACTAGCCTTGGCGGAAATCGGACAGACGGCCATCCCTACACTAATCGGAGCCCTCAAAGACACCGATAAAATAGTGCGTCGCAGCGCAGCCTTCTCTATGAGCCGAATCGATAAATTGCCTAAAGCTGCAATCTTAGCCTTGACAACTGCTTTGAAGGATCGGGAAATCAGCGTCCGGGTTTCTGCGTCCGTTGTCCTGGCATTGGTCGATCCCTCTACTCGTCCTAAAACCATGCCAATTCTGATTGGCGGGGCAAAAAGCGAAGACGAATTCACACGTGTCTTTGCCAGCTATAGCCTCAAAAAGATTAGAGAACTCGATGTCTTAGCCATTGAAAAACGGGTTAAGTCACTGATTCAGCAACTGCGTCATCAGCAGGCGGCCAGACGTTATCAGGCAGCGACGGCGTTGGGTGAAATGGGAAAATCTGCTACCAGGGCCGTCCCAAATCTAATCGTTGCTCTCAAAGATAAAGATGGAAAAGTTCGTTCTAGCGCCTACCAGGCCTTGAAACAGGTTGGTAGCCCTGAAGCCATCAGAGCCCTGAATCTAGGAATGAATCTAGGAATTAAGTAGATCTACTCGCAGTATAACTAATTGCACTTATCACTTTAAAGAACCCATGATTGACGTTCAGAATTTGACCAAAAAATATGGAACTCTCGAGGCATTGAAAGGTGTCTCCTTCCAAATAGGCCGAGGAGAGGTTGTTGGGTTTCTTGGACCTAATGGTGCCGGTAAAACGACCACTATGCGTATTTTGAGTTGTTATATGCCGGCTAATAGTGGAACCGCGATGGTGGCTGGCTATGATGTGTTTCGGTCATCACTAGAAGTCAAAAAACGGGTTGGATATCTACCTGAAAGTGTGCCACTTTATCCAGAGATGACGGTGACCGGCTACTTAAACTATGTGGCGAAAATCAAAGGTATACCCCATCGTCAAAGACCGGATCGTTTAGCTTTCGTGCTGGAGTCGTGTGGTTTAACAGAGCGCTACCAACAGGTGACCGGCCAACTCTCTAAAGGGTTCCGGCAACGCGTCGGTTTGGCTCAAGCACTGATTCACAATCCGGACGTTATCATTCTGGACGAACCGACCTCTGGTCTTGATCCACGCCAGATCATCGAGATTCGGGAATTGATTACAAGATTGGGCCAAAATCAGACCATTATTTTGAGTACCCACATTCTAGCTGAGGCCAGCATGACCTGCAAACGGCTGTTGGTTATCCATCAAGGACAGATTGTGGGTGACATTCAACTGGAAGATGGACAACCAATTTGGCATCAAAACGAGGACGTAAGTGGGAACCGGTATCTGCGACTAGAAGTCAAAGGTAACCTATCGGTTATCGAATTCATACTCAATAAAACTGCCCTTCCTTATACCCGCACTGACCGAGGCCTAAATGATCACTATATTTTTCAGGTTGGTTTAGTGGCTAATTTGGAAAACTCTAAAACTATCGATCCTCGGCCTCAACTCGCCACTGAGTTGGTCAACCACGACTGTCAACTGCTCGAGATGTCATTATCAGAAGCGAGGCTAGAAGAGATATTTCTCCAGTTGACGACCACTTAAGGTCGTATCTTCACCGAGTTACTCGAAGGCAGTCCAAGAGCAGGCCACCTCAGAATCAGCCATCTGTTTTAAGGATAAATATATAGTGACGGCAGCAAAAAAACAAGAGTGGTTAATATTTAATCATTGTTGCCGTCTATAGTCTTTGTTAGTACCGCCTGACGTTGAAAGCAACTTCCAGCTGAGATCTATTTGGCTCCGCCTAATGCTCCGTTGGCAAGATAGCAGTAAGCAGAATAGCAATCCAGTATTTGCCTCAGGGATCGGATTTCTGATCCATCAGCGAGAATCGAATTTCTGTGGTAAAGGAAGGGTTGAATTCTGGTTCCGGAAAATGCCTAGACTTGCAAGCTCCCCTCATGGTATTTTCTCAACCACCTACTTGATATTTGAATCCAAGATCGTAATCGATTCGCTTACGCTGGATAACAGACTGACACGACTGGTACCTGGATCACCGATCTAGACAGCGACTGGAAGGTATAATCGCTGATCCAACGGATCCACATCCAGACGAGGCCATACTAGTGTTCCCGGCAGGAAAAGTCATTGTAATTTTAACGCACTACCGAGGAAACGAGGCAGAAATCATGCGACCCCAAACCGCAGTTAGTATTGTTGATGATGCCTTTTACATTAACGGCCAGATAACCTATCAAGGCCGTTACTATAATGGACATCGAATCGAAGGTCTTTTGCTCAATTCGAGGATGGTACAGGGCATTTTCGACGACCGTAATTTAGATACCATCCATCGTTGGGTATATCCGGACACCGGCAAATGGGAGCCCGAACGCAACACGAAAGAGTTCTTGGCTGCTATGCCGATATGGAGTTCTTACGGGCTATTGGCCTTTACCATCAATCTACAAGGCGGTAGTCCTGAAGGGTACTCCAAAGAACAGCCGTGGTATAATTCCGGCTTCGAGGCCGACGGCAGTTTGAATCCTGATTATCTCGCTCGACTAACACGAATTATCCATCGAGCCGATGAACTCGGCTTAGTAGTGATTTTGGGCTACTTCTATTTTGGACAGGATCAACGCTTGACCGACGAGTCGGCTGTCATTCAAGCTACCAATAACGCTACTAATTGGGTGTTAGATTGCAACTATACCAACGTCCTCCTCGAGGTCAATAACGAGTGTAACGTCAAGCGATATGTCCACCCAATCTTGATGCCCGACCGGGTCCACGAACTGATCCAACAGGTTAAGTCGATCACTAAAGATGATCGTCGTCTACTGGTTGGTACCAGTTATGGCGGAGGAACAGTAGCCAAGGAGAATATCGTTCGCCATTCGGACTTTATCCTCTTGCACGGAAATGGTGTTAAAGACCCCAAGCGGATCACTGAAATGGTGCAACAGACTCGACAGGTACCGGGGTATCGTCCAATGCCGATTCTGTTTAATGAAGACGATCACTTTGACTTCGACCAACCACGCAACAATTTTGTGGCCGCTTTGAGCCAGTATGCGTCTTGGGGCTATTTCGATCCGGGTGAAAACAACTACTGCGATGGCTACCAGAGCGTACCCGTTCAGTGGGGCCTAAATACCGATTTGAAGAAAGGGTTTTTCGAAAAAGTTCGAGAGGTGGTCGGAGACACCGACCCGCATCAGATCTAGCCAATATAACCAAAGATACCGAAAGAGTGATACCATGCCAAACCAATTAGCCACCTATGGTAGTGAAATAGCTTGTGCCGTTACCATTACTGGGCATCAGCAAGCGGAATTGTTACCCGTAGAAGAAGATCTAACCCCTATCGGCGACAAAGAGGTAGCAGGGCAAACACTGGCCACGTTAGTCAGTGCCGGTACAGAACTCAATTCAGCCTACCTAGCGGACTCTGGCTTTCCCAAACAACTCGGATATGCAGCTATCTTTCAGATCAATCGGGTGGGCGCTCAGGTTGCCAACCTACGAGAGGGAGATGTCGTTTGCGCCATAGGCTCTCACTGTTCCCACCAGCGAAAATCCGCCTCTGAAGTGCTTCAGGTACCAAAAGGACTGTCTGCAGAGGTGGCTGTTTTTGCTCGAATGATGGGAGTCAGCATGACTACTCTGGTGACGACGCTAGCTCGGCCACCAGCGAAAATCCTGATTTGTGGATTAGGATTGGTTGGCCATTTAGCGGCAAAAAACTTCTTAGCCGCTGGCTATCAGGTCTATGCCTGTGACCCGGTCGAGTTTCGTCGTCAAATGGCCTTGGAAACCGGGATCGAGAATGTGCTAGAAAGAGTGCCTGTCGATGATCCGGATCTACAGGGACAGTTTCCTTTAGCCGTCGAATGTTCTGGACATGAACAGGCTCTGCTCGATGCCGCCAACACCATCCGCAAAGGGGGTGAAGTGGTCTGTATCGCCACCCCGTGGCGCAAGCTTACCGATCTAGCCCTTCACGATCTTCATTACGCTATATTCCACAACTATGCTCACATCAGAAGTGGTTGGGAGTGGGAACTGCCCCGCCATCCGCAAGATTTTCAGCACAATAACCTGTTTGACAACTACACTGGTGCATTGCGCTGGTTACATCAGGGGCGTGTTGACGTTTCTAATATCTATACTAAGTATAATCCAGCCGATGCACAACAGGCCTATCAAGATCTATTACATAAACGAACAGGCAGGTTGGCCGTAGTATTTGACTGGACAAAGGTTGGATAAGCGAATAAATCAGATTGAAGCATGTATCGAAAGTCATTGGCAAGATGATTTAACGGTCGTAGATTTGGAGTANATCTTNGCTCATCCTTCGATCGGGGTCGAGGGGGAAACTTGTGTGAAATCCAAGGTAAATCTGTCCCAATGGAAGTCACCTATAACTAAAGAGAGTAAGTCTAAGGTGAGCAAAAGTGAATCAGGNACTGGTGATAAGTGTTGGATCAGCAACACCAACAAGCGGTAAAACTCTTCCTATTCTACTATTGGAANTCTAAAGGCCAGTTGGGTATAAGGATAGGGGGAAAAGCCTGTAAGGTTTGTGGTAACTAGAGGTGATAATGAAGATGAGAAGTGTGAACCTATTACTATTATTAGTTTGGGCCGGCTTAGTTCAAGCTGAGCCCTTAGAGCGTGTGCAAAATTCATGAAGGCATAATTCTTTATTTTTTGAAGAGAGAGGCCAAAATGGAAGGTGGAAAAACATTTAGGAGTTCCAAAGGCCGACCCCCTGAAACCTCGCTGGCCATCATTGCAAAGTTTAGAAACCTGTTGGAGAAAGTATAGATGCGGAAAATCGGTTTGGTGTTACTCGTGCTGTTGGTATTTGGTCGGGTACATTGGATGNGGAAAGGCCATTAAAGTCTCTGGAAAAGAAATGGTGGCCGGAAGTACTAAGGAATTAAAGGAAATTAGCGCGGAGAAATTCACCCAGAAAAAAGATAAGGCTAAGATGGCGCCGACGGTGGCCGATTCGAAGATGTGGTTCCAGGCCCATCGAGGCGGCCTGCGGGAGGCTCCGGAAAACACCATGGCTGCGTTCCGATACGCACGGGAACTGGGCGGCATATCGAAGGTCGGGATGGTGTGATCTCGATCGCTAAAGCGCGTCGATCCAAAAGCGACCATCAGATAGTCGGAGGGTCGAAAAATAGCTGGCAAAAACAGAAATCCACCATTTGTCACTATCCAGGTCAGGACAATCGACATCATGTAAAAACAGAGCATTACACTAATCGCCAACCAGAATGAGAGGCCAATCATCGCACTCATTAGGGCAATTAGATATGTAGATATGTGATGGGCAGNAACCCGATCAGTGCCACTCGATAGGGTTGCGCCTCATTGATACCATCGACCTGTGGTTGAGAGCTAAACGTTTGCGAATCACNCCCCAAAGGTGCCAACGTGCTGACCAACAGACAAAAATGATAATGCTACGTATCCGCCCATTTTTTGCCGATTGGCGAGCGTTCAGCCACTAAAGGGAGTTCCACTGGCTAAACCACTACGCTCTGTAATCTGTAGATCAGGTGAAAAACCAGAACGAGAACGACACGTCTAGCGAGAGTAAATAGATGAAGCCAACGATCAAGAGACAGCTCCGAATCGGAATTGACCGGAGTCCGGTCCACGGCTTATTGGTCAGGAGGGGATTCAAATTATAAAGTAGAGCGAAACGGATGGCCAATCGGGAAAGTGATGTTGTGACCCATTCATCGGGTGGATAATGATCGGTAAAGCTGCTCCCAACCACATAACACGGCTGCTAAAAAAGGTGTTGAGGTGTTGCCCAACTGACGGAGGTTCTACCATTTCTGCCGCCAGTTTGACCAATGGANGGCAAATCGCTCATGCTCGACNCATTGTTGGCGCAGGATGACGCTTAGACAGGCCAGTCCGATAGAAGTCAATAGTGCATAGGATGACCAAGCGAGTGCCGGTTTCACCCCTAGCCCCCACGGTACAGGCCTCTCCAATTGGTAATCTGCGTAGAAGTACTTGACTGCTCGTGGGTTCGTAACCATGATCTGTTCTGGTAAGTGGTGGAAGAACAGCGATTGCCAGTCGTTTTCTGGGCTAGCGAAGTCATGGGGAGAAACCAACGTCCAGAGATAATCGCGAATAAGTTCTGCTGATGGAATACCCACAGTGACCAGNATTATACACCAAATGGTTATCAGTTCCGAAGCAGTTAGTTCCCACCGAAACCGCAGAAACCGTAAATCGACAGTCAACAGTGTCAGCAAACAAAACAGGAAGAAGGCTCCAATTGGGAAGTGGTTACCGGAAACCCCGCAGGTCATAATCGTTGTAGGGCGTTATCAGGCACAATAAGACGACACGAAAAANCCCGATCAAGACGATCCGAGTGGTGATAGAGGCNAAGTCGCGCCAGATTAATTCGGTTTCTGAGGAGGTGTATCGAGCCAATGTTGGAGCTTATGCCAGAGTTGAGCAGAGTCTACCAAATCAGTCTTGTTAGATCAGGGATTAACCGTTGGTATCGCCTGAACAGTAGAGGCTAACAAACTTGACGATGACAGATAGATTTGATAGAATCGGCACGGANTGTGGATTATTTCTGATACTAAATCCTCCCACGGAACTGGGACGACGACGAAATAGTTAGTAATTTTGCAAAAGGAAGAGAATCAAAGATGTTTAAAAACTTAAGTCCGGGTGCCATCGGCGTCTCCGCGGACATGCAGCAAGGGTTATCTTATGCCAGGCAGTTTGGGTTCGAAGGATTAGACCTTAATATTCATCAAGCCAGCCAAATGGCCGAAGAACAATCTATCAGTGAGGTNAAAGCGTTATGGGATGGGATCAAAATGGGGGGCTGGAGTTTCCCCGTGGCCTGGAGTGGCCCAGAGGAAGAATACGAAGAAAGCCTAGCTCGTTTGCCGGCTTTAGCCGCTTTAGCCGCTGAACTAGGCTGTTTTCGCACCTCAACCTGGATTCCACCGGCTTCAAACGAGAAAACCTATGGTGAGAATTGGGATTTTCACGTTCGTCGATTTCGTCCGATAACGAAGATTTTAGCCGATCACGGGCATGCACTAGGACTTGAGTTTATTGGTCCACGAACTAGCCGCGCCAAGGCGACACACGGATTTGTCTATACCATGGACGGGATGCGCGGGTTAGCCGCAGCTATCGGTACCGGCAATGTTGGATTGCTATTGGATGCCTGGCACTGGTACACGGCTCAGTCGACCCTATCTGACCTNGCACAACTATACCCGGAGGATATTGTCTATGTTCATGTCAATGACGCCCCAAGCGGAATTGACGTGGAAGATCAGATCGATAACGTCCGCTGTTTACCTGCCGAAACAGGTGTCATTTCATTAGCTGAGTTCTTTGAAATTCTGGCTCAAGTGGGTTATGATGGGCCGGTGACCGTCGAGCCATTCAGTCAAAAGTTGCGAGAAATGGAACCTGAACAGGCTCTGCAAGCNACTATCGACTCACTTGATATAGTTTGGGAACAAGCCGGATTGACATAAAGATAAAGGGGGACTGAGATTGCCGGTATTTGAGACTGCCGACCAACTCTACGCTTGCATCGGTGGTCTTTTTGCTCAGATGCAACAAGACTTGCAAACGCAGGAACAGCTACGCCACCTGAAGTTAAGCGTTCAATTCACCTTTTCGGCACCGGAGGCGACCATCGGTTTGATAGCCGGGAATGGGGAACAGCAGGTGCTGTGTGATGCACAAATCGAAAATCCCGATATTGAGNTAGTGATGTCAGGGGATGTTGCGCATCATTTCTGGATGGGGGAAGTCAATGTCATGGACGCCATCACCAAGCGTCAGATCATCCCGGTTGGGTCGTTAGCCAAAATTATGANGCTGGTTCCGCTGATAAAAGCCGNGATCCGGTTTTACCCACAACACTATCAAGCCTGTCAGGTCACTGACGGCTAAGTCAACTTCTGACGGCCCTATGTTAGATTTAGCCACTTACTGCCAATTTGTTGATGCTGATCGACAAACGTGATTTGTTACGGTTGGCGGTTCCTTTTTTGATGACGCCTTTGCCTGCGGCACGATCGAGTTGGCCAGATGCTTCTCGATAAAGAGCCTGAGCCTCTTCCAATTTACCATCGACGATTGCCAACTGGGTTTTCTTGATGATTGTTTTTAAGGCCGATTTCCGTTTCCGA
Source organism: Candidatus Poribacteria bacterium (assembly GCA_002699335.1). The sequence goes on from PACG01000127.1 coordinate 35,340, forward strand.
TTAACCTCGGCTTTTCTTTTATCGGCACGCATGTGCTTAAAGGCTGATGATCTGTGCGCCATTATTTATCTTTACCTCTGCTTGATTAAATAGTTGCTGTTTATAGTTGAATATCGGTTAAATCTAACTACGGGTCGGGTACATCGTCCAAGTACGACTCCAGAAGCTTGCGACGTTTCCGGGGAGTACGGGCTGTTTTAGGGGTCAGTTCTTCCTCATCGTCATCCAGACTCATGAGATCCTCATCTGACTCCTCTGTTTCTTCTACCAGTAAATCTCCACGTTCCAGCGCTGCCAGTTCCTCTGGGGTCTCACGTCCTTCTAACTCTACCTGAGAGAAGAGTGCATCCAGATCTTCATTCGANGTCTCATCTGCCTCAGTTTGATCCAGATCGTCTTCGTCCCCCCTCATGTTTGTCACTGGGGCCTCTTCCTCGAAATCGTCGACGGCTTCTTTCAAATTGATCTCTTCTGTGGATTCCGACTGAACTGGCGGAGATAACCCCTCATCGTCTTCTTCAAAATCGTCCAGAAAAGCCTCATCATCGTCGACAAAAAAGTCTTCATCATCATCCTCGAAATCGTCTTCAGGCATCGATAAGTCATCAATCAGGGTCGATCGGAGGCTGGTTTCTTCTTCCAGAACTGTATCTTCATCAACTTCAACTCCCGCTGATGGTGANGAACGTCGACCTCGTCCTTTAGGAGCTGAATCTTCTTCGATTGTGTCCTGAAGTTCAGAGACAAAATCTTCAGGTAAAGCACTTTTAACACTACCGAACCGTTCAATGATCTCAGCTAAGGCTTGATACTTTTCCCGCTTTTTCTCTTTGGCGTGGTTTAACCGGGTCTGAGATCTCTTGGCAAGCCGTTTTAAGTCAGCTAACTCGGCGGACAGTTCCTCAATTTCTTGATCCAGTTCTAACTTTTGTTGGGCAGTCCGGTCATATGCTTCCTCTACTTCTGCAATCGCAGACATCAATCCACTGATTTGATTACGTAGCTGATCGACCTCTTGCCGTTTTCTGCTTAACGAATCTTTCTTACGTGACAGATGGTCGAGTTCCGCTTCTAGTTGGTCCTCTTCCTGGTCGATTTCAGAAATCGTCTTTTCGTAGATGACCTCAACTTGTCCCGTAATATCCTTGACTGGATTGTTCATCACCTTCACCAAAACGGTTAANGTTAGCNNNNAATGATAGCATATCTAAAAAATGTTGTCCATACATATTATTCAGTCACAACTTTAGTCATTCATCTAGCATCAGAACGGCACTCTAATTGCCGAAGAGCCATTGGTATTATGACCGTCCGAGACGAGTGGGTGAGAATGTAATCTATTGGACAAGGTAGGTTGACACATTGGCTTCTGTTGTCAGGTTAGTTTGGAGCTATGGTTTGCCTTTATGAGACGGGGTATGATATGCTTCAAAAACAAGAAATGAGGTTGCCCGATGAACCCGGACCAAGCCACCAAAGATCAACTTTACGATCAAGCGCTCACCCTGTTTGGCAATAATCAACTCGATGAAGCAGTTGTTGCTTTTCAGGAGATGATCTACGCCTTTCCTGACGAAATCGAGGGCTATATGGGGTTGGCACATGCCTGTGAACGAGCTGAAAATTATGATGGGGCGATCGAAGCCGTCAAACAGGCAATTGAACTCGATCCCAACGACAGTCTGGCCTATAGTAGTTTGTCCGCTTTCTATCAGCGGAAAGGCATGATCACGGAAGCAGAAGCAGCCATGGCCAGATCGGCTGAATTAAAAATTCCGCAGTCGAAGTGAGTTGGTAACAACGAGGACCGAACTGCAGGCCATCACTCCTGCCGCTAGCATCGGGTTCAATGTGATCCCCAACGTGGCAAACAGGCCAGCAGCAACAGGAATTCCCAGCAGATTATACGAAAAGGCCCAGACTAGGTTCCAACGAATCGTGTNGATGGTCTGGCGGCTGAGTTGGATGGCAGTGGCGACATGGACAAGATTGCTCTTCATCAACACAATATCAGCCGTTTCCAGTGCCACATCTGTGCCGGTTCCAACGGCAATTCCCACGTCCGCTTGTGCTAAGGCAGGCGCATCGTTAATACCGTCTCCCACCATGGCTACCATATCTCCTCTCGCTTGTAGATNTGCTATTACTTGAGCTTTATCTGAAGGCAGAACCTCAGCGATGGTCTGATCAATGCCGAGTTGTTCCGCCACCATGTTAGCCGTCTTGGCACTATCTCCCGTCAGCATCACCGTTTGCAGCCCCATTCGCCTTAACTTTTGCAGGGCTGGGGCTGCATCGGGTTCGATCGTATCGGCCAGGGCGATCAAGCCTGCCAGTTGATTCTCGACACTGACCCAGATCACAGTTTTTCCTTCTTTGGTGTACTCTGTTTCGCGGTCGATGTCCATGCCCTGCAGTTGAATACCCTCCTTTTCCATCAGTCGCCGACTCCCACACCGAATCCACTTTCCGCCGAGATCACCCTGGACACCAAAACCAACCACAGCTTCAAAATTGGTTATTTCTACCTTTTCGATCTGCAGATCCCGGTCTGTACAGGCTCGTATAATAGCTCCAGCTAATGGATGCTCGGATTTGGATTCCAGTGTAGCGGCTAATAGCAGCAGATGGGTTTCTTGATGACCGTTGCTGGTAGCGATGTCAGTGACTCGAGGATACCCTTCGGTCAACGTACCTGTTTTGTCGAAAACAACCGTTTTTATCCGGTGAATTATCTCTAAGGTCGGTGCGCTTTTAATCAAGATTCCTTGCTCGGCCCCACGACCCACACCTGCCACCACCGCCGTTGGCGTAGCCAACCCAAGTGCGCAGGGACAAGCGACAATCAAAACGGAAATAAAAAAGGTCAGTGCGTTAGCCAGCGGATCACCCGCCAAGAAGAACCAACAACCAAATGTCAGTACCGCAACCCCGATTACGATGGGGACAAAGACACCTGTCACCTGGTCGGCTAGCGTTTGGATTGGTGNTTTCGATCCTTGAGCCGACTCAACCAGCCGAATGATCTGTGCCAGCATAGTTTCGTCCCCGACTTTCTGCGCCAAGAAATTAAAACTCCCCGTACCATTGACCGTACCACTGATTACTTCATCGCCAACTGTTTTGTAGACCGGTATGCTTTCACCGGTTACCATCGACTCATCAATACTGGACTGGCCTGTCGTTACCAGGCCATCTACCGGAATTCGTTGACCGGGGCGTACCATAACCGTGTCGCCGACCTGAACTTGATCGACAACGACCTCAACAATTTCNCCCTCACAGACCAATAGTGCGGTTTGCGGCTGTAGTCGAATTAAGGCCGTAATGGCATCAAAGGTGGCACGTTTGGCTTTGGCTTCCAGATAACGCCCCACTAGGATCAGGGTAATAATCATGGCCGAGGTCTCGTAGTAATTGTGCCGGGGTGACATCGACGGATAAACAAATACCATTACAGTTATGGTCAAACTATAGAGGTAAGCAGAAAACGTACCGATAGAGATCAGTACATTCATGTCAGCGGACAGATGTCTTAAGGCAGAAAAGGCTTTGCGGTGAAACTGCCAACCGGCCCAAAACTGGACCGGTGTTACCATCAGGCAGAGCACTACTAACTGCCAGCGAGGAGAGAGTAAATCTGGCAGGAACATCAGTGACATAGCTAGTGCCGAGACGATGCCGCTGACCGCGATCTTGACAGCTAACACCTNCAACTCTTTTTGTTGATCAGTTTCTTTCTGTTCCAGTTGTGCTTGACGTACTTCACCGGGACGGAGANCCGTATAGCCAGCACCAGTAATCGCTGTCTGCAATTGCTCGAAAGTAATAGTCTCCGCTGAATGTGTCACTGTCGCTTGCTCAGTACCGTAGTTGACCTCAACAGTAGTGACCCCTTCGACTGTACGTAGCACTTTCTCCACCCTAGTCACACAGGCGGCACAGGTCATGCCACCGACAGAAACCGTCGTTTCTGCTTGGTTCGGTGCTTCTACTGAGGCGTCATGAAGTTGAGAGGTTAAAAGCTGGCTCATATTCAAGATTATGCAATCTGGCTCAATTGTTTGTCAAGCCAATCCATAACTTAGGAACCTGAACGATTTAAGAACGATCGACGGAACTGCCACTCGTTTTTCCATGCNAGGAAAAACGAGTGCTGAGAAGATTAAGCCGATGACACAGATGGTACTGAGGATCAAAGCACGCTGACAAAAATCCAGCCCACTCTGTTCTTGATCACTTCGACCTACCTCCTTCATGGCAACCCAGGTCATCAGTCTCATCGGTAAAATCAAGTAAATCAGCCAATCGAAACCTGGTTCCCCCAATAGGCGAGTGCCCGCAAGGTTTTTCCGGCGATCGGTAACGCAGTAACGGGGAAGCAGAACCACAGTAAGGCCAGTANCGGCCGCCCAGCACCGCGATCAAGGGAATCAGGCCCATGGTAATGGCTTGATCAGCAAACTCGTCAAATGCCTTGTAAGGCATGAAGTTCCAGACCGAAAATGTCAGCAGACGCACAGCTATCCAACCAATTTCAGCCTTGGGATACAGTTCTACAGTGGAATATCCCCGGTTGACAAATCAGACCTCGGTTGATCAATNTACCGAAGCCGATAGCCACTGTAGACCAGGCCACCGCTCTAGCTAAAGTGGGTGTGTCCAGNTGCGAAGCAAACAGAAATACCATGGTTAAGCCACTAACATCCCTACGATCATGGCGTTTCGTGTCCGTACTGCCCCGAATTCCCNANCCTAACCCACCAGCNATAGCCCCTAACAACATGGCTAACCCNAGCAAATTCCATTTTCGATTTTCCACNTATCATAGANTCCTTAAATTCTCAATCCAATTTTCTAGATTGCCGCATCATACTTGCAAAAGAGGATTCTATGCAACACTTAATTTTGATCTGGAAGCAGTTGACCCTTTTCCAAGGCTGTTTCTCCCACTTCTTGGCTTGATAAAGGCTTACGTGAAAATTTAGCATTGAATTCTCAATCGTAACTTGGCGATGTCCCAAGAGTAATGATATTAGGGGAAAATTAGGACTAAAAACGAGAAGTAACATCTTGTGCCTCAATGGGTACAGTGTGGTTGTCAACAGGCAGCCAATAACGGACATCTTCACCACGGCAAACAACTTTACCTTTGTTACCCTTGACAACCACGATATCAATAAGGCTCGAGTAAAAAGTCATTTAATCTTTCACAAGTTTCGCAGGNTACGCTTTCCGTGTGGAAAGGAATTAGAAACCAAAATCCAGAATCAGTCGAGAGGATACTAATCTGGAGATGGAACTGGATCATCTAACCTTGTAACCTTGGACATTAGGCTAGAAGTAACTTAAGCAATGTCGCTATGGGTAATAGCCGTGCCACGAGTTTTATTCGAGTTGAGATCCAGGAAATAACTGGATTTGATTAGATCGTGGTAGGAAAACTGCTTAAAGATTTAGTCATTGGATTGATTAATAATCGACCTACAATAACAATTAGGATATAATCTAGGCTAGCTGTAACCAAAAAGAAAGAATCTATGTGATTTCCACTTTAGATTAAAACTTAAAGAAAACAGGCAGGTACTAAAGTAATGATGATCTTTGGTAAAAATCTCACTTCGGTTTGGGTGGTTCTATTAGGACTAATGGTAGATATGCTTATCTGTTACCCTGTCACCGCCTACGATTGGTCAGAGCAGATTGAGGGTTCCAAACCGATGGTGGTAAATATCGAAACTTCCTCAGAAATTGTCTTTGGTGTCGAATCAAAAGGGGTTGGTTTCGCCACCGGATTTATCATAGACGCTGAACGCGGGCTTATTGCTACCAACCAACATGTGACGGGAAGTGGCCCCTCCTATATTAAGATCAATTTTCACGACGGTAGTTTTACCGAAGCGTGGCTGTTATATTATGATCCGACTCACGATTTCGGCTTTTATCAAATGGACCCCCAAACAGTACTCTTTGAGCTGCAAGCGGTATCATTTGGCTCCTGGCGAGATTTATCCATGGGAGATGAATTACTACTAATTGGCAACAATGAAAAAGAAGAGTATTCTATCAAATACGGAACCGTAGCTAACCTGAACGTCAACAAAGGGGATCGCCACTCTAGCTACCTGCATACCACTTTTGATCGAACCGGCGGTTCTAGTGGCAGTCCGGTCTGGAACACGAAAGGGGATGTCGTCGCTATCCACGCTCGAGGTTCGGACACCTCCAGTTTTGAACTACCGATTGATTACCTGAAGGATGCACTGGCTAAAATCCAACAGAATCAGCCCATCCAAAGAGGTGAGATCGGTGTCGATCTGGAATTGATCTCTATTGGCGAGGCTATTCGCCATTTTCGCCTGCCCGAGTCGTGTCGAGAGGAAATCGGTATGCCACAGACCGGAACCCCACGCGTGATTCAGATCGAGTCAATTGTTCCACAGACGACGGGGGTTGGCCGNCTTCGTGCTTCAGACGTCATCTACCGGATTAACGCCAAACTGATTCGCGATGACCTTTACATCTTTGATGCAATGCTGAACCAACATGTCGGCCAAGAGATACAATTGAATATCTACCGCAACGGAGAAATGGTACAAATCGAAGTACCGGTTGAAGATCTAGAGCAAAAGAAAATCCGCAAGTTTGTTCGGTTCGGTGGGGCGATTTTCCACGAGATTACCCCTAAGTTACGACATCTTCTCTATTTTGATATCGATGGAGTCTATATGTCATATGCTGAGGCTGGCAGTAGTTTTTCACAGGCTGGACGACGTGAACGCAGCGGCAACTCCAAGATAGTAATACTGGAAATCAACGGACAGAGGACCCAAAACTTAGCCGATTTTATTGCTGCTTGCCAAACAATACAGGATGGGGAACATACCTATGTCGTGGTTCGTGACTTCAACCAGTTTGATGCTTCACCTACGCCAAAAAGTCTGACTATCAATCTGAAGTTCGGTCCGCTGGAAGTTTTTGAATGGAACCCGGATCAGCTAGATTGGATGCCGGTGAATTGAGGCTAAGGATTGCAGTATTATTCCATTCCTCTAATGATGAATTCACAGGAGATGAATAGATGAAGAAAATCGCTTCTCTTGGGACAGAAAGCCTCAGTTTTGGTCTTCGATTGGCCGCTAATATTCTATCCTACGAATTGACCGAAACGACGATTCATTTAGTTGACCCACATGCTGAACGACTAGCACAGGACTAGCTATGTGATCGCTTCAATCCTTGTGGGTGACGCCTTGGAGCCACAGGCTTTTGGATATTGAGATTTCCATTCAAAGTGGGGCAACGGTNTAGGCAATCGCGGGCATGCTTTGAATTAACGGGCTGATGGGTTGCGGACCATCCTNCATATAAGACTAAAGTTATGTCAGTCAATCAAATCTCAGCTATTTGTATATATTGACAGATTAACAAATGACAAGGCCAACAGCCCTATCTACCAACTCTCAGTCCAAGGAGCACACNTGGTCCTATGGGATCAACCGCTAGTCTATCCCAGTAATCTTTGCGACAACATAACCGTGATGACCAAAGACAAACCTCTCCNACCGAATAGCCAGAAGTTACATGGTGGTCAGTAGCCCGCTGGGTCAGATCAGTACTTAGCGTTGTGGAGCCGGCCGGAATCACCACCGAAATCTGGTTACCAAAACCACACCACGTAGAGCGGGGTTTCGACAATCACACTCAAGATAGACCAGTAGCTACCGATCGCGACATCGCCTAGGACCAGNCCCAGAAAAAAAGGTAGCCATCGCCGATAGAGGCCAATCCCGCCGTACTTCAGCAGAGCCAATTTAATGCTGGAGGCGATCAACATGACAAACCAAAAATGGTCCAAGGTGCCTCCGTTGATACCAAGGACATAACCCACCGGGTGGAACGGCCACCAGAGCAGTAACTGTCTCATGACACCCAAAAAAGTAGTGAAGCCGAATCCGGCCAATATGGCCAGCATCCCGTAGGTATCTGGAGGCTGCGGGGATTGGAGCCAGTTAGCCAACTGGTTGTAGGTGCTATTGCCGGGGCCGATTACCTGTCCCGGTGCGTCGACAGCCACCAAGGCGCCATACTGGTAAAGAGAGTAGAGGTAGATCAAAAAAGCGGAGAAAACGGCCGGCACGATGACAAAGGTCATCACCCACACCAGTGGCTGGGTTTGAAGACCTGTCCGCTGTGCTAACTTAAATCCTTCGAGTTGATGCGGCATCGGATGGCTCCGATTGGAGCCGTTGAACCAAGAATAGAGGGTGAAGACAACCAAATTTTGCCGACCAAACGGACGCATCCCTGCAGCAGTGGTCAGAACAGTTTGTGGATTGACCCCGCCCATGTTGTGGACCGGTGGGCCGAGCTCAGCACGGATGCGGGTTACCACTACCGAGATTATCAGGTACAGAGAGAAGAACAAAATAAAAACCCNAGTCGACATACCCGCCCGGGTAGAAAAGAGATAGAGACCAACGGCGCAAATTCCCATCCCGATGATGGCGGCNTGGTAGGAGATCGGTTCTGCTNATTCTGAACCTGGTGAACTCCTAGTTGATCCTTTGANTGCTTGGCGGATAACTNGACCAAAATAGGCTCTACCCGACCAGCTNAGGATGGCAAAAATGGCCAAAACCGCACCGATCCCCTGATGAGGTTGAAACGGATAGTATGGGATAGAGTAAAAGCCAAGGGCCTTGCCACCGATGAACTGCGCTTTGCGNACCCAGTAGAAAAAGACAGTTGAAAAACTGAGATCCAGAGGGAGTAGAAAACTCAGTCCGAGCAGAAACAACCGTAGGTGCAGATAGGTGGTACCGATCATATTCCAGGGACTGCTGGTTAGCCAGAGCGACAGATCGGCTTCTTTTTCACGGATCGGAATCAGTGGAACTGTCGGTTGCAGGAAGTTCAACCCATTGACAATCTCGATTACCGCTGCAATTGAGAAGCCAGCCCACATTTTACGGTTGCGAAAAAACTGAAATTGCGGCTGTGTCATCTCTAGCGGGAGTTGGGCAATCGGGTAGACCAATTTCTCTTCTTCGATCCATCGACGACGGAGAAAGACATTGGTGAAGACCAACAGGAAAAAGATCAGGCTAACGATACCGGTCCAGCTGATAATCGGTATAATCCAGTGTGCCAAGTAGCGCCGGGAAAGGAAATTCACGTCCCCTTCATAAAAAGGCCGCGTGATCTCAATCTGATCCATCACCAGCCATTTGGGTAGATGAGGCTGAATGATCTGCTGCCATTCGTTCTCAGGAGTAGCGAACCAAAAGGCGTGGGTGAATAGGCCCATCAGGCTGATCATGTTATCGTGGGCAATTACCGCAGTGGTAGTGGCCAGCATGATGTAGATGACTAGCAGTTCATTTTGCCCCAGCGCCGACTTGGGCCAAAACCTCTCGATCAGACCATTGACCAGCATCAGGCAAAAGATAATGAAGATCACATTTAGCGGGATGGAGGTAGCAGAAAAATGAAATCCGTGCCAGACCATCTCCACCATAGCGATCCAGTAGGCGTTGACCGGCAGTAGCAGACAACCGATCAGGATCGAGCGAACGGTTACAGGATATTTTGCCTTCATATCGTTCTGAAGATAATTACGGAGGAGGGGGGATCGGGATAGCCATATNACCTCAACGTTTACTATATACCCNAGTTGTTGTATGCTTCGACTGATTGTGTTGTAGTNGTATAAACAAAAAAAGCCTGTCCATGGGCAGATGGCCCACGACAGGCTTCGAGGAGAAAATCTCAGAAAANNTCGGTTAGGTTACTGTCTGGCTTTGATCTGTCCCCAACTGGTTAGTATTTTGTCTTTGGGTTCGACTGCTACTTCGTCCTCTTTGACGCCCAGTTCAGGTGCATCTACACCGACCAGATCGCCGTAGACCTTGAGTTCACCTTGATCGTCAGCATCTTCGATGGAGAGCCAGATCGGTTCCACGATTTTGTCGCCATCGGTTAGTTGGATGTTATCGACCAGCATGCTGAATAAGCCCTTCGGCGCAGAATCGACCTTGGTACCAGCCGTAATAGCCACGATTTTCTCGCCAGCAATCGGGTCCAGTGAGATTCGATTATGTGTCCATTTGCTGTCGCCTTCCACTAATCTCATAGCCTGAATCTTTCCATCCGGTCCCAGGATGTTGCCCTTGTCGGTATGGATATAAATCCCACCGGTTTTAAGCGCGCTATCCTGGCCAAACTTGACCTGATACTCGATGAAGGTCCCCTTCTCAGCNACCTTTCCGTCTTCGTACTCGGCAACAGCCGTCTGTAGGTTGATAGGCTGTCCCTCGGCTGCAATGGTGGCTTTAAGGTTGAGAGATTTACCCCCCTCTTCCCGTTCGGTAATCACGGGATCCGCCTCTTTAACGATGATCTTAGCACTTATTGTCCCAGAAGGGATCTCTTTAGCGTTTGGATCTGCTAGTTTGGCCGAGGCAAACCCAACATCGGATGCTTTCGCTTCCACTACTTTGAAAGTGACCGTAGCCAGGGTTCCNCTGGATTTAACGGCTTTNGCACCAATGGCAGTGGCCCCATATAAGACAGAACCAACATCGGCTCTGACAGGAACAGCAAAGGCTCCGGCTGGCAGATAGCCACCCAACTCAACTTTGACAAACTCCAGTGCGGTTTCATCATAGGTCAGCTTAAACTCAAATCCGGCTACGTTTTCGCCGCCCGCAATGCCAATAGTAACAGCTAAGGTTTCGCCAGCAGCAGGGGATTTAATTTCGGCCGGATTAGCAGAGATAGTCGCGCCGTCACCAAGCAAAACGGGTTCTACCGGTGGTTGGCCGCCATCGCNCTTGCCAGTTTTTTCCCCGTCGTTTGCCCTTTCTCCAGCACCACCTTTAATAGTCGCCTCTTTGGTGGTTGAGGCCACCTCTTTGGCAACAGCATCCGATAGTTTAGCCGAAGAGAAGCCAATCGCCGAGTCTTTTTTAGCCACTACTTTAAAGGTGAGGGTGGCCAATGTACCGGCTGCTTTAGCCGCGGTGGCGCCAATAGCCGTGGCACCGTAGAGAACGCTTCCCGGATCGACTTTGGCCGGAACGGCGAAAGCACCAGCAGGCAAATAACCCTTCAACTTGACTTCGACAAACTTCAGTGCAGTTTCATCATAGGTCAGCGTAAATTGAAATCCGGCTATGTTTTTTCCGCCCGCAATGTTGACATTAAAATCTAGCGTCTGACCAACATCCGGGGAATCTGCAGTAGCCGGGTCAATTGATATCACGGCTTGGGCGGAAACCAGGACCGGCAACGATAGTAACGCAGTAATCAATAGTGTAATTGTGAAATAAACTTTTCTCATGGCTTCTCCTAATTTTTGTATGNTTNAAAAAATCTACTAGCCAATCCTTTGACGCAGAACTATACCATACCGTTGACTTCTATTCCAAAAAATATCTTACCGATTTATTTTCCCGTTAAAGGCGTTCATGGTGCCTACAATGCCATATTGAACAAAGCTTTCGACCGCATCGACAGCTGTTGCGATGATGCCTTCGAGTTGGTCGGCCTCATCCTCAGAAAAATCGCTTAACACATGATCGATAAAAGAGTCGGTGGTCGGTTGACCAATACCCACCCGGAGGCGGGGGAAGNCTGTAGTCTNCAAATGATGGATAATCGACTTCATCCCGTTTTGTCCTCCCGCNCTACCCGACGGCCTGATACGGAAAGTACCGAAGGCCAAATTCAGATCGTCATAAATGACTAGCATCTGCTCTGGCGGCACCTCGTACTGATCAATCAGTTGGCCCACAGCCTGGCCACTATGGTTCATAAAGGTCAGCGGCTTAGCGAGAACTACGCTCTGTCGGTATAAGTCCTGGCACCAGACAATCGACCGGCACAGATTNTGAGCCAGCGAGTTAGGATGCCGATCTAATAGATGATCGATAACGTGGAAGCCGATATTATGGCGTGTATGCCGGTATTCTTGACCGGGGTTGCCCAGCCCGACAATCAGGTTACTGAAAGACATAATCTTTAACCTGTACCTCTAAAGGTTGAGAGGTGTCGAAATGACCGGCAATACTTTCGACCTCCCGACCTTCGACCAGAATCTGAACTTTCTTGATCTGCTCAGGAAAGTTCAAGTGTATCGTTTCGAGGATGGCTTTCAGGGTTAAATACTCGGCACTTGAGCCACCGATGTGATTTTTAATCAGATGGTTTGAGAAGTCGAGATAGCCGGTGGCATGTTGGTCAACGTATGCTTCGTTGAGGTAGGTGCCAGCTGGAATCGCTGAGGTGTCTTCCGGCAGATCTAGTAGGGTTGTCGCCACTTGCCTCAAGGCGATGTCTAAAGCAGTGGATAATTCGACAGTCGATGTCCGTCGAACCAGATAGGTGGTACTATCGCCCAGCGCAAAAAGACCAATTTGTTTGACCTGGGAAGTCGGTTCAATTATCGGATCTGCCTTTGGCACCAGTTCTTGTCGATGGAGTGATGAGGAGGTTACCGTTTGCTTTGGACTTGGCTTAAGCCACCAGACTAGCACCACTAATAAAGTCAGAACGACTCCTCCCCAGATGATAAGCTTGAATAGGAATCGTGTTAAGAACATTACTCAGCTTTATAGCTCAGATTGCTCCAAAAATTGGCCGATTGCATCGGCAATCGCACCTGCAATGGTCTCACGGGTTTTCTCATTCTGGAGTTTAGCTTCATCTTTTAAATTAGATAGGTATCCCAACTCCAACAGCAGTGCTGGCATATAAACCCCTGATAGAATCGCTAACGGATTTTCGCGGATTTGCACAACGTCATTTGAAAGTAGTCCTAACCGCCCCTGTATAATTTTAGCCACCTGTCGGCTTTGTTCTAAATAGTCATCTTGCAGCAAAGGTCGGAAAATGTCAGCTTTTTCGGCTTGCTGGCTTTGGGTTCGTATTTGCCCTTTCAGGTTGTTAATCCAGATCTCCATCCCCGATACCTCTGTGGAGAAAGACATGTTACAGTGAAGGCTAAGGAAAAATAAACCCTGATGTTGATTCGCAATTTGAATGCGTTGACTGGGGCGAAGATCGCTGTCACCGGTTCGTGTCAGAATAACCGAGATTTTCTGTTTTTGGCAGATCTGTCGAACTCGTTTGGCTAAATCTAAGGCGACATCTTTTTCCCGAATCCCGTTTAGACTCTCACAACCAGTATCGTTGCCNCCGTGTCCAGGATTGATGATGACCACGTTTTGTTGTCTTTGCTGNTACTGGCGATCTGGCTGCAGGTGTTGTACCTGTTGTCGCATTGAAAACTCAATTTGTGACAGCGATGAATTAAAGGTTGCTTGGTAGCCATAGACCTGGGGGACCAACCGGGTAAAAAAGCTGAGAGGGAGGTATGGGTCACTATCAATCAACGAAACAGTAGTGTCCAGTTTGATTTCGGNAGCTTGCGGTTGGAGTATGGCAATTGGAGATCCAATACGGAGTATGATCTGCTTTCCGCGTAGATTTAAGACCAATTGCCGGGTAAGGGAGGCGTATTTATGAGTCAGGTTNGCATCAAAAACGGAACGCAACGTCTCAAGAGGAAAGTAGATTTCCCCATGTTGCATTGCTACATCTGCCGTGGNGATTAGAGCTCCGTTAGTATCGACAAAGCGGATTGACTTCAACTGCCCCCGACCTGATAGTGGCAGAATCAGACAGATGCAACAAAAGACGAATCTCAATCTACCAAGCCAAATAGATCGATAATAGCTCCGGGATGTGTGGGAAGCGTTATTCTTCGGTTGGTTTCTCAGCGACCTCAGCGTCAGTTTCAGTAGTTTCTTCACCTTCGACACCTTCTTCGCCTTCAATATCCTCTTCGTCCTCTTCTGTTGTAACCGTCTCCAGAACCACTTTAGGTTCGATAACAGAAACTATTTGTAGGATGGAATCATCTAAAATCTCGATGTTGTCATCATCAATTTCCAAATCTGATACTTGGACACTTTGACCAATGTTTAGATCGTCCACGTTGACCGTAATCGATTCCGGTATATCGAGCGGTAAACAACTAATATTCAACTGACGACGTACCAGAGTCAGAATACCACCATCTCGAACACCTATCGCTGAGCCAACAATCTCTATATCCACCAGAGTAGTAATTTCTTCATCTAATGATACCCGCTGAAAATCGGCGTGCAGTATATTTCTTTTGACCGGATGGTGTTGCAGGTCTTTAATGATGACCGTTTCTTCTCCGTTCCCGGTTACATCGAGATTAATTAGAGCATTTGCCCCATGGGATCTCAGAAGTGACTGAAAGGCATAGTCATCAATTTGTAGGGATAAGACCTCTTGGTTTCGTCCATACAGTACAGCCGGCACTTTACCGGTTCGACGCAACGAACGTGCTGCACCTTTCCCCGATGTATCACGGACTTGAGCATCCAATCTGGTTTGCTGCATAGGTCAATTCCTCTAGTTCTTACCAAAACTGGTATTTTAAAAATATAGGTGAAATAAACAAGCCGTAGCTTCTGCTACGGCTTGTCGGTATGCTGCTAGATTACGCTGGGCGGGTAGGATTCGAACCTACGTATGCCGGACCCAAAACCCGGTGCCTTAACCACTTGGCGACCGCCCATCAAGCGACTTCAAGACCTGCTGAGGTAGTTCGGGTGCAAAGCACCAAGTCGCACTGCAAGCTGCCGGCAAGCTGCCGGGCTTGTGATTTATCTGCTGCCAGTGCAAATAGGGTTGCACCACTTCCCGACATCAACGCACCATAAGCGCATTCCCGAACTAACACCTGTTTGAGGCGCTCCAATTCCGGATAATTCGCAAAAACAGGGGTTTCCAGCCGGTTGAACATGTTGGCTCCGAGATTCTGGAGATCACCATGTTCAATGAATTGGCGCACGATTCTAACATCCCTGTTCTCAACTGTCAATGGTAATTTCAACTGTTGGTAGACCCAAGGCGTCGAGATACGAACCCCGGAATTAGCCAGTACAACCTCTACTTCCGGTAATGGATTTAAAGGGGTCAACTGGTTGCCGATGCCTTCACCGAGTGCTGTTCCACCCATAAAAAAGAACGGTACATCTGCTCCCAGTTGGCAGCCAAATCGACGCAAGTCATCATCTGAAAGTCTTAGATCGTAAAGATGATTCAGGCCGAACAGAACGGCAGCTGCATTTGCACTACCACCTCCCAAACCTGCGGCAACCGGAATCCGTTTCTGAATCCCAATCTCGATTCCATTGATCTGTGGATAATGAGTTTGCAACAGTGTTATCGCCTTCCAAACTAAGTTGTTAGCATCAGTCGGAACGGCAGGGTGGTCACACTGGATATAGTTCTGCTCCGGCCGTCGATGTGTAGGGCGAATGACAAGCAGATCGTGCAAATCCACCGATTGGAAAACTGTCTCTAGGTTGTGATACCCGTCCCGACGCTTACCAATGATCTCCAAAAAAAGGTTAACTTTTGCATAGGCACGAAGACGGATATCATCCATACATACAGCCTTTTAGGAAAAATTTAAAGACCTTCCTCACCACCCCCCATTTTCGCGGGGACTTCGTCAGTTTTGATGCTTTCAACTGATCTGATGATAGTCGAAAGGTCATCTACCAATTCAACCGATTCTGCCTCTTCATCTTCAACATAGGCTTCAACCATTCGGTGGTTAGTAATTCCTGTCCCAGCTGGAATCAAATGCCCCATGATCACATTTTCTTTCAAGCCTTTCAGATAATCACTTTTGCCGACAATAGCGGCTTTGGTCAATACACTGGTGGTCTGCTGAAAAGAGGCCGCAGAAATAAAACTGTCGGTACTTAACGACGCCTTGGTAATCCCCTGCAATAAGGGCTTAGCCTGAGCCAAGGCAGGACGCACGGCTATCCTGGTATATCCCATCTGCTCAATCTGCATAGCCATCTCTCGCTCGATTAGTTCCCCTTGGCTCAGTAGAACGTCACCATCTGGACTCTCTAGTTGCCAAACGAGCTCTTGTTCACCATCTTGATTAGCAACACCAACAAAGGTTCGGCCATCAATTTGAGTTGCAATTGTGCCTTTATCTTCTAGTGCTACTATCTGATCAATATGTTCTTGAGTAATTGTGTCGCCGGCCTGAGCAACAACCTCACCTTCACTATTTCGGAGATCTTCCGTTGGTTGGTCCCCAACTTCAACACCAGACGATTTGACAATATAACCCGATCTTGCCCGCTCGTTAATTGCTTCGAAGCGAGCCCGAGTGATCTCTTCCTCTTCCAGTAATTCTGTTTCGCCGGTATCGGTAATCGTCACTTTATCCAGCATCTGACGAATAATAACCTCAACGTGTTTGTCGTTAATCCGTTCACCTTGGGATCGGTAGACGGTTTGAACTTCGTCGATCAGATAAGCCTGAACATCTTCTAAACCTTTGGACTCCAAAATGTCGTGTGGGTTAATTGATCCATCTGTCAAGGCGTCGCCTGTTTTGACCTCGTCACCTTCATCAACCAGAAGGTATTTACCCACCGGAATACGCGCAGGTTTACTCTCTGCCCCCGTCTCCGGGTTGACGATCTTCAGAATGTGCATGCCGCGACTGATGCCCTGTAACTGAACCAGACCGTCAATCTCAGCAATAAAGGCGGCATCTTTCGGTTTACGAGCTTCAAATAGTTCTGTGATTCGAGGCAACCCGCTCACAATATCGCTGCTCTTAGCAGTTTCTTTCGGTAACCGGGCTAGGGTAAAGCCCTCCCTTACTTTTTCGCCATCGGCGACAGAGAGGTGAGCGCCAACCGGCATCAGGTAATTTCCGGCAATTTCGCCGTCATCAGCCTGAATGTCAATCCGGGGTGGAGCATCCCCTTTATACTCAATGATCACCCGCTCGGCCAAGCCACTGGTCTTGTCTTCACGAACAGTTCGACCTTCGACAATATTTTGGAAGACTACGATTCCTGGCTGCTTAGTCAAAATTGGGATTCGGTAAGGATCAAATTCCGATAGACTTTGCCCGGCTGCAACGATTTCCTCTTCTTCCACGAACAGTCTGGTTCCAACCGGCAAATCGTGTCTTTCCAAAATGACCGTTGTCTCAGGATTGATAATCTGCAACTCAGCGTTCTGCTTGGAGAGTACTACCCGTTCCTGATGATCCTCGAAAATTTCCTGAGTAATCGTATCGCCTATGTGAGCAATAACCCCACCTTCACTATTTAGGAGATCTTCTGTTAGCAGCTCTCCAACTTGACCGATAATAGAGCGATCGACGAATTCTACCCGGGAGTAACGAACTTTACCTGCATTGCTGGCAGTCACTTGCGATTCAATAACATCCCCGCTGGCAGTTCCGCCTGTATGAAAAGTTCTCATTGTCAATTGGGTTCCGGGCTCACCGATAGATTGGGCCGCAATGATCCCGACGGCCTCTCCCAGATCCACGGGTTGACCTGTTGATAGGTCTGTACCGTAACACTTAGCACAAACCCCCTGAGGGGACTCACAACTCAGGGGGGAGCGGACGGCAATTCTAGTGTAGCCATGTTGCTCAATCTGCTCGGCCAAGCTTCGGTTAATCAGTTGGTCTTGAGTTACCAAAATTTCACCATTCTCATTGTGAATAACAGTTGAGATCACCCGGTCTGTTTCTTGATCAATAACACCTGCAAAGGTTCGACCGACAATCTGGGCTGAAATTTTAACCTCTGCCTCCTCACCGGCCGACTTGGCAATATACCCGCTAGTGTAGCAATCATTCCTGGTAATCATGACATCTTGTGCCACATCGACCAATTTTCGTGTTAGATAGCCACTACTAGCAGTTTTGATAGCCGTATCGGCTAATCCTTTTCGAGCCCCGTGTGTGGAGGTGAAATACTCTAGCACCGACAGCCCCTCACGGAAACAGGATTCGATCGGGTGCTCGATAATCTCACCCGACGGTTTTGCCATCAGGCCTCTTAATCCACTAATCTGGCGGAGTGAGGATTTTTTACTTCTGGCGCCAGAATCGGCCATAATGTGAATTGGGCTGAAGCCTGCAATCTCATGTTCACGACCTTTTTCAAGTCCGCTAAAAAGTGCATCTTCGATTTGATCAATTCGATCTAGCCAGACATTAATAATCTTGTTATATCGTTCGCCCGGACTAATCTCCCCTCGACTGAAATCGTTTTCAATTTCTGCTACTTCTTCCCAGGCCTCCTGGATCAACCGCTCCTTTTCTGCCGGTATAATCATATCATCAATGCCAATTGAAATGCCTGATAGGGTCGCATAATGAAACCCGAGTTGCTTCAGCTCGTGTAGGAACTCAACGGTCCGCCGGTTACCCAATTCCTCAAAACAACGCGAAACCAATTGCGATAGATCCGGGGCATGCATCTCTTGATTGATAAACGGAAAACTGATGTTGGTCGCGTGATCAACAAACTTGAGTTCGTCAGGAACAATTTGATTAAAGATCACTCGACCGACTGTTGTGCGAACTGGTATCCCATTCGGTTCCTTAAAATGCAGGTCAACCGCATCATGAAGGTGCAGTAGGTTGCTGCCGTGAGCTAACAACACTTCATCGTGGTTGTCAAAATACTTCGGTCCCTTATTCGTCGGGGTCCAATTAGCTTCCGGCACACTTTTAGTCAAGAAACTGCAACCGAGAACGATGTCCAATTCGGGCACCGCAATTGGTCCACCATGAGCAGGTTTGAGGATGTTGCTCGTCGCCATCATTAGCAGTTTGGCTTCGACCTGAGCTTCTGGCCCAAGTGGGACATGAACAGCCATTTGATCTCCATCAAAATCCGCGTTAAATGCGCCACAGACTAGCGGATGAATTCGGATTGCTCTACCCTCCACCAACTGGGGTTCAAAGGCTTGAATACCCAATCGGTGAAGTGTTGGTGCTCGATTCAGCAACACCGGGTGATCCTGAATTACTTCCTCCAGCACGTCCCAAACTTCAGGCTCAACCTTTTCAGTCATGCTTTTGGCTTTTTTGATCGTTGGTGCATACCCTTGATCTTGCAACTTATGAATAATAAACGGTTTGAACAATTCAATGGCCATCTCTTTAGGCAGGCCACACTGATGGAGCTCTAATTCCGGGCCGACAACGACTACGCTACGGCCCGAATAATCGACCCGCTTACCTAATAAGTTCTGGCGGAAACGCCCGCCCTTCCCTTTCAGCATATCCGACAGAGATTTGAGCGGACGAGTGCCAGGACCGCGAACAGTTCGTCCGTGCTTACCGTTATCGAGCAGCGCATCAACTGCTTCTTGTAACATCCGCTTTTCGTTGCGAATGATAATTTCCGGTGCACGTAAAGACATCAACCGCTTTAGCCGGTTGTTGCGGTTAATTACTCGTCGATAGAGGTCGTTTAGATCGCTTGTCGCGAAACGGCCACCATCTAGTGCGACTAGAGGACGTAAATCCGGCGGGACCACAGGGATAACGGTCAGAATCAGCCATTCCGGTCTATTGCCCGAATTTTGGAATCCATTGACTAACTGCAGCCGCTTAGTTAGCTTCTTCGCTTTCTGCTTACTACCCGTTTGGGCCAGTTCGACTCGTAATTTCTCAGCCTCCCGATCCAAGTCTATCTGTGCTAACAGTTCCCGAATTGCGTCTGCTCCCATATCGGCACGCCAGCCGGTTGGATAACATTCCTTATATTTTTGGTATTCATCTTCCGATAAAACTTGCCTGACGGTTGGTGGTTCAATTCGTTGATCTGTCTCCTCGTTCAAGATTGGGGGTAAGCCCTCATCAACTTCCAGTACAATATAAGATTCGAAGTAGAGGATGCGCTCAACCTCACGAAGCATCAGATCCAAGAAAAGGCCAATGCGGGAAGGCAGTCCCTTAAAAAACCAAATATGTGAAACCGGTGCTGCCAGTTCTATGTAACCCATACGTTCCCGTCGTACTTTCTGTTGCGTTACCTCAACACCACATCGGTCACAGATGGTTCCCCGGTGTTTAATCCGCTTATATTTGCCGCATTGACACTCCCAATCTTTGGTTGGACCGAAGATGATTTCACAAAATAGCCCATCTTTTTCCGGACGAAAGGTACGATAGTTGATCGTTTCCGGTTTCTTGACCTCACTACATGAGCAATCGGGCAGAGTGCCTGGAATAATTCCATCTGTCATATGCCGACATGAGGACTGCTTTGCCCATGTCTTGATCAGCTCTGGTGAAGCGATGCTGATAGAAATTGTATCGAAGTCATTTAGATTAGAAGATCTAACTGTATTCAAAGTGCAAGCCTCCGACTCTGATGGTTATAGCCCCCAATAGAGTTGGGGACATAATTTTTGTGCTTACTAAAGAAAATTGAGAGTTGAGAATACTACTCACTATTTAATGGTCTGAAATAGTGAAGGCCAGGCAGGCTAAAGGCCGTTAACAACAGCCGCTGCAGCTAACAAGTCGTCCTAAACCCGCGACGTGTGAAAGGGTTATTTCTGGCCTCTAACCGGAATCATTGGCCACCACTTTGTGATTGTCTTTGCTCCAGGGAAACATTCAACCCCAGACTTTGTAGCTCTTTGACCAGAACGTTGAATGATTCCGGCGTGCCGGGGGGTGGAGAGTTCTGCCCTTTAACCAAGGTTTCGTAAATCTTACTTCGGCCATTGACATCATCCGACTTAATCGTCAGCAACTCTTGCAAGGTGTAGGCTGCACCATAGGCTTCTAGAGCCCAGACCTCCATTTCACCCAGTCGTTGTCCACCCTGTTGGGCTTTACCACCCAGAGGTTGTTGTGTTACCAGCGAGTAGGGACCGGTGCTTCGGGCGTGGAGTTTGTCATCCACCATGTGATTCAGCTTCAACATGTAAGCGTAACCTACGGTGGCTTCTTGATAGAACCGTTCACCCGTGCGACCATCATATAAAGTCGTTTTTCCGGTTCTCGGCAACCCCGCCTCTTCAAGCAGATCTCCTATCTCATCTTCTGTAGCTCCATCGAAAACCGGTGTCGCTATGTGCAACCCCAGCTCCTTTACCGCCCAGCCTAGGTGGGTTTCTAAAATCTGACCTACATTCATCCGGGAAGGGACGCCCAGTGGATTAAGCGCGATGTCAATCGGCGTGCCATCTTCCAAGTACGGCATATCTTCAACCGGCAAAATCTTGGAAACCACCCCCTTGTTGCCGTGTCGCCCCGCCATCTTGTCACCCACGGAGATCTTACGCCGCGTAGCGATATAAACCTTGACTAGCTTTAGAACCCCGGGTTTCAGTTCGTCGCCTTTTTGCACCTTATCGATTCGATCGTTCCGTTCCATAATATGGGTGTTGACCCGGACCTGTGCCAATTGACGAATTTTCTGAACCTGTCCCATGGCTTGCGGATCATCGACAATAATCCGATCTAACAACCCAGCCTGTTCCAATATCTCCCCCGTCAGTAATTCCCCAGCCCTTGCTAACACTTGTGTCTCATCGTGAAGATTACTGGCTAAAGTCTGGCCCCGTAGAATTCCACGAATTTCTTCGTTTTTTCGCTGGTTAATCAGCTCACACTTGCGAGCACACTCTTTCTCCGCCTCTTTAATTTTGGCGTCCTCGCGGAGTTGAGTCTGTCGATCTTTATCTGTCTCTTTTCGGGAAAAGACTTTAACATCAATCACCTTTCCCTCTACACCCGGTTTGACATAGGTGGAGGCATCCTTGAACTCACCCACCTTCTCCCCAAAAATAGCACGCAACAGCTTTTCTTCCGGTCCTAAATCACTTTCTCCTTTGGGGGTAACTTTGCCCACTAGAATAGTACCGGGCTCAACAGTCGAACCGACCCGAATAATCCCCTCGTCGTCCAGCTGACTGAGAGCTTCTTCTGCTAAGTTGGGAATATCTCGTGTGATCTCCTCTTTTCCCATCTTGGTCTCGCGAGCTTCCACCTCGAATTCATTGATATGAATGGAGGTATAAACATCCTCTCGAACCAGTCGCTCACTAACTAAGATAGCATCTTCAAAGTTATATCCTTCCCAGGGGAGAAAAGCAACCAACGCGTTACTACCGAGGGCCAGTTCGCCACGGTCAGTAGAAGTTCCATCAGCTATCACTTGGCTAGATTCAATTCGCTGACCAGGCGTAACGAGTGGTTTCTGATGAATACAGGTGTCGTTATTAGAGCGCTTAAAGTTCTGCAATTGGTAGATATCGTATCCCATTTCGGAGGAAGACAGTTCTCCACCTTCAACATGGAAGGTGTCATCTGTTCGGACAATAATCTCAGCCGCCGAGACTTTTTCAACGACGCCATCATTTTTAGCTAGCACCACGGCGCCAGAATCGCAAGCCGCTTTGGCCTCCATACCGGTGCCGACAAGGGGAGCTTGAGGCCTAATCAATGGTACAGATTGACGCTGCATATTACTTCCCATCAAGGCCCGGTTGGCGTCATCATGCTCCAAAAACGGAATCAGCGCCGCCGAAACCCCGACGATCTGTTTAGGAGAAACGTCGATATAATCAACATCTCCTGGAGTAGTTCGCAAAAAGTCACCACTCTTCCGGGTCATTAATGTCTCGCCTTTGCTGTCCGGCAGAAGTCGATCAGCTTCATCAACCTGGCTATTAGCCTGGGCAATAGTATACCGATCTTCTTCATCGGCAGTTAAGTATTCGATCTCGTCAGTCAGTTTACCATCCATCACTTTCCGATATGGAGTCTCCAGAAAACCGTAGTCATTAATGCGGGCAAATGTCCCCAGCGAAACAATCAATCCTACCGATGGACCTTCAGGGGTTTCGATCGGACAAACCCGACCGTAGTGAGTTCGATGAACATCCCGTACTTCATAAGTGGCACGCTCTCGATGTAACCCACCTGGCCCTAAAGCACTTAAACGACGTTTGTGAGTTAACTCATCCAGTGGGTTGATCTGTTGCATAAATTGCGACAGTTGACTAGAGCCAAAAAAGTCTTTCAAAGAAGCTGACAACGGCTTTGAGTTGACCAAATCCAGTGGGGTCTTGGTTTCCCCGTCTTTGTTCCTGATCGTCATCTTCTCACGACTAGCGCGAGTGACGCGGAGTAATCCAACCCGGACCTGATTCATCAGCAATTCACCGACGGCCCGAACTCGACGATTCCCTAAATGGTCGATATCGTCCAAAGTGGCCACGTTATTTTGCACATCCAACATTTGCTTTAGAGTGGCACAAATATCCTCTTTTCTCAGCGACTGAACTGCTGGCAATTCGCCGGCCTGATTGCGCCAATCATCCAGGATCTTAGTTGTTAAGATTTCACCTTTAGTGGCCAAGATGGCACCGTCATTGCTGAGTAGGTCTTCTTTCAGTCGCTGACCAATTTCACCAACTCGGTCTTCTTGAGGGTAATAAATGTCCAAATGCTTGAACTTTTGGTTCAGCTTGTAGCGTCCAACATCGGCTAAATCGTAACGGAGCGGGTCAAAGAACAGTTTCTCAAATCGGCTCCTAGCGCTCTCCAGGGTGGGTGGATCACCCGGTTGGATTTTGCGGAAGATTTCCACTAAGGCTTGGTCTTTAATGTTGCCTTCGGCATAAGGGGCAGACTGACGATCTTTCTCGATAGTGTTGCGTAAAAACCGGGTGGCTTCGGCATCACCGACATTCAACACTTCTACCTCCTGTCGGCCGGCTTGCTGCAATTCCTCAACGTCAGTCTCCGTCAATTCTATACTAGCTTCGTATAGGATTTCACCTGTCTCTTGGTCCACCACTGGACTGGCTAGGACTCGACCAACCAGACCACCATCAACAGATAGCACCTCGGTCTCATCAACAAATAGCTTTAGGATCTCCTCATCGGTTTCCCAACCCAAAGCTCTCAGCAACACAGTAGCGAACATCTTTTTCTTCCGGTCTAGCCGAACGTAAATCAGATCTTTAATATCAAATTCGAACTCGATCCAGGCTCCGCGATACGGAATAATCTTGGCTTTTAACAACTTATGGCCGCTGCTATGAGTTTCCTCTCCGAAGGTGGCACTGGGCGAACGATGGAGTTGATTGACAATCACCCGTTCACTACCGTTGATAATAAAGGTTCCCTGCTCGGTCATCAACGGAATTTCTCCCATGTAAACCTCAGACTGGAGAATCTCTCCCGGGCCTTGGTCATCTTTCTGGCCATGGTGCCGCAGTTGGAAAGTGATTTTTAGCGGAACCACGTAGCTAAATCCACGAGATTGACACTCAAAGATGTCATATTTGGGATTACCAAGAGAGTAGCTGATAAATTCGAGGCTAGAAACTTCGGCGAAGTCAGTGATGGGAAAGACTTCTTTCAGAACGGATTGGAGGCCGGTATTTTTGCGTTCGTCGGGAAGGGTATCTCTCTGGAGAAACTCCTCGTAGGATTTTCTTTGGATTTCGATTAGATCTGGTAGTTCCTCAACTTCTCGGATCTTAGCAAACGATATTCTGTCTCGCCCACTAAGGCCCATCTGATTGGGCATACTATCTCCCCTTTTGTGTTTGAAGTAATTTGATTAGAGCAATTAATCTAGTCGTACAACCGACTGGTGACACAGGCCGAACAGCGTATTCTAGCATAAGTGTATTTCCCCGTCAAGCCTAATCCATCTGACCTCGTGCCGACTCACAGGCATAAGTTCACAGATTGGTGAGTTAAAGGAATCGTGGAGTATGGGAATGGATAGTCTAGCGTAGAATTAAAGAGATTAAGACGGAGCAGCCTGTCCGCTTGGCTGGACGAGTTTCTTAGGCAGTGCCGCATTTGCATGATTGATGATGGTCCTTCAGAAGTATTCTCTTCCAACCATAGAGGAGACTAACCATGAACTATCCCCCAATTTATAGCCGACTAGGTTTCTGAATGCTAGTCTCCTGGGACTCTTGAATCTGTCTCATCTTCCATCTTGGACCTGTCACTAATCAAGCTAACCAACAATCATGTCTTCATGCCCCATCTGTTATATCGCTGTCTTTGGTGTGACGTCTAACCAGCGGTAAAGGTGAGACTAACGCCGCGAGTAAGGAGCACACCCCGTACGGTTCAGAGGTAACTAAGGTAAATTTACAACACGATGAAATTCGTAGTTCCTAATACGCCGGAGAGAAGAAGCTACGTAATATAAAGAGCTAAATGTTAGAGTCGCAGTTGAACTTCATCCCCAAACGTGCTAGACTGCACTTCAAATTTACCAATTAGAGGCATGAACAAAAGATACTTGATCCAAAATGTTGAGCAGATCCCGTCGCCGTCCCTGGTTGTCTATCTAGATATGGTCAAATACAATATTGACCGTGCCATAGAGATGGTCAATGGTCAGACGGACAAACTGAGGCCACATGTTAAAACCCATAAGACCCCGCAGATTACCAACCTGCAGTTGGAAGCCGGTATCAGCAAGCATAAATGCGCTACGCTGAAAGAGGCACAGATGTTGGTCGGTACCGGTGCTAGCGACATCCTGATCGCCTACCAGATGATTGGCCCCAACATCACACGGTTAGTCGACATGATAGATGAGTTCCCCACTGTGGACTTTCAGGTCATTGCCGACCATCCAGATGCTGTCTCTGCTTTATCTCATGCCATGCACCAGAGGCAGAAAACAGTTAAAGTGATGCTAGATTTCAACGTCGGCATGAATCGGACAGGGATTTCGCTTCAAAATGGAGCAACAAATCTTTACCGCCAAATCGAGCAGTCGGCGGGCCTAACCGCCTGGGGCTTGCACATCTACGACGGCCATATCCACGACGGATCGTTAGCTGATCGTCAGCGCTCCTGTCAGCAGAGTTTAGACTTGGTTGAAGCTTTTAAGAGGGAACTGGGTACTGCCGATTTACCCAATGTGGTGATGGGTGGAACACCGACTTTTCCGGTCTATGCTAAAGTGCCGAATGTGGAAACCTCTCCCGGCACCTTTGTTTTTACCGATTTTGGCTATTCGACCCGGTATCCTGACTTGGGGTTCGTGCCGGCGGCACTGCTGTTGACTCGCGTTATTAGCTTACCAACAGACGGTAGAATTACCCTCGACCTAGGGCACAAGGCCATCGGTGCCGACCCGCAAGGGGCTCGAGGTCAGATCTTGAATCTGTCTGACGCAACACTGGACGCCCAGCACGAAGAGCACTGGGCGGTCAATATTCCACCCGAGGCAGAAGTCTCACTCGGACAGGAGATCTACGTCTGTCCAACACATATTTGTCCGACTGTCGCTTTACATGAGTTTTACTACGTGGTCGATGAAACTGGAGGTTGTATTGATCAGTGGCAGGTTACCGCACGAACCAGAAACTAACGATTCGGAACAGAGGAGATAAAACCGATGGCTGATGTTCGAGCCGACATTAAAGGTATTGATAAGTTTATTTTTGAGGGGGGATTGGATGACAATAAACTACATCTGCATATTTCACAAGTGGATCCAGATACACGTGCTCATCCTCCTCATACCCACGATGGACAGGAAATTTTCTACGTTTTTGAAGGCAGCGGTGAAGTAGCCGTTGGAGAACAGGTACACCAGTTGAGCGATAATCAAGCGATCTTGGTCGATTGTCAGGTGGAACACGGCATTCGAAACGTGGGCACCACGCCGCTCCGCTATGCGGTCATTATTGCTCGCTGAAAACCGGCTGCATCTGTGAATGGAGCTTTAGCAGAGTAAAACCGAGATGTCAGAATAGAAGATTATTATCAATTCCCCGGATCATCAACCTCCGAGAAAGGGGGTACTGAGAAACAGTATATCGAGGGGCGTGACACTGTTTTTTCTGACTTAGGTACCCAGATTCAGGAAGCATCCCTCGAATTGTCGCAATCGCCTCGCCAGCAATTGGAACAGTTCGGCGCTAAACCGATGACAACGATTGACCTGCTGTCGGCGGTGACCAACCCCGAGGCTAAGCAACCAGACCAATCCTTAGTAGATTTTCTGGCCTCCCAGAGTGGAAATTTACGCGCCTTGAGTGACTTGGACTGCCATCAGATGGTGGAGCAGAGTCCAACGATCTCGATCCAACAGGCGGTTCAGATTTCGGCTGCCATTGAACAGAGCGCGGCTTCGATTATTTTGGTGCATAACCATCCCTCTGGTGATCCAAAACTAAGCTCAGAGGATATCCGCACCGCCAAACAACTGGGGAAAGCGGGCGAATATATTCACGATCACGGTGTTGGATCACGTCATTATCGGTGATCGTGACTACACCAGCCAAAAGGAAGCAGATCTCGTTTAGTTTGTTTCATGCTATTTCCGTGCACGCTTTTTCAAGGAAGCATCCAGAGAGGATGCCCGGACCTATATGGATTGTCCTGGTTTATGCGGTCATTCGTCCTGAAATAGTTGTTAATCTAAAGGAGATATTCTCATGACACTCAAATTGCTGCGCCAGAAAGTGTTGGTCTTTCCAGCCAACGTCTGGCTCGAATTCGCCCGGTGATGCAGCAATATGTCAATCAGGAGCAACTGTGTGGACTGACCACTATGATTTGGCGAAATGGTGTGGTCGCACACCTGGAAAAGTTCGGTCAGCAAGATGATACCGAACCGACTCAGTTCGACACCATTTTCCGTATCTATTCTATGACCAAGCCGATTACTAGCGTGGCCATTATGATGCTGTATGAGAAAGGCCATTTTCAACTCAACGATCCTGTCGCTAGGTTCATTCCGGAATACGGTGACTTGGAAGTTGTAGCCAATCTGGAAGATGGTTCAACTGAAACCGTACCAGCGGAGAGAAAGATGACCATTCGGGATTTGCTCCGTCACACCTCCGGTCTGACCTCCGATTTCACCGGTAATGTGGTCAGCGAAATGTACAAGGAGGCTGATCTCTATAATTCAGAATCTCTGTTGGAGATGGCGCAAAAGCTGGCCGGTTATCCGCTGGTCTATCATCCGGGCGAGAAGTGGCACTACGGTTTTTCAACTGATGTTTTGAGTTGCCTAGTTGAAGTGATTGCCGGTCAATCGTTCGACCGGTTTTTGCAAGAGCGAATTTTTAAGCCGCTGGGCATGGTAGATACCGGTTTTGACGCCGATCTAGATAAACTAGACCAATATGCCGTCCTCTACCGTGCCACCGAAGGTGGCAAATACGAAAAAGCTACCAATGCGATGATCGCCCGTTTGGATGCCTCCGGTAAATCGCGCAAAATTTGCTCCGGTGGTGGAGGCTTATTTTCGACTACGGCCGATTATCTCTGTTTTTGCCGGATGATGCTCAATCAGGGCCAACTTGATGGCGAACAGTTATTGAGTCGGCCCACAGTGGAGATGATGACGCGGAACCATCTGTCTGAGGAACAACATCCCTTTGGTATGGAGGGGATTGGATTTGGGCTTGGCTTTTCAGTGGTAACCGACCTGGCACAATCAGCCATTTTAGGCTCGGAAGGGGTTTCGCTGGGGTGGAGCAGCAGCGACGACGTTCTGGATTGATCCACAGGAAGAGTTGATCGCCATCTTAATGACACAGTTGCTCGGGAATCCGCACCCGTTTTTATCGCAGTTTCGTGTTCTGACCTATCAAGCGATTATTGATTAAAACTCCATGATAGCAATATCGTATTTTTTTGAATTTGCGGTTTAATCAATACGGTCCACACTAACCAGGCGTCTGCAGGAATATAGGAATTTTTCTGTAGCTCGCTATTTGTAATTCTCAATACATCGTCTACTCGCGACTCCACCTACATTCATTCCCAAAACTGAAAGCCCCGGGAGCAGACCAATCAAACAACTTTCTTTTTACGCTCTATGAGGATGGTTTACAATAACCATTAATGCTGAATCACGCCCTCTAGATTGGAGTAATTTCAGTGAACACATTTCCGCTCTTGGCAACAATAGATTTAATCAACTGCTTGAATGTGTCCTGAATGACAGGTTCGATCGCTAAAACATAGATGATCTGTTGATCTACCAAAGGGGTGACTTTGGGTCGATCCTTCTCTGTAGTGAGGATCATATCTGCCCCAAATCGACTGGCTTCCGATTGAATTCGACCCAGGTCAGACTTAGAGTATTGGTGGTGATCAGCGAACACCATCACTTGTAAATCGTCCGGCTGTTGGTTTTTCAGCGTCTCTCCGAAACTGGCCGGATTCCCAATACCGCAAAAGGCAAAGATACGTTGGCGCCGTATCTGGTCTAAGGATACTGTTTGAGATGGCTGATGAATTGAATAAAGGCGTGTGGGACGGTAGTAACTAGTAAAAACAGGTTTTCTTGATAATGCCGCTGCACTGATAAAACCAGACTGGATTTGACCAGATAGTGTATTTAACTGATTAGGTCTATTGATGATGGCTCCGGCACGGCGCAATTGAGATAGTGGCTCACGCAGAGGACCGGCAGGTAATAACCGATTGCTACGAGATTGAGATGTAGATAGACCGTTCAAGCCATTGTTCAAAACAACAATATCCAGGTCTCTAGCCAGTTGCCGGTGTTGAAATCCATCATCTAAAATCAGCACTTGTGATTGGAACTGACGAACGGCTACAAGCCCAGCTCGATATCGATTCCGACAGACCAGCACTGGAACATCCCCGATCGGTAATGTCGCAGACAGTTGCTGAGCCATCATCAACGGTTCATCGCCACAGCGTGTGACCGGTGTGCTTTCCGAGACAACGATGACCTGGTCTCGCCTTTTTGCCCTAGATCGATAACCGGAAGCTAGAATTGCTACCCTTACGCCTTGCTGATGCAACAGTTTGGCGATATAAACCACATGTGGTGTTTTGCCGGCTCCACCGATGGTAATATTCCCCAAACTAATCACCTGGCCAGGAAGCCGCTTCGGTCTCCACCAGCCAAGGTCGTAAAGACCATTCCGACAACTGACGACCAAGCCGAAGATCCAACTAAAGGGAATCAGAAGGTAGCGGAACAGTGCCGACAATCGACGAAAACTCCTGGAATTAGCTTTTCCCATTGAGGCTTCGGATTGGGTGACGATTTGTTCCAAGAATAAGCGTAAAGACATGGCCTGATTGCAGATCAATGCTCCGTGTAAGATAAAACCAGATCTGCCACACGAGTAGCAGCACCTGATGCCCCAAGTTGTTGCCGGATAGTAGCTAATCGTTGTTGTTGGGTGACCCGTTGTTCAGGATTAGCCAATAGATCTTCGGCAGCCGTCGTAACCCGTTCCACATTGGCTTGGTCTTGCAATAGTTCAGGCACAATTTCTTCTCCTGCGATAATATTTGGCAGCCCACTGTGCGTCAGTTGTACCAATCGCTGTGAGAGCCACCAGGTCAACGCAGAGAATTTATAGATAATAATCATCGGTGTGCCGACAAGTGCGGCTTCGAGGGTAGCCGTGCCGGAAGCGATAATCATCAGATCTGAGGCCCTCATAGCCGTATAGACTTGGGTCGAATCGACGGTCGTAATAGTGGCTGAAAATGGCGAGTCGTTTAACTGATGCATGCTGCGCGTTGGCTTGGTCGATATCGTAATACCCGGTGCGAGGGGCAACACAAATTGGCAATCAGGAAACCGATAGCAAAGACGATTAGCCACCTCTCGCATAACCGGAAGAAGAGGATTGACCTCCCGTCGCCGACTGCCTGGCATCAACCCGACAACTGGGCGCTCTGGATCTAGACCCAGTTGTGCCCTAGCTCCCGCTACAGTCTCTGTTGTTGGTACAATGTCCAAAAGGGGATGGCCAACAAAATGGGTTGGGGCCCCCGCTTGCCGGTAAAAATCGGCTTCAAAAGGGAAAATAGCCGCTACTGCCGAGACCGTTTGAGCCACGGTTCTGGCTCGGCTTGGTCGCCAGGCCCAGGCTTTGGGTGGAATGTAATAGACGACCGGACATCCGAGTCGATGAGCAAATTTAGCTAAGTTGAGGTTGAACCCGCTAAAATCGACCAGCATTATCACTGATGGGCGCTGTTCTCGTAGAAACCGCTTCAGTTTGGCTCTTTTTTGTGCGAACCGGGGAATAGCCGTCAGCACCTCGCTAATTCCCATCACAGCTGAGTCTTCGATATGATAGATTAGCTTTACTCCTGTCGCTTCCATCAGTTCCCCACCCATGCCGTAGAATTCGAAAGCCGACGATTTGTGCCGGATTTGTTTCACTACCTCCGATGCGTGCAAATCTCCGGAAGGTTCACCGGCGACGATGAGAATTTTTTGCATCTTTGGCGGTTTCAGTTTGGTAGGTTAATTTAACGATTCTACCTGGCCAGTTTTTGTCTGACGTTGAGAATCGATTTGATGACCACTAAGGCCGGGATGGCCAGAATCACGCCCCAAAAACCGAACAAAGCAGCACCGGCCAACACACCAAACATAATCATTAGTGGGTCAACATCGACCACGCTACTCATAATTTTGGGTGAAATGAGAGCGTTGTCCAAGGTCTGAATACCAATAATAGCAACCAGGACCGCGACCGCCCGCAACAGGAATCCAACCAGTGTAAAATTACCCGTTGCAAATCCCATCAAAAGGGATAGAAAAGCAAATATCCCTCCGATAAAAGGCCCAAAGGTGGGAATCGCATTTGATAGTCCAGCCAATAGACCAACAACTAAGGCAAATGGCACACCGATAATCGAGTAGACCACAATCGAGATGAGGCTAATGACGCCGATCACAATCACTTGTCCTCGCAGGAAGGATTCCATGTTTTGGTGAATCTCTCGTAAATACTGCCAGGCGATATCTTGCTGCTCCGATGAAAACAGTTCCACAAACCGCCGGGCATAACCTTCCAACGATTGAGTGGCATAAATGAAAACGAGCAGAGCCAAAAAGAGGGTGGTCAGGAATCCACCAAAACCAATGGCCACAGCAGAAAACCCCTTAAAAATACGACTAAATAGGTCGGTTCCACTCTCGGCGATTGTACCCAGGTTGGTGGTCAAATAGCCCTGTATTTGGGTGATAATTTTTTTCCCTTCTAGTTTAGCGAATTGGGTAAATCCTTGAATCGGTTGGTATTTAGAACTCCTGCCCCAATTTTCGAGCTGATCCAGAATGCCTTTCTGTTCTTCTGTTCCTGAGACAAGTGGTACGACAGATTCCTGATAGAACCTGACCAATTCCTGACTCATGGCAATCCCTTGCTCACCGATCTGTGGGATTACCAGCCAGACCACCAAAAAGAGAAGGCTAAGTGTCAGACCAAGCAACAGGAGGCTAGCCACAATCTTGGGAATCCGCAACCGCCGACCAAACGGCAAGGGAATCTCCTGTATTTCTCCAATAACAAAGCGGAAAAGATAAGCGAAACCGAAGCCGAGAATAAATGGCGTCATCACATCAATCAAACGGAGAAACAACCAGAGACTGACGAAGATGATTTCAAAAGTGGCAATGCGCGTGGGATAGACGTAAGACCGGATGGCTGATAACAGAAATAGTAACAAGACGGCAAATATCGGATGGAGTATCAGGCCAATTTTTGCCGAATCTGTTGGGGAAAGCTCAGCATTACTCTCTCCATTGACACCCGTATAAAAGGCGTAAGCAATCCAGCATCCAGCCAAAAGTAGGACCACCAATGTGGCGCTTTGGGTTTTTGGTAGATCTACTGACCTGGTTCCCTTCCCGCTGAAGGGCGGATTCAACGACTTTGAGGCCGAGGAAGATTCCGTGTCAGACTGCATCCGTTAAGTCTTCAAGGGTTTCGATGGTCTCGGCTCTGACGCTATACGCCCCAGACGTTGTTGGCTACTGTTCGGAAACAATCCCATAACCAATCAGCGGTCAGGATCAAACCGATTCCCGTATGTGCTTGAGCCAAAGGACATCTCGTTAACTGCCTTTTACATTCACACGGAGCATAAACCGATAAATTCATCATGCTGTTATAGGATTTTGCAAAAGTATGGATGATACATCTGTTCATCTTTACCGGATTGAGTTTTCCAAACTTGAGAGATGTTTTAATCGGGTATTTTCTGACCAATCAAAAATGACACCAAAAAGATCCGGGTTTCGGTCGGCCAGCATTTGGTAGATTCGGGCAGCTTCATCAATTAAGATAGTATGCGAAACCATGGGGGCGATTTTAACCAGTTCCTGCTGGTATAAGAAGAGGAGTACTCTCAGATCATCTGCGTCAAATGACAGGAGGTTTCGATTCTGGCCTCTGTACCGTGCAAGAGCCCCCATGGATAGCTGACCACGTCACGCACAGTCATCATTGCAACCGTACCTCCCTCCATAGGTCAACATCCGATTTTGGTANAGATCGAAAAGTAACTCCTCGGCACAGCAATAATCAAAGACGTATATTGTAGGGACCGCCTTCGATAAGGTGCGCCTCTGTCTCTTTATCATCAATGTTCCGGGTAATATGGACACCGTTCTTTTTAGCCATATCTAAGCGGTTCTGAAGCCGATCGGTCACGGTTACTTTGGCACCAGCCGCTCTGGCCATCTGAGCTACGAAGTGACCGATCGGACCTTGACCTGCTACGAATACATTNCCCCCGTGGCTCACTCTCANCCGCCGGACACATCGTAGGGCCACGCCGGCCACACCGAACAACGCGCAGAATTTTCGATTGATTCCAGCAGGGAGTTTAACCAGCAGGCTGTTCTGGCCTGCAACATTCCAACCGTTGTGTCCGACCAACCNACGTATGCACCATAGAAAAACCAGTCGTCTACCTCAAAATGGGCCACATCCTGGCCGATAGCGACAACCTTACTCACGTGCTGATACCCGTGTTGACAGGGAAATCTTCCCTGGCCGTATCCCTGCTCGGAGAGAGAGGCGTGTNGCTCGGTACCGTTTGTGATTCCGGTATAGGCTGTCTCCAGCAATATCTCAGTGGGCTTTAAGCGAGGCAGCGGGCCCGAATCCCCAGTTCCCCTCTTGAGACAAATTCCAATCCCACCTGACGCATCTCAAGACTCTCTCTATCGAAGGTCTATATTTTATGTTTAGNGCGAACACTCTGCAATATCGCTATTGCCCACCTTCATCAAGTGAGCCGTGCCATGATCCATTTGAAGGTATACACCGCCCTAACTTAGCAAATACCACTCCGCCATGAAACTTGTCGCAGGAAATATGGTCGATAGAGGCAATTAGCGAAACTTTTAGTTTGTCAACCAGGCCAACTCAGCGACAAATGGTATCATTGGCACTTATGGTTTGCAATCAAAAAGCTATAGTTGAAGCGAGACAGCCGGTAGTGCTCTACCTCAAAAAGGTGGAGNAACTGAGTAATGAAATTAAAGAAAGATACTTTGATTTGAGTAATGTTTGAAACATTCCAGTGTTGATTGTCGCAATAAGCTTATATTTTTGACGCTACCCCTTCGCTGTTAAGTCTGAATAGCTTAGTTCTAAAGCTAATAGCAGTTTGAACTAATAGATCCTTGAATCAATTTTATTCAGGATAAACNCCNCAATNNGGAGGGGACCCTTTTTGATCCCAAGCCGATTGANTTTCTCGTNTAGCGGGGCTTTTCTCCTTTGTGNGGCTCGTCCTTTTCGGCTTGTTAGTTGCCAAAGCNCAAGGGCATGCTCTTCAACAATTTCTTCTTCCAGCGGCTGACTCGGACGGGATGAAGGCCAAATTGAGCGGCGATCAGGTTGTGGGTTTGGAGTCCTTTGATAGTTCCCAAGGCCTTTGGCTTTGGATTCAGGAATTTCCATCTCTGGATCCTGATCCGGTTGAGATAGACTTTCTGAGTTTAACGCTACCAATCAGGAAACAATCAGGAAATCGAGGCTATCATACAAGTATGACGGCCGTTACCGACCTTGGTGTTTACTTAATTCTAGAAAGAGAATAATGGCATCATGATCTTTAGCTGGTTCCAGAACTCGTGAATAACAGGGGTTTAGCTATTTTCTGTCCTACCCCCGGCACCCTAGCTAGGCCTTTGAAAGGTAAACCCTATTCTGCTCGGTCAGGAGGCAATGAACGAAGATGTATATTGAAATCGAATGTTTGCTAAATCCGTCAGGCCATGATAGGGCAAGTCCATAAAGCCGCTTGATAGCTATAATCCAATGGTTCTCGGCTCTCGGGCTTGATTATTTTTGCTACTGCTGTGACCAGCTGGGCTTTTTTCTCACTTTACCAAGGCGAATTTTGAGTGCTTCTACTNTCCCTGTAGCGGATTAATCCACTAATGAACGATCCTCTTAGATGGCCTATTACTTGCTCTAGCAAGGAGCATAGAGCTCATACCCTACTTCCAGTTTATAATAGAAACGAATTTTTCTCCTAGATTTAATGGAGGATTTTCCGACTGTTTACTTTGTTCATTATCACCTCTCTACTGAAATGGAAATCTCGATGCCATGGACCTGCCTGCAGGTGCTCGGTAAGGACGAAGAAGGTTGTGAAGGATCTTACAATCGAATTGAAAGTCGGCAGGCTAAGTTACCTATGATGCCGATTGCCTTTTAGCCTAACCAGCCACTGAAAACTTCTAAGGAATCAGAGGCATCATACCAGTTACTTCCCAGGGGTTGATTGGTAAGAAGCAGACGATTGAACAAAAGTATTATATCTCTTCTCTTGCTACAACGGCCGCNCGTCTGATGTCGGTTAGCCAAGGCTACGGGAGTCCTAAAAGCAACTGTCATTGGGTGTTGGATGTGGTTTTGGCGGAAGACAGTTATCGAATTCGTCAGGGCAATGAGGTTCCTAACTTGGTCATCCTTCGGCCAACCACTTTGAATCTGTTGAGGCGAAAGAAGCCAGTGAAGGTCAGTATACCCAACCAACGACTCTTAGTCGCATATGATGAGGAATATCTACTCATTGTCCTTTCTACTCTGTTTGTTTAATGGCTACTACCATGATGATCGGTTTTAAGCCAGNCGCCTACTAGTATGTGCACCGCTTGTTTTGGTTTGACATTATTAAGCAATTATGATAAAGTTGCAGCTAAGAGTCGGGCAATTGAGGCAGCTAATTGATTATGGTCAGAGTCCAATATTATTACTCTATCTTCCTTCTTTGTAGCATTTTAAGTCTTTTAACCGTTGGTTGTGGTCAAAACGACCCCCCAGAATTTGAAGATGTGAACATTCTATCAGAGTTGGGTCAACCGTTTGAGATTTTTGTGGGTCAAATCATCGAACTGGAGGTCAAGGTAAAGGATCCAGACCAGGACGAATTGACTATCGAGTGGACGGCAAGAAACAGCAAGTATGAAGAGGTAGCGACTGTTTTCAAGACNGTGGCAAAAAAAGACAAAGATGAGAAAGAGCAGAAAGCTGGCGACGCAGGGACAGAACCAAACAAAGGGCCTAGGGTTCACTTCTCAGCTGAGAAGGCCGATATCTACGCAGTTTCTGTCACGGTTGGTGACGATAGTGGAAACCAGATTCACAATTCAACCTTCATCAAAGTTAAAGCTGTCAATAAGCCACCGGTGCTAGATGGAACTAGCCCGATTACAATGAGTCCTGCCATGCCGCACTACGTCGAGCAGGAAATCTTTTTGGTGGCTCAGGCAACAGATTCTGACAACGACACGCTGATTTTTGAATGGGCTGCAAAGGACCAGGAGAACAGCGACGCTGGTGGTCTGATCGAGGAGGGCAGCGGCGCAAGTGCCAAATTTAAAGCTGATACACCGGGCAGCTACCTCATCAGCGTTTTGGTGAAAGACAACCGTGGCGGCCAAGACCGAGAAGCAGTGGTCATTGTCATCAATGCTGTGGCGGCAGCGGAGGAAGATGCGGATAGTGTCCCTCCGAAGCCATAGTTCGTATCCCATCCAAATAAAGTAGGTCCCGTCGGGACCCCTTTTCGTTTCGTTAAACATCCTATTCTTTCAGGTACTAAGCCGTGAAGTTGTGCGGGTATCTTCTCATTTCTACTTTTGTTGCGTTGTCTCTTTATGCTCAAAGCCTAACCGGGGATGAGGGGCGTGTCTCGCTCATCAGTCGAATTGCAGATAAGCCCCTTCTGGCTTCTACCATCCTGATCTTTTTGTTTGCCACGATCAATTATCTGATAGATTTATTCAAAAAAGACAAAATCTTAAGACAACTCTTAGACAAATATGTTGTTTTTCAGATGAAGGGGAATATAAGGCATCGTGGAACGATGCGCATCGAATCAACAGGGATTGAGATTGTCTCAGAGGAATCCCGCCAACGCGGTCACGCGCCTAGCTACCTCTTTTCGGGTCTAGAAGTCAAACAGATCATTGCTTATATCCGATATCTGGACTCAATGAATGAAACTGAAAGAAGAGAGCGGGACGCGGATCTAGATCGTGTTTTTCATCCNCAATTTATGACTCGACTATTAAGACGAATCCGAAATTTTGGCGTTGCCTTGCGGGAGTCTGTTAATAAAACAGTACAAATGATCTGGGGGTCTATCAAAAAATCGAAGGCATTCCAACCGTTACAACGGACGATTGGTGGAGTTGATGTCGAAAGAGAAATAGACACTCTTCAACAAGACACCTACGAATATGCGATGGAAGAGAGCTACGAACGGCTGATCGAGCGCTTTGTCGGCACCAAGGTCACAGTTCGCTTCGACGACAAAAATAAAAATAGAGGCGAATTTATTGGGGTGTTGAAAGAGTATAACGAGCGCCATATTTACTTGATGAATGTTCAGAAAGAAGGCGCACATGGTTACACGGATNAGTGGGAGCAAAAACTTACAGATATCAATAAGAGAAACTCTAATGTCAGAGACGAGCGAGGCATACGCTGTCGCATTGAAGGACGACATTTAATTATTGAAAATAACGCTCCTTACGACGTTCAGCTATGGGGGCTTCGATATGAAGGTGATGGTGGAAACGAGCAAAAATTCGATTGGAACCTTGTAATCCCAGCCTTTACGGTGGAACGAATTTTTATGAATCCCGGATCCAAACAGGAGAATATTGCCCCATTTACCAAGTTATTTACCCACAAGCCCCGGACACATAGAAACTTTGAACATTTAATTCTACCTTTTCGCTCCTTTCGAGAGGCTGATGTTGTTTTCCCTCGAGAATATTGTCGCATTGTGGAAAGTGCAGAGAAATACGAACCAGTGCCTTTGGANATAGAAGCACTGGTTGAAAATCCGCTAGATCCGGAAAGGAGCAAAGACGTAGAGTTTAAAGATACAAACGGCAATGTGGTTAAGGGTATCAATGTAATTCACGGTTACGTAACCAACGTCAACGAGGATCGAATAGATCTACAGGAGGTCAACCGCAGTTATGGCCGCCGCTGGTCAGTTCAGAATGCCTTTGAAAAGATGGATGGCAAGCTTAGGACTCCCCGGTTAGAAACTTATTTACCCAACGGCCGACGAAGAATCGCCAGCCAGATCGCATTAGTCAACACGATCGGTCGAGATGATACTCAGCGGCAACCAATCGCCGATCTGCTGTTTAAACCTGTTGCCCACCAGCCTACAGCCTACCATAAAATGGATTTGCCGATTAAGGTGTTGGCTTTAACCGGTAATGGAACAGATGCTGAGTTCCCTAGACTAAAGCAATTTGATTATGTTCGCAACCATCACCTGTTGTATCATCAGATTAGAGAGATGAGTACTGCACCNATTCATAAAGCTCATCTTCTCTGGATTGGGCATGGTGAGATCTACAAAGACGGTTACCATCTCAATATCGACGCCGAACACAGAATCAAAGACTTTGTTAGTCATGGCGGGATTGTGATAGTCTCAGGTCAAATCCTAAGCAACCTGAGAAGACGGAGTATCGGCTGGATTCCGGAACTCCTGATTGGCGAGGAACGAGAGGAGACGATTCAATTTACGCCGACTCGAGAAGGGAAGCAACTCTTTAGATCGCCTTACCANATTAAGCAGATGAAAATGCACGATACATGGTCGGAGTGGTCTAGCAAATATCGTATTTTCGCCACTGTCAATGGGAATCAGGATGCAGCAATTTTAACGCTTAGATTTCAAGCCGGTATGTATATCATCACTAGCCTGAAGAACCAGACNCCCGAAGATGTGGCCACCAATTCGGATATCATGCACAACCTAATCCACTTCGCTGTTAAGTGGTACGACCAGCAGAATCATTCGGGACTTTATTATTCTTGATTGGTGGCCCTTTTTTGTTCGGGTTGGTAGTGACACATCGAAACCTTAAAAGTCAAAGTCCGTATTGTCTGTTGTTTCTGTTTGGGATTTTTTAGTTCTCTCTAATTCTCCTGCCGTGGAATTACGAGTCCCCTCATCTTGATCTTGTTTCGCTTGAATTAGAGTCGGAACGGCATCCACGGCTCCTTCTCCCATAGAACCTAATGCCTCTGCGGGTTGATGGTTGCCCTCGACTAAGGCTTTCAGATCTTGCCCCAATGCGTCAAAGGCTCGCGCCGCCTCCACAACCTTTCCGCTACCCGTTAATTCCAGATATTGATTATAATTTTCACTAGCGGATTGTATTAAGGTATCTAGGTTAAATGGTGACTTTATCTCCAAGCCATTTTCCGTCTGTTCCCTTTTCTTTTTTGCGATACCAACACCGTAGATTTGCCTGAGCGCACTATCGAAATCGCTTGCAGACGCGAATTCCCCCCCAGCCTGAACAGTGACGACTTGTAGATCTGGTCGAGCCACATTCTCTGGTTTCAGGTAAATCGGCTCGATGTAGAAAAGTGTATTTCCCACTGGAATCACTAGTAAATTCCCTCGAATTACCGTTGTTCCTTGTTGGTTCCAGAGTGTTAGATCTTGGGACAATTCGGTTTCGATCGTCCCCTCCNCCAGTGTTGGNCCCGGGATTGGCTCGTCTTTTGGTAGATTGTAGAGCGCTAATTGGCCGTAATGGTCGCGGTCACAGCGAGCAACCATCCAAGCATTCATATAGCGTACTCGCTCTGGTGGTGTAAACGGGATCATGTTGACAAACTCAACCTGGTTATGATGATCCGGATCGGAGCTATCCGGTAGGCGAATGGTTACATAATAAGGCATCATTGATTCATAGGACCGATTTTGGCCATATTTCTCTTTTGGGATTTCCCACTTGTCTGACCCTTGAAAAAAGATGGTTGAATAACTATCAGGATGGCTGTCGATCACATGGTAGTCTTTATAGATTTCTGCCTGAACCTTGGTTAGATAGTCAGGATAACGCAAATGGTATTGCAAGCCGGTTGGCATCTCTTGTCGAGTTTTGAACAACGGGTTGTTGCCTTTATTGGTGGTATTTGCAAAAGCCTTTTGATAAGCTAAGGACAGTGGCTCATTAACCTCCTTAGTAAAGTAAAAATCAACTTGGCCATTATAGGCATTAACCACCGCCACTGCCGGATTTCGAATGTAATTGTACTTGTCGAAAGTCGGTTCAGAATAGGTTTCAATTAGCTCTGTCTGATCCACGTAAGTCTTTGCGTTAGGATAGGTTTGGCTGGTCAAATATAGGTCAATAATCCACCAAAGTTGTCCGTCATTACCGACGACGATGTAGGGGTCGGGGTCATACTTGAAAAATGGTGCAATGTGAGACACCCGATCCACAATAGTTTTTGGGCTATTCACCTCTTTAGTTCCAATCTTACGCCAAAGCATAATTCGGCTGGTCTTCGGGTCTATGTCTTTGGATAACATAATCCGCCAGAAATCAAAGCGAAGAGCAAAGCAAAATCGCCTGATCCAGTTATTTAACCGGACACCACCTTTTCCCTGGTAGTTTTGGTTTTCGAGATCAACTTCATCTCGAGTTGTACCAACGATGACGTAGTTACGGGTTAACTCTCCGTAGTAGATCTGTGGTTGCCTGACTAAAGGAAAGCCGTCTTTACTGACGGTTTGCCATTTATCTGCAGCCTTTTTCATTCCTCTAACCCAAAAAACGGGATCTTTTTGCTGGAATTCGTTGACTGGAACGACGCAAACTCCATAGCCATGGGTGTAAATTAACTTGCGATGTACCCAGTCCTGAGCTTCCGCCGGCAATTGACTGGAATCGATTTCACGTGCAGCGACAAGCACCTGTCTTAATCTACCGTTAATTCGGTAACGATCCACATCGGTGTAAGGATGAAATTGGAAGTAAGGCATCAAGCGTTGCGGGTGCTCAGTTAGGACTTCATACAGGACACGACGATCCCAAATTTGGATATTCTCTTTAACTTCCGGATGCCTTTCTATTAGGTCAAGTGTGGCGTTTCCTTTTACCTGCTCAGTTCTCAATTCAATCCGGTCTAGTGCAAAAGCCTTTCTGGTGGACTGAATATGGTTGTCAAAATAGGGAACTTCGATATGTGGATCACGTCGTTCCTTCACCAAATGTACAACCATTGGATAAACCTGAATCAGAATTAGGTGGCTAAGCCCCCAGGTCAGACCAGCAGCATACCAGACCCATCGTTTTCGCAACATTAGATTAACAACCAATCCGGCGCCGATCGTACAAATGACAATTCGATGAATTTTATAGACCTGTATCAACTTATCATCGACAAAGCCAAATCCATCAATGCGACCGAGTCCCCAAGGCACTTTGAACGTAAAAAGGGTCTTCCAAATTCCAAGTTGACAACCCCAGAATGACAGTCCTAGTAACATCAGCCATAAAACTGTACCGTGCGAAGCCAAGCGGAGTTGGATGCGAGCCATGGTGTGCGGATCTCGCCTATAGTAGAAATGGTACAATAATCCCATAATTACGAGATTGCTCCACATTAACAACCGCCACCAGATATTCTGAATTTTGTCTGCCGGGAATCGAAAGAGAAAGTAGGAGATCTGCTGTTGAAAAATAGGGTCTACGTCATTGGTCGGACTACCATATTCAAATCGCAAAAAATGATCCCAAAGCAGTACCATCGGCGTTGCGAGTACAATCGAAACCAGTCCAACGATAATAACGATTATGATATAAAAGTGGTGGGTCCGAGCACGAGTCCATCGACCAAACTCAGATGAAATAGGGCAAAAAAAATGAGCAGCGAAACAGTTGACTCCGATGAAGGCAATAGAAATTAGCAGATATTTAGCGAGGAGTTTGAACCATTTTAAGTGCAGCAGCGAAAGGAAGATCCGGTCGTATTGGACACTTTCGTGCCAGAGCAGTTCGGTATAGAGATAGGCTAGGGACGGAAGAGCAAGAACCGCAACACCGGTAACACCGGCCGAACTCAAGGCAATAGCTTGAATTCTGCGCGTCTGATTTCGGGTTTGTTGTCCACGCCGCCATAACAGAATGCCACTAATCAGAGATAGTACCAGCAGAAGAATGCTGATGAGGATCTGAAAAACAGCAAGATCCGCTTTCGTCATGGTAGTCCCAGAAAAGTCTATGCTATGGCAAAAAACAAAATTTGATGTGGAGCACTGAACAAATCAACGATTAGTGAATTGGCTAATCAAGTATGCAGTTGTTACCGTCACTAGCGTCAACCGGACAACATCGAAGATCTGTTCCCAACGATCGTTAATTCGCTCAACCATTACCTGTGTCGGCACGACAATAATATCGCCGTAATCAATCTGATCAACTCTTTTCCCACGGTACGCGAGTCCGCTAGCTTTGAGGACGTAAACTCCACCGTCATCTGCGTCTTTAGCAAAGCCGCCAGCCATTTCGATATAGTCCTTCATCCTGAACTTCTCCCGGTAGATGAAAGAACTGGGATGTAACACACCGCCAGTGACAACAACCGTTTGACGTACCTGTGGGATGTAGATTTCGTCTTGATCTTCTAATAATGGATCTATCCCTGTATGTGGCTTTTGTAAGATCTCCGGTAAGTCGATCAAAATACGCTGGCCGGGAATTGTGGCTTCAATCTTCCGTGCAGGCGTCACCAGATGGACACCAACCTGTGCCGTTTCCTCTGGCATACGTACAACTTCATCGGTTGGAATCGCACTCTCGATTATATCCTGATCCGTCTTGACCCCAGAAAGTGGTTGGGTGCCTACCGTCTGTATCTTTTTCTTTAACGACGTTTCATCGTCTGTTAAACTCTGATCGGTTGCTCCTTCTTCCTCACCAGAGGTTTGATCCGATTCCTCTTCTACTACTGACCTCCCCCGCGATTCAACATCTGTCTCTGACATTGTTGTAGTCAGATCACGGTATTTCAGCGGAACTACTGGTACAGGTTGTTGTCTCTCTGTACTCGCTGACCTTTGGTCGGAGACCTGTCCTTGACCTAAGTTTAGGTTTTGTGCCAGGTTGCCAATCTGACCTGCAGCGGCTAAAGGGGCAGTTGCGGGAGCTGTCGCAAATTGGGCTACAGAAGTTACCGTTTCCTCCAGACCTTCTGCCACGTCTCCTTGTTGAGTGGCTTGCTGACTTTTGGCCAGTTCACGGATATACTCGTACTCTTTTTCTGCTTCTATTTGCTTGATGGTTCGCTTTAACGCAGCCAGTTGTGTTCGATCAATCAATTTTTCTTCCTTCCGGGTGAAGACAGCTCCAGCGGGAAATGCATAGTCAGTTAAACCTCCTGCCCGTTGGATCAAGTCACTTAAGCGATCTTGCTGTTGAATGGTATAAACACCGGGATACTGTACCTGCCCCGAGATTGTTACCATCACAGGATCTTCTCGGAAATTTTGCTGACTTGGGATTGTAACTACATCCCGGCTATTCAGTACAACGTTCAGATTCTCATCACCTTCTGAGAGTTTAACTAAATCGACCTCTATAATCTGTGTTTGATCTGTCCCGAATGCTCGTGCAACTTCGGCAGTATTCCGCGCGTTCGGTAATACCCCTCCCGCCGAAAATAATAAATCGGCCAATTTCATCTTCTCCTGGTAATCATACTCGCCTGGCAATTGTACCGCCCCATAAATCGTAACAATCGGTTCTGGATAGTATGAGACCTCATGAAAAGTCGAAATAATTAAGCGATCTCTGTCTTGTAGCAGTAGATCGGCTTCCTCAATCCGGTCTTGGATCTGCTGTACATTGACGGTAATAAGCTGAGTCCGTTCTTGATCTGGCAGAAATCGCTGTAGGTTGGCGCGATCAAGGTAAGCGTTTGGTAATAACCCACCGGCGCGAAATAAAAGATCACTCACCCGCATTTCATCAACTCTCTCATAGATCCCCGGGTTTTGAACGGCTCCAGAAATGGTGACTTCACGTGGAGCTTGCCATTCCCTCTCATTCTTTGTATAAATGATTAGATTATCTCCATCTTTCAGTATCAAACGCGTTTGTGAGGGGTCGCTAAGATTGATCTCCAAACTTTCGGCCACAATCCAATCCAGGTTTCGGCGCAAAAGTAACGCAATATTGTCAGCGTTTGGTAATAACCCACCGGCATGAAATAGCAAATCAGACATAGGCATTTCATCAACGCGAGGGTAAACGCCCGGTTGTTGTACATGACCGGAAATGCTCACCTCTCTGTCTGCGACCCATTCAACTT
Source organism: Candidatus Poribacteria bacterium (assembly GCA_002699335.1). The sequence continues at coordinate 79,659 of PACG01000127.1, forward strand.
CGTCGAAACGGTGGATTACTAGCGTATCACCATCGGTCAGTAAAACATCATGATTTTCCGCTTTTTGCAGAACCAGTTCCAGATTTATCGGGACCGCGATCGCTACCTGCTGCCGCTTATTTAAGCGAAACAGGGTTGCTTCAGGCAAATGCGCTGTTGGATCGATACCGCCAGCTTGTGCCAGAAGATCTGAGATGCGCATCTGGTCGGATCTTTCGTACCTACCACTTTTTGTTATTGCCCCCTGCACACTGACAATCCGGTCTGGGTACCATTCAACCTCAAACTTTGAGTAAACAACCAACCGGTCTCGCTGTTTCAGTTGAAGATTGTGTGCATTATCTTCTGCCAGTGCTTTTCCCAGATTCAATGGGATCAGAGTAGTTGTTTTCTCATCCTCGTTCAAGCGGAATAGATCCGCACGTTCAAGATTCGCCTCGCCTTCCAATCCCTCTGCTCTCCGTATTAGATCTGAGATGTCCATCCCTGGTTTTAATTCGTAAATGTCAGGCCGTTTAACCAAACCTTCAAGATGAACGATATTCAACACCTCATCCCGAATTGGCAATACCCGAACCGTATCACCATTATAGACGAGCGGATTTTGGTCTAGTTGTACCTCGCGCAAAATACGTGCCTGGTTCGGCAAAACAGTATCGATTTGAATTCGCTTAGCAAAACCCGTTGGTTGGACCCCGCCCGCCATGTTGAGCAGATCCTTAAAGTTTTCGTCAGGTAACATCTCGTAGATACCTGGCCGACGAACTTCCCCTACCACATCTACCAACTTATTAATAGGCGTAATATAGATCGTATCACCAGGCATCAAGGGAATATCCTGACTAGAATCGCCTTCCATCAAATACTTGTAAAAATCGACGGTCGTAGTTTCACCGTTACGTAGCAGGCGAATTTCTCGTAATGCGCCACCCTCGCTTGGTCCCCCGCTTAGATAAAGAGCATTAAAAAGGGTGGTCACACTACTGGTGGCATAGCCACCAGGACGGAAAACCCAACCTGTAATAAACACCTGTATGGTATGCAACTCCGAAAAGGTAACAATCACTTGTAAATCGGTGAATTGTTTGCGAGATAGCGCTTCTTGGGCAATTTCCTCAAAACGAGCCAAGGTCATTCCTCGAACAACCAGCTTACCAATCTCCGGTAAAACGACGTACCCTTGTGAATCTACGAGCATTTGGCGCCTGCTTAACGGCACCTGATCACTCCAGGAAATTAGGTTCAAGCGGTCTCCAGGACGCAAGACGCGATTATGAGGTACAAGGGCGTTGACGTTACCTTGCATCATTTCTATCGGCCCCACAAAACCACTGACAGCGTCTTGAATTTGAGACTGTGGAACACCTTTTTCTTGGAGTGAACCTTCTTCTAGGGCTAAAATTCGCTTTCTGGCCCCTTCAAAATAATGATATCCAAAGCGTTGGCGTTTCGCTTCTTCAGGTTTCAGCAGGAGATCTTTTTTGTCTTTTTCTTCTACTTCTTCCTCGGTGACCTCTTTTTCTATAGCCTTATTTTCTTCAATTTCAGTTTTTGGCTGATCTAAATCTTCGGTGTCTTTAGAATCTATTTGTTCTTGTTCTTGTTCCTGTTCTTGTTCCTGTTCCTGTTCCTGTTCCTGTTCCTGTTCCTGTTCCTGTTCCTGCTCCTGCTCCTCTTCCTCTTCCTCTTCCACTTCCTCTTTTCCTCTTTTC
>PACG01000128.1 GCA_002699335.1 Candidatus Poribacteria bacterium
CGGTCCGTCTGCGGATTATAGCGACTACCGTCGATCAGAGCCACTTCGTCTTGATCGAATCCGCCCCAGACGATCATCTCTGTTCCTGACCAAACGNCGGTGTGTCCGCCTCGTGCTGGTGGGGCGTTCTGTTGACTGATTGACGTCCAACGGTCCGTCTGCGGATTATAGCGACCACCTGTATTCAAATACCGATCTTGACTCACGCCGCCCCAGACGATCATTTCAGTCCCAGTCCAAATGACCGTATGCCCAAACCGGTTCTCAGGTACGCCATTCGACATCAAATTCCACTCGGCAGGAGTTGTGAGGATCGACAGTGTTAAAAGTAGGATGATTGTAGGAAAGANAGATATTCTCATGGAATCGTTTTCAACAGGAAGATTCAAAATAAAAAAGCCCCAAGCACTNTTGCTTGAGGCTAATTCTCGTCGATAATTGGCTGACGAAATTTACTGTTTCTTTTTTAAGTCGGCCCAGATGACAGGCAGTCTACCTCTGGCTTCAACAGCTAAAAGTCCAGTGATTCCGTCTTGGGCAATGGCTTTGACATCTTCATCTGAGAGNGCAGAATGAAAAATAGCCATCTCGTCTATCGCTCCAGTAAACCAGTTGCCGGCGGCATCCCAAACACCACAGCCACCAATATTGACGTTAAATGGCGAAGTGCCAAATGGACCACCTCCCCCACCTTCGACAACCTTTCCATCGACATAAATTCTTAAATGTTTCTTAGAAGCCACGCCAGCCACATGATGCCAGCCTTTAGATGGTTGACCGTGTTTCCAGGGGGCTTTCAAGTCCCCGGCCGGTGTCCATAACCAAAGCGTATTCGGATTTTCAAAGCCAAACTCGGGGGAATTATTTTGCCCAACCAGCCCGATTCGATTTCCCGTTATTTTGCCGGTCTTGATCCAACATGAAAGGGTAAACTCTTTGAGGTTATCGAGTAGTTTCTNTTCGGTCTGAACGCAATTATCTTTGCCGTTAAATTCCAAGGCTTTGCCGAACTTACCTTGGATCCATTTTGGACTTTTGACCAGCTTACCGTCATTGCCTTCTTTGGAGATGTCCTTTGCCACTTCGCCCTNGCCGTCATCGAAAAGCCAAACACCGACCGCCGAATCCAGCAGTTTGTCAATATCCGTTTTGGCCTGGCTCAGATTAACAGCAACCAGACACAACAAAGCTAGACTGAAACCAGCACACTTTANCCTTTGTAACATTTATGTCCATACCTGCCTTAATTTGATTGTTCGTTTGTACAGTCGTGGGATTGACGATAAATACCCCACCACGGACTCATTTTAGCACGATGTTTGACTAATTGTAAAGTACAAGAATAGTTTCGGCATACATAAAGATAGGGAGTCTGTTCCGCCTCTATATAGGGCTCAACCCGATTGATCGGTTGATGTGGAATTCTAGCAGCTACCTGCGTTGGCCACAGACTGAACAGCAATTCCCCTGACCTTTCCAACTTGTTATTGCTCCTATATGACCATCAATTTATACAGATAGANATCATTGGCTAAAGATCCACCATCATGGTTCAAGCCATCCCAGTAAAATTCATATAGCCNGCAAAACCGTCAAGCCTGTCAAACTTGGCGACCGCTCAAGGTAGAGATTTTTAACTTTACTCGATCGGCTGTATCCGTTAGCGAGTAGGCAAAGTAAGTTCGCACTNATTACNTTTCNACCCAAATTAATACTAGATTGAACCAAATGAACTTCTCATGCCGCCTATTCTCCGGACAAAAAAAGCCCCAAACATTTTACTGTTCAGGGCTGTGCGGTTAGAAGAACCTAGTTGTTCNGTATTACTGTTCTTGCCGAATTTGCGCCCAAGTTAGAGCCAACCGATTTCTCGGATCCACCGCCGTTGTCATAGCTGTAAATCCGCTTTTCATAATTTTGTTGATGGCNGCATCATCGAGNACGCTATGAAAAATGGCCACTTCGTCCATAGCTCCAGTAAACCANTTNNNNGCNGCATCCCAAATCCCACACCCGCCAATATTCACATTGAAATTGGACGCACCATGGTCTTTGCAATCTGCTTTCTTTTCAGCTTTCTGAACGCCATCAAGATAAAGCTTAACAGATGATCCTGATGCTACCGCTGCAATGTGGTGCCATTCACCAGCTGGAAAGTCAAACGCAGTATCGACCGAGTTGCAAGGCGTCCAAAGCATAATTGTCTTAGGGTTGCTCAAGCCAAATTCNGGAGAGTCATTTTGCCCAACGAAACCGATACGGTTGGCTGTTAGTTTACCTGGTTTAATCCAAGAAAGAATTGTAAATTCAGTTTTAGCGTCCAGCAGTTTTTTTTCTGTTTGAACACAATTGTCTTTCCCATTGAATTCCAAGGCTTTGCCAAATTTTCCTGAAACCCATTTTGGGGCNTTAGTCAGTTTGGCATGGTTGCCTTNGCTAGAAATATCCTTAGTACTGTCGCCAGTTCCTTCATCAAATAACCATATACCAACAGCTGAACTGAGATCCACCTCAGTGACTTTGGCCTGTCCTAAATTGGCAACACACAGGCTTAATGCAAGGCTGGCCAATACCACCCAAATTGAACGATTGAAGATTCGCTTCATTGAAAATTCTCCTTCATACTATAGCTTGATTTTTAGTGATACAATCTAACATTGATANATCCACTGATCAATTCAGTTATTTATCTCTCTTCAGGTCTGCCCAGAAAACGGGCAGCTTTCCTTTAGNTGCAACGGCTAGTAGACCGCCGAATCCATCCTTCATAATGCCCTTCACATCATCGTCTCCCAAGGCAGAATGAAAAATAGCTACTTCGTCCATAGCACCGGTAAACCAGTTTCCGGCCGCATCCCACACCCCACAGCCACCAATGTTAACATTAAAATTAGATGAGCCGTGAGGTCCGGGCCCACCGCCCTCGGCGNCTTCACCATCGATGTAGACTCTCAATTTTTTCTTTGCTGCCACGGCGGCAATGTGATGCCAATCCTTGGAGGGATGTCCATGCTTCCATTGGTTCGAAAAACTGGATTTGGGCGTCCATANNTTGACAGTAGTGGGGTTGATAAAACCGAATTCAGGCGAATCGTTTTGTCCNACAAGTCCTATACGNTTGGCNGTTATCTTTCCGGTCTTTACCCAACAGAGGATGGTAAACTCCGCCAGATTATCCAGTAATTTTTGTTCGGTTTGAACACAAGTACCTTTCCCATCGAACTCCAAGGCCTTTCCAAACTTGCCTTTCACCCATTTGGCTTTGACCACTTTACCATCATTGCCTTCTTTGGAAATATCCTTTGCCACTTTACCTGCGCCGTCGTCGAACAACCAAACACCAACTGCGGATTTCATNAGCTCATCGATATCGATTTTCGCATGACTAAGGTTAATACCAACGATACACAGTAATATCAACATACAACAGACACATTTTATTCTCTGCAGCATTAGACCTCATAATCCTCCAATCTATTTTTCGAACGTAAATTCATGGGGCTATAGAAGCCCCNACAATAGTCTGATTCTAACATAATGTCTGATAAATTTCAATCGCTTGATTCTCATTCGTGATAGACCTGTTCTCATCTTAGCTGACAAAAAACGGCTGGTTTATCACGAGCTAATGATATCTGGTGCCTTTAAAAGGTGCCACCAAAGAAGATCTGTTGGTGGATCGCATTACCAATGATAGTCCATATACTACCAATAACGTACTGGCCTAAAATCAAGCCTAGAAAAAAAGGGCGTGCCTGCTGATATTTTTTAATCCCACCATATTTAATCAGTAGCCATTTGAGGGCAAAGCCAACCAGGATTGAAAACCAGAAGTGGTTGATATCAAGACTATTGGAAATNGCATAGCCGGCCGGATGAAGTTTCCACCATAAAAACCGCTGGCGCATAAAGGTGAAGAACAGAACANCACCAAATCCAACNCCAATGGCGACTACCCCGTTATAATCNAGTTCGTCAGAGGAATAAGTCAGCCAGTTAGAAAGACGGGTNTAAACCACATGNGCGAATCGCTCCAATGAACTNCCGCCGTACTGATAAGCAATATGCAAATAGATCCAGAAAAAGGTCAGCACACCAACCACTAAAGCCACCATCACNGCNGGAAATAAGANGCGATGGTGGATCNTNGCCCGGTGAAGNAGTGCATACCCTTCAATTTGGTGTGGTTGTGGGTGTGCCCGATAGGTAAAGTTGAAGAAACCGAGCATCGACATGACGGTAACATTTTGATAGCCCAACCGTCGAGGNCTGACAATGCTGGGCAACATCTGGTCTGGACCGGTGAAGTGGAAGTCNTGCAGCGGNACGCCCATCTCGGCCCGGAATCGAGCTACTCCCACTGAAATCGTATAGTAACAGACAAAAAAGAGCAGACCCAACCAAATCGACAGGCCNGCCTTCCACATAAAAACTGATAAACCGCCAATCCCAATCAAGATCCCCCAAACGGCGGGATGTGGTCTGGAATCGTCAGCCATCCAGTCGGTTGTCGGTGAAACTCGACTGCTGCCCAGTGCCAGCTTTCGACCAACCCACAGTGCTGCTACAGCAATCCCGGCTAAGGCCCCAAACGATTGCTGGTTCAATGTTACCAAATACTGGGAATAAGCCACCTGTTGTGCTCCCAACGTTACTGCTACAATCCGTTGCGCTTTGGAAAGAAAAAAGAAAATAACACAAGAGATCGACATATCTAACGGCATAAAGAAGGCCAACCCGACCACAGGTGCAATAACACCAACCTGAAGCAGGCCCATCGACCGCCACGGTTGGGCGGTGATGTAGCGTGCTAAGTTGTGGTCTCTAGGATGGATGGGAAGAGCTGGAATGATCGGGAATAGGTCTGCCAGTCCGTTGACTAAGGCAATTCCACCTGAAATTCCGATACCGATCCACAATCCCGTTTGAGCAAAAATGTTATCCACATTGGGGTTTGGTACTGGTTGGCTGGTCATAGCTAGGGGCAGTTGAATAATCGGATAGGATAGGCGTTCCTGCTCCACCCAGGAGGCACGCACATAGAGGGTGATACAGTGCATGACGAAGACCAGCGTCACCATGAAACCTGACCACCATAAGGAGGGTCTTAACCAACTTTGGAGATGCAGTTGGGTGTAAAGGGTAGAGTCGCCTCGATAATAGGCCGCGATGGCTGTTTTATCACTAACTGAGAGCCAGGTTGGAATATAGCGCCCAAACAGATTTTTCCAATCGTTCTCAACGGTCGCCCGTCGAAATGGAACCTCCATCATGGTGGTCAGCGTCTGCATCATCTGGAAAGACTGAATGGCTGAAGTGACGCTCAGCATAACGTAGATAACAATCAGTTCCCCTTGCCTTAGTGCTAGTCGAGGTGACAACCGGGCCAGTAACCGATTAGCAAGGACCAGCAGCAACAGGATAAAGATGACATTAAAAAAAGGCGAGATGATGGTAGGGATAGGTTGATACTGATATGGCTGGCGAGAGATCACCAGCCAATAACAGTTGATGGGAATTAACAGTGTGCCCAGGACAATTGCCCGAAGGGGGNATCCAGGCATCAGGTGATAGGNATGTTAATGCTTTTTTGAGTAGCCCCAAGCAGTCGATCTGTTAGTTTGCGGACGACAGAAACGAAGAGAACAAAACNGGAGTTGATNGGCTTCTCTGCNGGCAACAATTGATTCTCAACGACGAATGAAATGATTACCGGCAACAGCCCGAAAGCNCCTGATACTGGATTCCCATCCAGGCACTCCATTCTTGACGCTTACGGTCNTTATCATNTAGCCAAGTGTAAAGNTTCCTCACCNGTAACAAACTTCATATATAGTCTATAGCACACCGTCATCATTTNAGTTTGATCGTNGCCCAAGTTAAAGCCAAATGATTNACCGACGGTTCAACTGTCAAACTGGACTTCATCAGTCCGGCTACCTCGGCTTGATCCAGTTGAGTGTCGAAGATGTAGAGCTCATCTTGCACCCACTGTGAGGGTAGCGTACTTCCTTTTTCAATCTCAATATTTCCCACCCAGAAGTCATCGTCCATTAACGAAGNACCTGTTTNGTGATCCCCTTTTCCTACTGATTTTCCATCCAAGAAAAGATGCATCCCTTTTGGCCCCCANGTCGTGGTGATGAAATGAGTCTCGCCTTCTGCCCANTTCAAAGGTTTGCTNCATGANNNNCCTATGCCATTTTCGAACCACTNGNNTTTGTTTTTAATCATCCAACAAATCGCTTGATTGGCTCCCCAGTTATGGCTGTGGTTGATAAAGAAGGCATCTGCGCCCCGTTTATACATCATAAAAATGAATGATTCACCCGGCACTTTCTTAATATCTACCATTACTTTGACCCAAAGTGCAATGGTACCGGTCTCCAGTAGAAGTTGTTCCTCGGTGGGAAAGGAAACTGCCTCACCCGCCTTGAGCGAATAAAACCCTTTTCCCATCGCTCCTTCTACAAAAGACCCAGCGTGTACTTTACCCCCCCCATCTTTGACTGCTTTTTCACTATCTAATGAGTTATAGAATATCTGTTTGGCCTGTACTACTGGAATCACAGCTAAGATCAGCATTAGAATTACAGTGCTGAATACTCGGACATTACTCATAATTTTCATCGATTTTATCCTCTATCATTATCGTTAAGGTTATGTATTCCTACCTAACGGACGAAGACTAACAAAAAAATAAGCTCTTGTCAAGCTGTAGCGGATAAACGGGAAATAATTTTTGAGATCCAAGATCAACTTGTCGGGTTTCTTCTGATGGGCCGATAAACAGACCTCAGCCACCAAGTATTTGGGAACAAATGAGCTTGCTTTTTCTAGCTCGATGTTGTTGATACAGAAAGTTTGGAAAACCACTGTTGGCCCTTTGTTGAATTTGTCTTCACCCGCTAATTTACCGTCCAAATAGAATTTAGTCCATATATGGTGGACCTCGGTTTTTTCCCACTTGTGACCGGCTTAATCTCTATAGGCATCATGCCAACTGCTCGCACTCTTGCCCCTCATACCAGCGGTGCCTGCGCCTTGCCGACCATCGAATTGTAGAAAAATGACGTCGGTGCCGCGCTTGTAAGCGAACCAAAAAGAGTTCGCCTCTAATATCTTTGACATCCAATCCCATTTTGATGAACAGCCCGACCCTGCGGCCCTCTAGTTTGGTGAATTGCTTTTCAACCGGGAAGGCGACTACGTCTGTGCTCTCCACGGCCAGAAATTCTTTGTCCCAATCGGCATCGGCAAATTTAGCAGTACCCAGTACTTGACCGGTCTCTTTTTCGACTTCGGCCTTACTCTTCAGCCCGGAGTAGAAGGTCTCTTTGGCATCTGCTAGCCCGGTTAAGATTGCTACTGCCAAGCACAATATCAATATACGTTTCATCGTTAGATCTTCCTGGTTTCGATCATATTGGTTTCTCAATCGGGCCTCTCAACTGGTAGCATCAGCAAAGGCTATATCACGAGCACCATTTTCGTCAATAGGTGTGTCGATATTTCATTTCCCAATAACGCAAACCATATCTAAAGTAAAAACCCAGAATACTGATAGAAAAGTGAGTAAAATCTTGTACGCACCGGAGTTAGGGACATGTTCGTTGACTTTACAATCCGAATCGGCTAAATTACGCCTGAACCACCATAGAGTAGACTTACCCTCATGGCAGAACAACCGGTCAAAAATACCATCACCTGGCGTTGCGTTATTTTGGCACTGGTTCTGATTCCACCCAACGCTTACTGGTCAGTGCATCGCGGACTAATCTGGGGTGGACCGCCAGCCACCCTATCGCTGTTTTACAATGTGGTTCTTACCCTATTTGTGCTGATGCTGATCAATCTGCTGATCCAGAAACTGGTGCCGTCTCAGGCGTTACAATCAGCAGAATTAATCACCATTTACGTTATGCTCTCCTTGGCCTCTGCGGTCGGTGGATTCGACACTATTCAAGTCTTGATGCAGGTGTTAGGTCATCCGTTTTGGTTTGCTACACCGGAGAACGAATGGCAAACCCTTTTTTGGCGACATATCCCTCGCTGGTTGACGGTTAGTGATATGGTTGTACTGGAGAAGTATTACAGTGGTGACTCCACCTTCTATACTGCTAGCCATATATGGACCTGGATCAAGCCTGTTTTCTGGTGGACGTTCCTCTTTACCCTGATGGGTTGGGTAATGCTCTGTATCAACGTTCTGATCAGAAAGCAGTGGACGGAATATGAGAAACTAACCTATCCGATCATTCAACTACCGATGGAGATGACGGGCACCGGATCCCGAATCTTCTCGCATAAACTGCTGTGGCTTGGATTTGGGATTGTCGGTGTTATCAACATCATCAATACTTTGCACCAGTTTAATCCGGTAGTTCCGGAGATTTTGATCTACTCCAAGGTCCAATTTCACGAAAAACCGTGGAGTGCAATGGGGCAGATTCGGCTACGACTTTTCCCTTTTGCAGTGGGGCTGGCCTACTTTATACCTTTAGATCTCGCCTTCTCCTGCTGGTTCTTCTTTTTCGTTTGGCATCTGCAATCTATCTTGGGGGCCGTGGCGGGTTGGCAAAATCTACCTGGATTTCCTTACCGAGAAGCACAATCGTCAGGCGCATACCTGTGTATCGGATTAATGGTGCTTTGGTTTAGTCGTCGGCACTTGCAACAGGTGATGCTGTCGTGGCAGACAGTAGATGAAAAAATTGACTCAGATCTACCCGATTCATCAGTACCTGCAGGCAAATCTACCGAGCGAAGAGAACCGATGTCGTATCCGGTAGCACAGATCGGTTTTTGGTCGGGAACGCTGGCCTTGGTTCTGTTCTCTTATCAAGCCGGGATGTCCCCCTGGGTAGCAGNCACTTTCACCGGACTCTATCTACTATTGTCGCTGGTCGTTACCCGCTTACGNGCGGNGTTAGGNCACCCTGCNCACGAACTCTATTGGCGNGGGCCGGATGCGATCATGCTAACTGCGTTTGGNTCCAAGCGAATCGGAACATCNAGTCTATCTGTGATNTCTCTCTATTGGGGCTTTACCCGGGCGCANCGNGGACACATGATGCCCCATCAATTAGAGGGATTCAAAATGACGGATACTCAGACCGGTTTTCCCCTCAAGTGGTTGTCGGGGCTGATGATTTTTTCTNTCGCTGTGGGCGCNGTTGCCTCTTTCTGGGTATTGTTAGATGCTTCTTATCAGCTCGGTGCGCTACGAGCCCGTTGGGGAGCGGAATCGTTACAACGGTTAGACCACTGGGCGAATTTTCCTTCTGGTACTGACATTCCAGCTACCATTTTCATAGGTGTTGGTTTTTTCATTACCCTAGTATTAACAGTTTTACGGCGATGGTGGGTCTGGCTACCGTTCCATCCGGTGGCTTATCCGCTGGGTAACAGTTTTACCCTTAAATGGCTCTGGTTTTCGATCGGCATCAGTTGGTTGGTCAAATGGTTGGTTCTGAAACACGCGGGTCTAGGACTGTATCGAAAAATGATCCCGCTTTTTCTGGGGCTGATCTTAGGAGAGTTTGTGGTCGGTGGAGCATGTACGATTGTCGGCTTGATCTTCCAGGTGCCAGTCTATGTCTTTTGGCATTAAGACCATTTATCCAACAATCGGCTAACGGGGAAAGTGTTGGGTGCTTCGCAGAATCCGCTGCAGTCGTTGAAAGGGATGATAATCAGGAAGTGGACGTTCGTAGATCGACTTGCGTCGAAACAGCCGTTGCAACCATGAGGTATGCTTTGGGTAAGGAACCAAGGCTTGCTGTTGGCTCGGCGCCGGTGCTGTTTCCGTCGTCACCGGTGACGAGACCGCTTTATCCGTCGGGTTATTTTCAAAATCGCCTTGAGGACGATGGTCAGGGACTTGGTGAGCCTTCATTTAGGGCAATTATATCAGGAGTATCGGTTGAATGAAAGCCCAAAAGTCAACTGGGCATTAATTTTAATGATGATAATGGTAGAATGTACGGGAGAATAAAAGGTGAAGATTATTCATAACATTTCACTTTTCGCTCTTTCTCTTGTTACCGCTTCCCGTCGCTGTCTAGACAGGTGCGTAATAGCCAAAACCGGCTTCGACGGCCCCAACTTGAAGTGACCACTTTGTCGGAAGTGCATCGCTTCGAGAAAACGGAATTAACCTCACCTTGCACAGGCGAAGACAATGAACCTTTAACTTTAATTTCGTCTTAGTGGTTTGGGGATTGAGGACAGTCGACTTAACTGAAAAAATAGAGAAGATCCAGGAGAATAGATTCAATGCTCGATTTTAGGCCACCTAAACTGAATCCACTCATTGTACGACTGACAAAGGCACTCACACCTCCGATCATCAAAAAACACCAGAAAGTATCGGAGATTTCGGTCGACGACAAGTCCCGTCAAATCCTAAGTTCGGTTCGGAATGAGTCTGCCGTGCTCGTACCGAACCACTCCGACTATGCCGATGCGTTCGTCATGTTTTTGCTATCGCGAGAAATCGATGCTACCTTTAACTATATGACGGCCTCTGAGATTTTTCTGGAAGGGAGATTTCGTGCCTGGAAAAGTTTTTTGATTCAGCGTCTAGGTGGGTACTCCATCATTCGTGGATCCGTTGACCGGGACGCTTTTCGAACCACACGACAGCTGTTACAGGCGGGAGAACGGCCGATTGTCATTTTTGCTGAAGGTGGCTTGACCCGGCAAAACGATACCGTTACGCCTTTTGAGAGTGGAGTCGTCCAACTCTGTTTTTGGGCTCTTGACGACTTGCGTAAAGCTGATCAACTCAAACCTGTTTACGCTGTTCCTGTTGGGATTAAATACATTTACGACCAAAATATATGGAGCGATATTGAACTAGCCCTGTCTCGGCTAGAACTGGAGATCCTGCCGGAGAAGCCTCTGACGGATCTTCAACCCTACGAGCGACTTCGACTGATTGGCACAAAGATCATGGAGGTGCTAGAGAAAGAGTTTCGCATCAAGGTTGATTCTGAAACCACATTAGATCTACGGATTAACACACTGCGAGAGGAGATCCTCCAACGGATCGAAACCTTTATGGAGATCAAGGTAGATCTGGAAACCGACTTCCGGAAGCGAATCCGATTACTGAAAAATACCATTGATGCGGAGCTTTTCAAAGAGACAGAGGAATTAAGCGAATATGAACGCAAGGTTCATCGTCAACGGTCGGAAATTTTCCGCCAATTTTACATTGATATTGAACGGTTAACCAACTTTATCACCATCTATGAAGATTATGTAATCGAGGAGAGATCACAGGAGCGGTTTATGGATGTAATCAAGCGACTGGAAAACGAAGTCTTCGGTCAGACCAAGACACAGTCACTACGAACAGCACAAATTCGGGTCGGGCAACCCAGGAACCTGACTGAGATCTACGACAGCTATTGCCAAAATAAGCGGGAGGTAGTGCAAGAGGTAACACTCGATCTGGAATCATCTGTACAGGATCTAATTAACACTATGACGGTGCCAATTGAAGGTCAGATGGATTTCAGCTTTCCGGCTTAGATAGTTCTATGAGCAATCGAGCACTACCGTTACTATTCTGTTCTATGGTTGGCCTCAGGATTGAAAGCCAAAGGATACAAACCAATTAGGAGACGCGAAAGGAAAACTTTCCTTGTCAGCAAGGGGCTTACTACCCCTTATGTTCCTTTGCTTCTTGCATGAAGCAGAAAAAATCAGCGTGGTTTGCAGAGGAAAAATGAAAAGTTACAGCACTGCACGACCAAGGTATCTGATGTAGAAACGGCCTCAGGCAAACAAAAGCAACCCTAACGATGAAAATAGCCGTCGACCAAAGTTAAGCTGCTACCGATAGTACAATTCTATTCTTCTTTTATGGATGCTAAGATTTCCGAAATCTGGCTGGCGAAATGGACCTGGCTATCGTCCTCTGGAGCATAATCAATAGTATCTTTAGCGTTCTGGATACTCCAAAAACGGTGGGTATTATCGCTAATACCATAGAAAATATGGAACGGAACGCCATACTGATTAGAGATATCTTCGGTTTCGATACTCTTGACCACTAGTTGAATTTGGTCTTTGGTACTCAGGTAAGCTCCTAATCCTCGGTGCAGCTGTTTAAGATCCGAAGGGCCGAGTCCTTTAATATCCTCTTCACGTGGGGCACCGATTCGCAATTGAATATTTTCTAAGCGCTTCCCATCGTGCATAGCTCCCGTAGCAAAGACAAACCCCAGCGACTCATAGGATATTTTAGCCCAACCGTAGTAATTGTCAGAGAGTGGCATCATATCGGGTGTGACAAATTCGATCTTGTCTTGCCAAATTAACCGCTCATAAAAATCAGCCGCATGGTTAGAACTACAAACCACAGCTCGTNTAACCTCAGCCTCAATACAGGTNTGGTAAACGTTATAGCACATNGNTAGATTNTCATGCTCNNTCCAAAATTGGCGATGCTGCTGGCTGGCCGCCCCNATAAACCCACAATGAACGACNGCATCAACCCCTTGAAAGTATTGGCGGTAGTTNTCACGGTCCCGATCTAGGAGATCTACAATCTTGACACATTCTACTTTTTCCCCTTTGCGGTTAGTATCTTTAATATCCAACAATGTTAGATCATAGCGTTGATAGAGTTCAGATAACATCCGTCCNGCGACGTAGCCAGNAGCACCGGTTATTAAGACTTTACGTTTAGCCATCAAATACGCCTTTCACTATATCGTAGATAGGTTTAATCATTGAACTCAAGAATCATCACCCACATAGGGGTTTTACCAATATCGTAGGTTTTGAGGGGAACCAACTGACCTGTTTCTCGGTCGATTCTATATCCAGCTAGCTTGCCAGACCCCTGTCCTCCTGCGAACAAAAAATTGCCCGTTGGATCAATGTTAAAGGTTCTAGGAGTTGGCTCGGTGGGTTGCTGCCCAACAGTCGTCAGTTGACCAGTACCCTCATCGACTGTGAAAACGGCAATGCTATCGTGCCCCCGGTTGGAAACATACAAAAATTGTCCTGATGGCTCCAGGTGAATCTGAGCGCAGGTGTTAGACCCGTCAAAGTTGTCAGGTAAGCTAGATAAGGTTTGAAAAGCCGATAAGCTTCCGTTGTCAGGATCTAAATGGTAAGCAGTAACGCTCGATCCTTGCTCATTAGAGAAATAGACAATCTCCTGGTTGGGATGATGACAGTAGTGACGAGGCCCTTCGCCCTCTGGCGGATGGACACTCGGAACAGCGTTAGTAGTTAATTGCCCCGTTGTCGGATCGAATAGAAACTGGCTAATCATGTTTGGCGCAACAGTGTGAGGTAAAAAAACGTACCGGTTGCTGGCATCTGTCATCGCACAGTGAGCGTGCTCTGCTGTTTCGATCCAGGCTACCGGATCGGCAATCACAGCCTTATCTTCACTAATCCGATGAACTGCTATACCACCTGCTCCATAATAGGCAGACAGTAGAAAATTATCATTCCGATCCAGGGCGATATAACAAGGATTAGACTGAATCTGGGTCTGCCCAACAAAATCAAGGTTGCCATCTCCAGGATTGATAGCAAAGGTGGCAATCTGCTCTGTTGATCTTAGTCCAGCGTATAGATATCGCTGCTTGGAATCAACAGCCAGAGGACCGGGCGTCCCGTCCACCGCTACATCTGAAATTGGTGATAGATCCCCAGTTTCAGGGTCCATTCGATAAATCGAAATCCTGTTTTCATCCGCAATTGAAAAATAGGCAAAATAGAGCACGGAAAATCTCCCAAAAGACAGACAACTGTCAGTTGTCCAAAAATGTTATGTATCGATTTTAAGGTCTTGTCATTCAAATCACGAAGGTGGCAAACGCCGCTTAATCGCATTATACCATTTTGCCACATCTTTAAGAAACTTCGTACTGCAACGTAACTTGGTCCTGAGCTATCCAGACGCTTAAAGGTACGTTTGCGATGAAATAGCGTAGATTTAGGGGGTTTTTACCATGGCTGACATGGCCTTCCATTCACAGGTGAGAACTCAGTTAACACTGTCTACACTAACCAAGCATCGGCAGGAATTAGAAATAGTTCTGAAATTCGTTATTCTTAATTTTCTAGAGAGTTCCTACACGATAAACCAAACCACCATTGGTTTTTCTCTCCTCAGTCCACCCTCATCCTAACGGATGACGGTGAGATCTGACAGGTAGAAAATCAATACTAAATATCCATTGGTTATCGCTTACATCTTCAAGATATAAATCTATCGATCACACCGATTCGCATATTCTGCATAACATTAACGCAAGAGATCTAATGTTATCATCAGGACTTACACTAGAATCATAGAAATAGATAGTGATAAGTTGTATGATTAACATACCTCCGGTCTTAAATCTACACTACCGCTAATGGGCACTTTTCCCGACAGGAACGGCATAATGCTTGTTCGAGTTGGTGCCTTATCTGATTCCGCTAGAATTCTATATGCACTGCCCCTTATGAAGCCGGTTAAAGTGGCATGTAAGTTGCCCTGGTCAATCTGCTGGAAGGGTTAGCAAGTGGAGGAAGCGGTTGATGGCCGGCAAGCGTTAGACAAATTCCAGGCCGGGCGGTACGATCTGATCCTGATGGGTCTGCAGATGCCGCTAATGGACGGTTATGAGGCCAATCGGCAAATACGGCAACAGGAGCAAGCCGTGGATGGGGAGGAACTTCTAGCCCAACTCCAGCGCCGGGTTAGACCGCGATCCCGCTCCCAGGTGGAGGTGGAAACAGAAGATCAGAAAGACCGAGCCATCGACTGAAAGGTACCTGGGACAATTGTGGAGCCCAACGGTCATCAGCCATGACGGCCAGGATGGAAGATCAAGCGGAGAACCAGGTAATAGGCAGAGTAAAAGAGATCTATCCGCAACTGGTAGAGATCTGGCAACAGACGCAGACCTATGCAGGACAGGCTGTCAAAAGTATCGGTCTGAGCCGACCTTCCACCTTCTATTCACCATTCACTATTC
>PACG01000129.1 GCA_002699335.1 Candidatus Poribacteria bacterium
TTGGCTCAAATTTTTGGTGGCGTAGGTAATTTTAAACCTATCCTCAGAGGTGCCGTGGATAAGGTGGGCAGCCGCCGACAAATTACGGCGCAGGTCTTCGTTACCGGCCACTTGCTGCAACGTCGTTTCGGTGCCGAGATAGCCGTATTTCCGAATCAAACGATCAATTTCAGGATCTTCACCAAACTCGCGCAAGCCAGGGGCAATCACAATCAATTCCCCCCGGTCGGCCATGGCCATCCGGGTTCGATAGACCGACTTGTTACCTAACCAAGTGCTCTTAAATTCCAGCGGATCTAAATATACCACTGTTCGCTTGAGGGGTTGGGTCAACAAATTGAAGTTGACTTTCCGACTCAGTTCTGCCGCCATTTCAAAGGCTTGGTGATCATCACCGGCAAACAGCCCCCGCATCACTGTTTCGCCTGTTTCGGCTAAACCCATCACCGACATCAGATAGACGATGCCAATCGGTTTGAGATAGTTCTGGTGAGCGTAGTTGAATACATAACGAACTGAAGTTTCGGTCCGACCCAACATCCGTTCAATCCCATCCACCGCTCCTAGAAAATGAGATTTATTAATCATCTCCGCACCACCGGTTCCAACCAGCACATTCTTGAACCCGTTTGCCATGCCGACCACTTCGTGTGGGACCACTTGACCTATTGACAAAATCAGGTCGTAGCCACCTTCTACAATACGTCGATTGATCTCGACCGGAATACTATAGTCGATCTTTCCATCTGAGATTTCACGGACTATATCTGCCGGCACTTCGCCTAACTGATGAACCTCGTTTCGCCAGTCATGGTGGTAAAAAGTGGCCTGTTCCATCCGACCAAACATGGTTTCAATCTGCTGTGGGGTCATGGGAGAATGGGTGCCGATAGCCGGGAGGACATCGAATCGCTTATCGCTGGTTTTGGTTTGCTCGACCCACTGCTGATAGAGGAGTTGTGTCAGTTGGCCTGCATTAGAATGAAGCCGGGTAATATCAGGAGGGAGAACCAATATTTTCTCTAGTTGACACTTTTCCAGCAATTTCTGGATCAGTTCCTGTTTTTGTGCATTGGTGATGATTTCGTTTTCGCCGCCATGTGCAAAGTAGACAGACATTAGACTAATCGTCCTCCGATTCGACAANNGGCATATTATACCATCGACTGANCTANTCTTCCTNGTGAGTTGGGCCTGCGTCCTACATTCAGGATTGCGTCTNCNTCNAAATAGTGTCATAATAGGCAACATTNGAGATGTTAGTGAGTATGTCTGCGCTTGAGCCCACTAACTGCCCGATTTGCGAACATAATCAAACAGCCTTTCTATTNCGAAAGGATGATTTGAACATTGTCTCCTGCAACCAATGCCGCTTGATCTTCGTTAACCCGAGAGTTCCNGCTCCCGTGCTAGCGGGCGACTATGTATCCCACTATTATCCGTCGGAAAAGCGCACCCAATTGGTGGCTGACCCTATGGAGTGGGCGCAAATGACAGAACGGTTAGCTGAAGTCACTGCTAAAACGGCAGGGCGGCGGTTACTGGATCTGGGGTGTGGTATGGGAACATTTTTGCATTTAGCCAAATCTNCTGGATGGGAAACCTGTGGGGTTGACCTGTCGCANACNGGTTGTCAATATGCCAGAGAGCATTATGATTTNNNNGTTTTTTGTGGNGATCTATTCGAGGCTAACTTTCCCGACGCTCATTTTGATGTGATAACGCTATTTCATGTGTTAGAGCATATTCCAGATCCCAATCCACTCCTAACCGAAATCCGTCGCATTTTGAAACCAAGAATCGGTAAGTTGGTCGTCGAAGTTCCCAATGGCGGAAGCATCCAAATGAAAATGCAAANAGAGAACTGGCCTTACGTTCATCCNAAAGACCATCTCTACTACTTTTCTTGCCAATCCTTAACAGATNTACTGCAAAAAAACAGGTTTGATCAGATCGAAGTTGGGAAACCGCGTCGCGTCAACATTGGAAAAGGAACGATGGGGTTAATCCGTTTTGCAATCCAAAAACAGATCAGTGATCTACTGGTTCGTTTTAACTTAGCGACAGTGATTCGGCTCTATGCTAGTTGTACCAGACCTATCAATCTCCTCTGACTCACGGATCAGGTCTGATCAACTTGTTATAGAAAAAATAGCTGTGCTATAATTTGNATTTGCTGAACGAACTGGTAGTGATGGCAAATNCAGATCCTCAATTTATGAGGCGNGCATTGGCCTTNGCGGAACGGGGACGTGGNCGAACTAGCCCCAACCCAATGGTTGGTGCGGTCGTGGTTCAGTCAAATGAAGTTGTTGGCGAAGGTTTTCACCAAAGGGCCGGGACACCTCATGCGGAGATTCACGCCCTGCGACAGGCTGGAGAGCGAGCTCAAGACGCAACCCTCTACGTTTCGCTAGAACCGTGTTGCCATTTTGGCCGGACACCACCCTGCACCGAAGCNGTTATTAAGACTGGTATCCGCCAGGTTGTGGTGGCAATGGTCGATCCAAATCCGCAGGTCGCCGGAAAAGGAATTTCGGCTTTAAGACAAGCTGGTCTCGAAACCCAGGTTGGTTTGCTGGAACGAGAAGCCAAAAAGCAGAATGCCAGTTTTATCAAGTACATTTCGGCGGGGCTGCCTTTGGTAATCTTGAAGGCTGCCACTAGTTTGGACGGAAAAATTGCTACTTCCACTGGCGAATCGAAATGGATTACCGGTCCGCAGTCGCGAACAATGGTTCACCAAATTCGGGATGCGGCTGATGCTGTGCTAGTCGGTGTTGGAACTGTTTTGGCGGATGATCCACTACTAACCACACGACTACCTAATTCTGTTGGACAAGATCCGGTTCGAATTGTTGTCGATTCACAAGGACGCACACCACCCACGGCCAAGATTTTTAATTCCGACAGCCAAGCCGGCGTTATCATCGCTACTACCGATCAAATTAGCGCTAGCCAACGGCAAGTTTATCGAGAATTGGGAGCACAGGTTCTCGTCGTCAATTCAGTGGCTAACCGGGTGGATTTAACACAATTGATAGTCCAACTTGGTCAACGAGAAATCACCAGCGTGCTAATCGAGGGGGGAGGCGAAATTCATGCTTCCGCCATCCGATCTGGGATTGTGGATCGCATCATGTTTTTTCTGGCCCCGATCTTGGTTGGCGGAGTAGATGCTCCTGGCGCAATTCAGGGAATGGGGGTGCAAAAGCTAAGCCAAGCGGTAAAATTAGGAGAGATGGAGGTTAAACAGATCGGAGCGGATCTGCTAATAGAAGCCTCCATAGGAGATTATGTTTACGGGAATAATTGAAGAGGTCGGTTACATCCAGCATCTCGACAAGGTGTCTTCCTACCGGCCAGCAGGTACAGCATCAGGGCAATCAATCCGCCTTCAGGTTCAAGCTAAAACGGTGCTGGAAGATACTAAAATAGGGGATAGTATCGCAGTCAACGGTGTTTGCCTAACAGTCATTGATTCGACTCCAAATTTTATAGCTGATATCTCAGCCGAAACTCTTCGTTTAACTAATCTCGGTCGTTTAACAGCGGGTANTCCTGTTAACCTTGAAAGGTCTGTTCGTCTCGGTGACCGATTGGGTGGCCATTTGGTTCAAGGGCACGTCGATGAAACAGCTANCATTACCGGATGGTGGGATGAAGGCGTTTCATCCATTATGCGGGTGTCAATCTCGGATCAGGCTGGTCGCTACATCGTCTATAAAGGCTCTGTAACCGTTGATGGCGTTAGTTTGACCGTTTCCAAGCGAGAAGATAACACTTTCGAAGTGGCATTGATTCCGCACACCAAACAGGTGACAACGTTAGGCCGCAAGAAGGTTGGAGATTTAGTCAACGTGGAAGTGGATCTGATCGGTCGGTACGTTGAGCGATTATTACTATCGGGTCGTACTAGCAGTGACATTAGCTTAGATTTTCTACAAACGAACGGTTATGCTGATTGAATTCGTGCAAGAGGACAGCTAAAAATGGCGTTTAATACCATTCCAGAAGCGATTCAGGCGATTCGTAACGGTGAANTCATTGTGGTAGTCGATGATCCTGGCCGGGAGAATGAAGGCGATCTGATAATGGCAGCGGAGAAGGCCACGCCAGAAGCCATCAACTTTATGGCCAAGTATGGCCGGGGCATGATTTGTCTGCCAGCGACTTCGCAACGATTACAAGAACTGGAACTTTTCGCTATGGTGGCCGAAAACACCTCCAAAATGAGTACGGCGTTCACCGTCACGATTGATGCCAAAGAGGTGACAACCGGCATTTCAGCCCAAGAGCGATCCATGACAATTCAAAAGTTTATTGATCCCGTTGCCTCGCCTGACGACTTTCTCCGCCCGGGCCATATATTTCCCTTGAAAGCTGCCGAAGGTGGAGTTCTACGCCGTGCTGGACACACAGAAGCAACTATAGATTTGTGCCAATTGGCGGATCTTTATCCTGCTGGTGTTCTATGCGAAATCCTNAGCGAAGACGGCACAATGGCAAGGGTGCCAGAGTTGTTAAAGTTTGCCCGGCAACATCGGTTGAAGATTATCACGATTGCGGATCTCATTGCCTATCTCCTCCAAACCGTGACCCTAATTCGTCGAACAGCAGAAGCCGTTTTGCCGACCAAATATGGCCAGTTTCAACTGGTCGCTTATGAGAGTGTGACAGACAGNAAAACGCACATAGCATTGAAACAAGGGCAGATTGTGGCCGACCGACCGACCCTGGTTAGAGTTCACTCTCAATGCTTGACCGGTGATGTGTTTGGGTCACTTCGTTGTGACTGCGGAGAACAACTGGATCGAGCTTTGGAGTTAATTGCGGAAGAGGGCGAAGGTATCGTGCTCTATATGCGACAAGAAGGACGCGGCATGGGGTTAGGCAATAAAATTCGGGCCTATCAATTGCAAGACCAAGAAGGTCTCGACACTGTTGAGGCCAATGAAAAACTGGGCTTTCCTGCTGACCTCCGAGATTACGGTATTGGAGCCCAAATCCTGAGGGATTTAGGCNTTGGAAAAATGCGGTTACTGACCAATAATCCACGAAAAATTAGTAGTCTGGAGGGACACGCTTTGGAGGTGGTAGAGCGTGTCCCACTCCAGGTAAAGCCGCAACAATTCAATCAGCACTACCTGGAAACCAAACGATCTAAGTTGGGGCATTTGGTCTTGGACCTCCCCCTCACATCAAGTTGTTCAGGATAATTGTATGACAAAAACTTATGAAGGCGATCTGGTCGGCACCGATCTGAAGTTCGCTATTATTGTTAGCCGCTTTAATAGTTTTATTACTAATAACTTACTCTCAGGCGCGCAAGACGCACTCAGGCGACACGGTACCGACCTGGAAAACGTGGACCTGTTTTGGGTACCGGGCTCATTCGAGATTCCGCTAANCGCTAAGCGAGTTGCAGCCACGGGTCGGTACGATGCGATAATTTGTCTCGGGGCTGTGATCCGTGGCGCAACATCCCACTTCGATTATGTAGCNGGTGAAAGCGCTAAAGGAATTGCTCAGGTTGCATTGTTAACTGACGTTCCGCTGATCTTCGGTGTGATTACAACCGATACTATTGAGCAAGCTATTGAGAGAGCCGGAACCAAAGCTGGCAACAAAGGAGCCGAAGCCGCAGTTACCGCCATTGAGATGGTTAACCTTCACCAACAGATCGACAATTTTCAACCTTCTGAAACCGACTGAGATGATTGCAATCATCGATTATAACGCGGGTAACTTGACCAGTGTTCAGCGGGCGGTCAATTATCTTGGATTCCAGGCTGAAATTACCACTGACCCGGACCTAATTCAATCAGCAGAGAAGATCATCTTTCCGGGAGTTGGGGCGGCGAAAGCTACCATGACCACCCTGCGAGAACGAGGCTTAGATCTAATCTTACGCCAGGCCTTTGAAGTAGGCAAACCGATGTTGGGAATTTGCATCGGCATCCAGATCTTGTTCCATCACAGCACAGAAGAAGATACAAACTGTCTTGGCATTTTACCGGGTCAGGTCAAGCAGTTTGAAGCACGCACCGGATTCAAAGTGCCACAGATTGGCTGGAATATGGTCTATCAAACCCGGCCTCACTGGATCTTTGAGGGGGTGCCGAATCCGGCCCATTTTTACTTCGTTAATTCCTATTATCCGATTCCTGATGATGACGCAATCCAAATTGGAACCTCTCATTATACAGTTGGATTTTGTAGTGTAGTGGCCATACGAAATCTAGTTGCAACCCAGTTTCACCTTGAAAAAAGTGGTGGAGTTGGATTACGGATGCTAACCAACTTTCTTAAGTTTACTCTCTACCCTGATCAGGGTTAACCTTCGATTTGACCCAAGATGCTGATCTCCAGTCGGGGTGCGATCTAAGGAAGTCTGAGGCAAAGNTAGCACGGTATGCCTACGGTTCTTCTAACCGGGTTGGTGATTCTCATTAACCTGTTTCTTTATGGAGCCCAAGATCCACTGGCAGGGTTTCAAAACTCCTACATTGCCACCCATCTGTATTATGGTGTGATGATCTTGGCCGGTAGGTACAGTCAGAAAGTCGGGCAGTATACGATTTTAGGCCTTACTACCGGAGCTAATCTAATCTACGTCTCCTTGAACCCGAATCAGTTCCAATTTGCGATTGTGGCGACTATTTACCCATTCATAGCAGTCTTTATCGTCTGTATGATTCAGTGGTTGAAGGCTGAACGGCAAAAAACGGCTGACCAATTGCACAATATCGACCTCGCCAACCTGGATTTGGCTAAACAGATCCACAGTTTNTCAACCATATTTGATGTTAGTCAACTTGCTAATATGCGTCGGCGGCCTGCCGCTACTGACTTAGATACTCTATTAGAACAAGGAATTCGTGTCTTAGCCAAGAAAATGGGAATTCACCGTGGTACNCTTCGAATCTGGTCTGAGAATCAATTGGTCAGAACCATTCCAGTCACTGTTGGGCTGACCGAAGCTGAGATTCGGCGAGGCCAGATCGACCATATTGATGAAATTTGTCGGTATGTTTTAGACCACAACGAACCAGTCGCGATTCTGCACGNTAAGGGGAAAATGTGTGCCATTGAGGAAGTGGAATCGAAAAATAAAGTTGCTTCTTGGTGCTTACCGATTATTATCAACCAACAATCTGTTGCTACCTTGACCATCGACAAGGCCGCAGATCGATTCTCGATTGAAGAAGATATAAGAACCTTGACCATTGTGGCTTCGATCTTGGCACAGCGGGTCGAAATCCAGCAGATTGTTGATTCGCTTGTTGAGGCAGAGCGGTTAGCAACACTTGGCAAGATAGCAACTACCATTGCGCATGAAGTACGCAATCCGCTGGGTGGCATTCGTGGCTCCGCTCAGTTATTGGAACTAGACAACTATTTAACAGATGAGAGTCGAACTTGTCTGAATATTATCCTCAAAGAAGTAGACCGGTTGAATCGGGTCGTCGAGGAGTTGCTAATCTTTGGTCGTCCCTATCAGCCTAACTTCCAAACCTTTGATCTTGGTCAGATAATCGAAAAAACCTTAGAGTTGTGTCGAGTAGATCTTGACAAACATCGAGTTCAAGTTGAACGGCGGTTTGCCTCGGAACTNCCTCTCGTTGAAATCGACCAAGGTCGAATGCGCCAAGTCTTACTCAACCTCTTCAGGAATGCAATTGAATCTATNGATGATCACGGAATACTAACCGTATATACGAGTCTATGTCAGACTGTTGACCAGGTACAGATTCGGGTTGAGGATACAGGATGTGGTATTGAAGATAAAACCGTACCGCACTTATTTGATCCTTTCTTTACCACTAAACAGAAAGGAACAGGTATCGGTTTGGCACTTAGCAGGCAGATTGTGGCTGAGCATGGTGGCACAATTGAGGTCGATGTAACAAAGACTGAAGGAACGGCGTTTATCATAACGCTGCCGGTTGAGCAGTGCGTGATGGGGGCACGGGGATAGTCATAATAGTCCATGCATAAAAGGAGTTAAATGGCAGATACTAAAATCTTAATTGCTGATGACGACGATAGTATTCGTTTCGTCCTGCAAAAGTTTCTGGAGAGGACTGACTTCGTCGTTGATGTAGCCGAGAATGGCAGGGAAACGTTAGAGCTTTTTCAACTTCAAACTTACGCCGTGGTTTTCCTGGATGTCATTATGCCGGATGCTAATGGGCTAGACCTCCTCAATGACTTAAAGGCAATTGATGAGACCACATCGGTGGTCATTATCACCGCACATGGCGATACACAGACAGCCATCGAAGCCGCAAAGCGGAGCGCTTACGATTATATCACCAAACCCTTTGATAGAGAAGCATTGGTCGAAGTGGCAACTAGAGCTGCCAACGCCTCAGAGCATGCCAGATCTACTCTTCTGCAACGAGAAAATATCAACTCAGAGGACTTAGTCTCGACCTCTCAAACAAAAAGCCAAATTGTGGGTGAAAGCCCGGCCATGCGTCAAGTCTACCAGATCATTGGACGAGCAGCAGTTAGCCACGAAACAGTACTGATTATTGGCGAAAGTGGAGCGGGGAAAGAATTGGTTGCCAAAGCAATTCATGAAAATAGCTCTCGAGCTAACGAGGAATTTGTGGTAGTCGACTGCAGCGCGATCCCCTCGGCATTAATCGAAAGTGCCCTGTTTGGACATGTGAAAGGAGCCTATACGGGTGCTGATAATGCTCGACAAGGGAAGTTTGAGCAAGCCGGTAAAGGTACGATTTTCCTGGATGAAGTTGGGGAGTTGCCTCAAGAGATCCAGATGAAACTGTTGCGGGTCCTGCAGGAGCGGGAGATTGAACCTATTGGATCTGGCCGCCGTCAGAAGATAGACGTTCGTGTGGTTTCAGCTACCAATCGTCAATTAAGCCAGGAGGTTCAGAAAGGTAACTTCAGGCAAGATCTATTCTATCGCTTAAATGTGATTCCCATTTACCTGCCGCCCCTAAGAGAACGACTAGAAGATATTCCAGCCTTGGTAGATTTATTTATCACTCGATTCGCTGAATCCTACAACCAACCGAAAGTGTCGATCTCCGAAAAAGTGCTGGACATGCTTTTAAAGCATAATTGGACGGGTAATGTGCGCGAATTAGAGAACACCATCAAGAGGGCCTTAGTAATGAATTCCGGCAATGTATTATTACCCGAACATTTTTCAGATCTGGGGGCAGAAGTTTCTTTTACTTCAGTAACGGACTTCGATCTACAAGTTCAGATCCAACAGTTAGTCTCCTATCAAGTTGACCGATACCTAGATCGAAATGTAGACGAAATGGAAAATCTACATAACGTAATTCGTCGATCTTACGAAAAACCTTTGTTTGAAGCTATTCTGGCGCATACCAATGGGAACCGTAGCCGGGCAGCACAATTGTTGGGTATCAACCGCAATACGCTACACACACGCATTGAGGAATTAGCTATTCAGCCAGTGGATAGCCAATTCTAAATAGAATTTAGGGGGGGTAAAAACCGAGATGGATCTGGGGAAAATTATCGGTACCATTGTCGCCACGCAAAAAGATCCTAGTTTGGTCGGGATGCGTCTACTAGCCGTTCAACCAATCTCTGAAAAAGGGGTAGAAATTGGATCTGCTCATGTCGCCGTCGATACAGAAGGATTGGCCGGGATCGGCGACTTGGTTTATACAGTGAACGGTGGTGATGCTAGTTTTACCCATCCGGACCGGGAGATGCCAACTGATGTGGCTATCGTTGGTCTGGTGGATACAGTTTCCCTAATTGATGAATGATCAGGTAGATAGTAAATTCTCGATTCTCAATGTATATTGCCAAAGTTATCGGTAAAGTTGTTTCGTTAACTAAACACCAGGCGTATAATAGTCGGACACTTTTACTAGTGAAACCATTAAGTTTACTCAATGAAGTGGTTCGCACACCAACTATCGCTGTCGATTACGTGGGGGCTGGCGAAGGCGATACGGTCTTAGTAGGAGCTGGCCCTGGCGTGGCACAAGAAATCTTTCAGATTGATAATGCTCCGATACGAGAACTAGTCATAGGTATTGTGGATCATTTCGATGTTCCCGACGAGATCTTAGACCAGTATGCAGATCTACCGACCTAACCCATCTATGAATAGTGGAAGATGACAACCCCATGTTGATTCCATTTCGAACAGAACCCGACCAACTTACTAGCTTCCCAAACCTTAAAATCAGTAGGATTTCAGCCGTCTATTTCCTAATGACGACTAATGTGACGGTTTTCGGGTGGCAATTATTCTCCCAGCATTTTTATGGGGTGGATTTAATCAAGATGTACACTATTGTACCTTTCGATTTTCTGTCCTCATTTTCCAGCATCAAGGATCATGCCCCTCGACTATTATACGGACTGTTTTTTCACGATATTCGCCTTGACAGTGGATTCTTGCATCTAATTGGCAATATGCTGTATTTGTCAGCTTTCGGACCAGACTTGGAAAATCGGATTGGTTGCTGGATGTTCTTAGCGTTCTATCTGTTGTCAGGGATTCTCTCGACAATGGTGCACATCGGATTTCACCCAGGTTCAACCGCTTACCTAATAGGTGCAAGTGGTGCTATTGCGGGGATTATGGGTGGGCATTTAGCCGTTTGTCGAGGCAAAAAAATTCGTGCTTTTCTGCTTGTCACTGTTGTTCCCGTTTCAACTACTCTTGTTCTACTAGCTTGGATCGCTTTACAAATTGTTAATGCTTATTTAGCACCACCCCAAGTACCTGTTGCTTGGGGCACTCATATTGCCGGCTTTATTGTTGGGTTACTGATGATGCGAATTTCTCAAACCACAGCAAAGACAAAAGTAGCAACCACTGGTGAGTACCATAGAATTGCACGTTCAAACCAGAAATCGAGCTACGTACCTTTTCTTTCATCTTTGTTAGCGAAACAGCATCTTCAAACCTGTAAATCAACGTTTGATAGGGTCTCTTCGTCCAGAATCAGCGATACTGCAACCTCTTCTAAGGAAGCGGCTGCTTTGTTCGAACAAACATCTTCCATTTTTCCACCCTTTCCGATGGCACATCCCCTAAGAACAGCTTCAAAAACCCGACAACGCAAATCTGATAGGAGTAAAAAATGTTAAATTACACCCCGAGACCGTGGACAGAATTTGTAGCCGGTAGAACTATCCGTTGGATTTATAGCGGCATCCTGCTTGCTTGCTTAATGGTATTGCTAATTTTCTTAATGGGCTGTCTGGCTTCACTTTCGACTCAGTGGAGCGACAATTTGATGCTAGAACCGGATTTGGAAGTAACTGACCAACGGTTGGTTGATGGTAATTTAGAAACAGTCGCCATTGCACTGCCACCTCAAAAGAATAAAGATCGTGCTTTTGTGATTAAGTTCCCCCAACCACAATCCATCCGCAGGCTCATTATTCACAACCAAAACCTGCTCATGTTCAGTTTGGAATATCTGGAACCAAAAACTAATAAATGGGAAATTGCCCACTCGGTTCGAAGTCGAAATTTCGACCGAAGCGGTCATCTCCAAACCAAGTTTGTGATTGACCGGCTTCGCTTCACATCGAGTATGATTCGCATCAAAGTCAACCGCACTATTGATGACCGAATTGTTACCAAAACCGTTGTTAATCCTGACGATCACGTTGTCAACGTGATTAAAAGAACCTTTGCCGGTCGCTACGCTAAGTTTTTCCGGGTGTTAGCCCCTTCACCAGCTGCAATCCGGGAGGTCGAAGCGTACAAATTAGCACAATGATCCAACAGTAAGTCGAGCTCTCGTATGTTCCCAGATCCCACCAGCTAAAGTTGAATTGAAAAGGAAAGGTTAACATTTTGAGTCAAGTCGAAAGTCATCTGATCCAAATTGAAGGAGAAGTCAAGTCGAATGTAGTTCGAAACCAACTTGGCAAATTAGTCTCCAAAGGGCACAAAACCTACACCCCAACACAACTAGTCGTCGATCGAGCTGAAGGTATCTGGTTATGGAATCTAGAAGGGCAAAAATTGATGGACTTTGCTTCCGGTGTTTTAGTAGCTAACCTGGGGCATCAACACGCCTATTTTGAGGAGAGATTCGCCTTTTATGCCAAAGGTCTACCAAGGAACGCCTATAATGTGCTGACTGCTATTGAGGTCGAAGCTGCGAGTCGCTTAATTGACAGTTTTGCCTCGCCGAAGATGGAACAGATCTTATGGGCAGCTTGTGGTTCAGCAGGAATCATCAAAGCGATGTGGGCGGCTCAACGCTACCATCCGGATCGGCATCTGATTTTGGCTACCCGTTATGGCTTTCATGGCCAAAAGGGATTAGCTGGCGATGTAACCGGAGACAAGAGTCAGAACCCTAATGTTCGTTGGATCGACTTCCCTATGGTGAAGGATGTCCGAGACAAACCGAATCAGACTTTGAAAGTAAAAGTGCTGGAACAATTGAATCGTCTGCGAGAGGAATACCCAAACCAGATTGCTATGTTGGTAACAGAGCCTTATCTTGGTGCCAAGGGATCCTACCATCCACCAGATTGGTATCTACGGACCATCAACGATTGGTGCAACGACCATCAGGTGATTTTCATCTTAGACGAAGTGCAGTCTTGCCATGGTCGCACCGGTGAAATGTATGCCACCACCAAGTATGGTTTAGATCCGGATCTAGTTGTGTGCGGCAAAGGAATTGGCAACGGCGAGCCAATTGTGGCGGTTGTCGGCAGAGCAGATCTATTATCGACCTTCGACTACGGCGAGGCTTCAGATACTTTTAGTGGAACTCCACGGGGTTGTGCAGCAGCCTTGGCAACGTTAGACACGTTCGACACCTTCCCCATCCTTGATAATTGCCGTCAAGCCGGTCAAGTAATTGAGAAAGGGTTATGCCAACTAACAGATGAGTTTTCCTTCGCTACAAGGGTCAGAGGAGAAGGCTTAGTCTGGGGACTCGAGTTGGAATCTGATTCGATTGCTAACCAATTGGTATTGGCTTGTTACCAACAAGGTCTACACCTGATAGGCCCCCTTGCGGGCAATGTGTTACGGGTATCTCCACCGCTTATTATCAGTCCAACCGAAGCAGAAGTGGGAATCGAGTGGATGCGCCGGGCACTTCAGCAGATCTAAAGCAACTGTTTCTGTCCACAACGCTAGTCGGTGGTCAAAAGTGAACCATGTCTTTGAGCCGATTAAAACGGTCGTCGATTTCTTGTCGTGTCAGAGTTCGTTGTCGATTGAGACTGAAATCCTCTACGTTAAATGAAGCCACTACAGTTCCGTAAACAATCGCTTGACGAATGGTCTGTTCATCGTTCGATCGATTTTGAGCAGCAAGATATCCCATAAATCCACCTGCGAAACTGTCTCCGGCTCCAGTAGGATCAAAGACAGAAGTTAACGGATAAGCAGGCACAGCAAAAAATTCGGATTTAGTCAAGCTGATTGCCCCATGCTCTCCTTTTTTGATTACCACACGACTTGGCCCATAAGTCAGGATTTCTTTTCCTGCTTGAATCAGATTTTTCTTCTCCGTGAGTTGTTTGGCTTCACCATCGTTAAGAATCAGAATATCGACCTGCTTCAGTGTCTCCATTAAAGCAGGTCGACTAATATCGATCCACAAATTCATGGTATCGCAAACTACCAATTTGGGGCGGTGAACCTGTTCTAGCACCCGAAGTTGTAATTCCGGATTGATATTAGCTAAAAAAACATAGGGGGTATCTTGGTAAGTATATGGTAGTTTAGGATCAAAATCACTAAACACATTCAGGTAGGTAAACTCTGTTTCAGCTGCATTTAGGTCGCTAACATAACTTCCGCCCCAACGGAAGGTTTTCCCACCGGTAATCCGTTCAAGCCCTTGCAAGTCAATACCGCGTTTGCTCAAGAAATCGACGTATTCCGATGGAAAGTCATCACCAACAACTCCAACCAGGTGAATCTGTTGATGAAAGAAACTCGCCGCCACTGAAAAGTAGGTCGCAGAGCCACCTAGCGAATCTTCAACCTTCCCTTCAAGGGTTTCAACTGTATCTAGTGCAACCGACCCGACAACTAAAACACCCATTCTTGTTAGCATCCCTTCGAGCTCTGTTTACATGTTGTTGGGTTAGAACAAGTTGTTAGCGAAACGGCAGGGGTAGCGACATTCTTCCCAATTCTTAATCTTCGATCTCCCTATCGCCGATCATGTTGCTTAAAAGCTGCCACCATACGATAGAAGCGACGAGCTAAAATAACCAACAGAACCACGATCAGTAGCCCAAGATATCGGCGGTAGACCCCAGCCCAACCATTATAAGCATCCAGCGGTTTATCCTTAAGTAGAATCGTTGGCCACAGTGAAAAAACGCCGACAATTAGTATTACGTTTTCCCAAACTTCAGATTTTTTAATCCAGTTCCACATGTCCGTATAAATAGAACCGTGAATCCCCGATTCTCAATTCTTAAGTGCCCATGGTCCAGGAGTTAAGATAAGTTTCTTGTTCCTCAGTTAATTGGTCAATTTCCACACCAAATGCTTTCAATTTTAAGCTGGCAATGGTTTGGTCGATATCTTGTGGAACACCATAAACTTGATTCTCCATCTTTTGGTGTCGCTGAATAATGTGTTCAGCGGAGAGTGCTTGGTTCGCAAAGCTCATATCCATCACGCTGGCGGGATGACCTTCCGCTGCCGCTAAGTTAATCAGTCGCCCTTGGCCTAGTAAATAAACTTTGCGGTCATCTTTCAAAGTGTACTCTTCCACGAATTCACGAATGGTCGTTTGCTTTTGACTCAAATTTTCGAGAGCCGGAATGTCGATTTCAACATTGAAGTGACCGGAGTTAGCAACGATACACCCGTCTTTCATGACTTCAAAGTGTTCACCTCGTATCACGTGAATGTTTCCAGTCACTGTGCAGATGACCTCAGCTTCTTTAACCGCTTCTATCATTGGCATTACACGAAATCCATCCATGATGGCTTCCAAGGCAGTAAGCGGATTAACCTCTGTTACGATCACCTCAGCACCAAGTCCTCGCGCACGATTTGCCAGACCTCTGGAACACCAACCATATCCGGCAACGACAAAAGTTGATCCTGCCATTAGCAGATTGGTAGCACGGATAATTCCATCCAGAGTACTTTGCCCTGTACCGTAGCGGTTGTCAAAAAGGTGTTTTGTTTGGGCATCGTTGACAGCCACAATCGGGAATTTCAGAACTCCTTCAGCTGCCATGCTTTTCAGTCGAATAACGCCAGTAGTGGTTTCTTCCGTGCCAGCAAGTACCCCATCGACAATTGAGGTTTCGACTTCACCGCTATGCAGCTTAGAAACCAGGTCTGCACCATCGTCCATGGTAATGGTAGGTTGAAAATTGATGGCGGCGTCGATATGCCGGTAGTATGTCTCTGTGTCTTCGCCTTTAATAGCAAAAACAGGGATCTGGTAATCGACGACTAGAGAGGCCGCCACATCGTCTTGTGTACTGAGTGGATTAGAAGCACATAAAACTGCTTCTGCGCCACCTGCTTTCAGTGTCCGCATTAAATTAGCAGTTTCAGTAGTAACATGCAGGCAAGCTGCGATACGTACACCCGTTAGCGGTTTCTCAACTTCAAAGCGCTCACGTATTTGACTCAGAACCGGCATAAACCGGTCCGCCCAGTAGATTCGTTGTTTCCCAACCTCAGCTAAGGCTGGATCTTGAATGTCGTAATTCATTGTTTAAATAGTGAATAGCGAATATAGGAATGATGAATTCTTAATTCTTATTGCTCCCGTTTGATTGTGTTTGTTTTTACCCGGATGATCAAACTTCAGTCGGCCCTAGCTTGCCGAACCTCATCGTATCCGTTTAGATAGTGAATGGTGAATTCCCAATTCTTAGTTCTTACTTCTCACTTCAGTAGTCGATCAACGTAGTCGGTAAGTTCCCAGGTAAATCCCGGTTCTTCTCGACCGAAATGGCCGTAAGCCGCAGTGTTGCGGTAAATCGGTTTTCTTAGCTGTAATCGTTCGATGATGCCGCCCGGGGTAAGATCAAAATGTTGATTGACCAGCCCGGTTAGTTTCTGGTCTGAAACCAAGCCGGTACCAAACGTATCCACCATTACCGAGGTTGGTTCAATTACGCCGATGGCATAAGAAAGCTGAACCTCACAACGGTCAGCCAAGCCAGCCGCCACAATGTTTTTGGCAACATGGCGAGCTGCGTAGGCGGCGCTTCGATCGACTTTGGTTGGATCTTTACCCGAGAATGCACCACCGCCGTGTCGTCCCATTCCGCCGTAGGTATCGGCGATAATTTTACGTCCCGTCAATCCAGTGTCACCTTGAGGACCGCCGGTTACAAACCGGCCTGTGGGGTTGATATGATAGATGATCTGTGGATGTCGCAAGTCTGTTGAAATTATCGGTTTGATGATCTCTTCAATAACAGCCTGACGAAGATCTGTAGTTTCGATTTCCGGATCGTGTTGAGTCGAAATCACAACGGCACGTACCATCGGCTGTCCCTCTCTATACTCGACCGTGACCTGGGACTTTCCGTCTGGTCGCAAAAAATCCAGGATTTTCTCTTTGCGAGCAGCAGCGAGTCGCCGAGTTAGCTTATGCGCTATCATAATCGGCATTGGCATCAGTTCTGGCGTTTCATTACAGGCGTAGCCAAACATCATGCCCTGATCACCGGCACCAAGTAGATCCACACCCATGGCGATGTCTGGTGATTGTTCATCAATCGAGGTTAGGACCGCAGAGCGATTGAAGTCAAATCCGTATTCCGCCTGAGTGTATCCAATCTCATTGGCCACCTGGCGGACAATGGCTGGAATATTGACGGTTGATTTGGTCGTAATCTCGCCAGAGACAAATGCTAGCCCAGTTGTCACCAGGGTTTCACAAGCAACGCGAGCGGTTGGGTCACCACCGATAACAGCATCTAAAACCGAATCCGAAATCGCATCGGCCATCTTGTCTGGATGGCCTTCGGTAATTGACTCAGAGGTGAAAACAAAATCTGAATTCAAGCATAAGCTCCTAACGACTAAAGTTGAGCAAACAGATCTACCCTCGACTCAATTGGGGTAATCATGGCTGATGTAAGGAAGTGGCGGACGAGATCTGCGACTTCAAGCCGGCCTTTGGTCCGGCACGTACACCTGTCTAAATCTATTCCTCTTCCTGCTCCTGAACTGTTTGGCCTAGTGTTTTTTTGAGCAGAGACCCAAAACTGGTCGGTTCGTTGGCGGCTGGGGTTTCCTGCACAGGTCTTGGGCGAGAGCGACGACGAACAGCCTGATACCGGCGTTCGGTTGTCCGTTCGGTTGTCCGTTCGGTTGTCTGGCTCCTCTCTGTCCTGTTTTCCTCTGCTTTGGCGCGACGGAGGCTCAGTCCAATTCGATGTTTCTCTGGAGTAATTTCGATTACTTTCAGATCTAATTGATCGCCAATGCTAACTACTTCAGCGGGATTATTAACCCGATAGTCCGCCAATTCCGAAATATGGATCAGTCCTTCAATCCCTTCCTCTAACTTCACAAAAGCGCCAAAATCGGTCAAATTAACGACTTGACCTTGGACCGTTGTTCCTCGCTTATATTTAGCCGTGGTTTCTTGCCAGGGGTCAGGCGAAATGTGCTTGATACTGAGGGAGATTCTTTGCTCACCAGCATCGATGTCTCGCACAACTACCTCGACTTCTTCGTCTTCTTTCAAGATCTGGCCTGGAACAACGTTTCGTTCTGTCCATGAAAAATCAGAAGTATGTACCAAACCATCAATTCCAGGTTCGATTTCGACAAAGGCACCAAAGTTAGTCAAATTCTTGACCACGCCAGTCAAATGAGTGCCGCTTGGATATTTGGCCTCTAAGAGCTCCCATGGATTGGCCGATAATTGTTTTAAGCTCAAAGAGATGCGGCGTTCCTCTGTATCAATGGAAAGAACACGTGCTTCTACTATGTCTCCCTTATTCACGATTTTCGATGGTGCTACATTACGTTGCGTCCAAGACATCTCGGAGACGTGGATCAACCCTTCAATCCCTTCTGCGATTTCCATGAAGGCACCATAACTGACGATATTAACAATTGCCCCTTTAACGACGGTATCTACCGGATATTTCTCCGGAACGGCTGCCCAAGGATCACTGGTTTTTTGTTTCAAGCCGAGTGAGATTCGCTCGCTCTCTCGGTCGACATCGATGACCAGGACCTCGACTTCATCACCAATCGCAAGCATTTCTGAAGGATGATTGACCTTCCCCCAAGACATGTCACTGCGGTGAAGTAGCCCATCGATACCATCCAGATCTATGAACACGCCAAAAGGGGCTATGCTTTTTACGACACCTGTAACAGGGCTGCCTTTTTCGATTTGCTCTAGCAAAGCCGATCTCTTACGATTAAGTTCTTCTTCTAGTAACAGACGGCGGGATAAGACAATGTTGTCTCGTCGTCTATTAAATTTGACAACTCGCATTTCCAAAGACTGGTCGATGTAATCGTCAAGGTTCGGTACGGCCCGCAATTCGATCTGTGAAGCAGGCAAAAATCCACGTAGTCCATCAACTTCAACGCTCATCCCACCTTTGACCCGGTCGGTGACTGTTCCTGTTACGACAGACTGTTCGTTATAGGCTTTTGCAATACTGTCCCAAGCGCGATGGATATTAGCTTGAGATTTAGACAGCTCAACCTGACCATCGAGATTTTCTTTCCGGACAACATAGACTTCTATTTCATCACCCAGTGCAATTTGCAGATTCCCTTCGGCATCGGTGTCAAATTCTCTGGTGGGAATGATTCCTTCTGACTTGAACCCGATGTCAACTAAAACCTCATCACCATTGATACTCACAATTGTACCTGGAATAATTCGACCTTCAGAGACAGTCTCAAAAGAATGGTCTGTGGCGGATAAGAGGGCTTCCATGTCCATTTCGGCCATGTCCATGTTATCCTCGGCTGAAGACACATCGTCTGTTTCGGATCTCTTAGAATCAATTTCTTCTGCTGCCCCTGAGCCTTCAGAAGTTTCAGGCGCACTAGCAATTTCGACTTCAGCAGCTTCGCTCACATTAATTTCAGATGCTGACGCTAACGCAGCAGAATCGCTGTCCGATGGAGCGTCTTGCTCTGAAATAGTGTCTGGTGGTTCCGCAGAAACTGACGGTTGTGCCTGGTCGCCGGACTCTTTCACCTCAACTTCTTCATTAGTTATTTCAGGACTGTTTTCTTGTTTCTGATCCTGGTTCATTCAACTCTTTCTTTAGGTTCAGCCATCAAAACAATAGTAAATATTCGTTTGACTAAGCCCGTACCTCCATTATGTATATCAGTGTGACTAAGCAGATCGCACCTGTCGTAAGCAAAATAGTTAGTATAGCACAGCTACAAATGAAGCGCAACCCCAATCCTTCTTTCCGGTACGACCTTAAACGACCTGTAACTGAACTGTTTTTCAATAAGTACTATCACAGATGCAGACTGGTGACTTGGCCTTATAGGATAACAGATCTGGCTTAATGAGAAAACGCTGAATACAAGAATTTGGTTGCGAATTAAGTCGAAAAAAGTCAAAAGTGTTTTTTCTTTTAGCCGATCTATAATTCTGAGAACATAAAACGATGACTGCCATTCCATATCTACTCCATTCTAGAGAAATACTGGTATAATTAAACATTTGTATCCGTACGTGGAAAGGATAAAAACATGTATCGAGAAAACAGAGAGAGATTCATGCAACAAATTGGGAATGGGGTTGCTATCTTGCCCGCCCACCGATTAACGGTTAGATCCAATAACATGCACCATAAGTTTCGTCAACAGAACAACTTTTACTACCTGACAGAATTTCCTGAGCCGGAGGCAGTCTGTATTATTGCGCCACAACATGAGACTTACCAGTTTGTACTATTTGTCCTACCCCGTGATCCAAAGGCTGAAACTTGGGATGGGACAAGGATCGGCGTACAAGGAGCTATTGACAATTTCGGAGCGGATATGGCCTTTCCAATTGACGAGTTTGACGACAAAATCGGCCAGTTTGTCGAGAACAGCAATCGGATCTACTATGCTTTGGGTGATTCAGCTTACGACACCAAAGTAATCGATTATATCAAACAGAATCGACGAAATCGTGCCACCCAGGGCACCGGGCCAAAAACGATTGTCGATCCAACTGACATTTTTTCGGAGATGCGGCTAATCAAGAACGAAGAAGAGGTTCGTCGAATTCGCCGTGCTACTGAAATTACGGTAGATGCACACATCGCGGCCATGAAATCGACCCATCCGGGAATGTACGAGTACCAAGTTGAAGCGCTCGTCGACTCAGTTTTCCGTCGCACTGAAGGTGGATATGCTGGCTATAATTCGATTATCGCTAGTGGGCCTAACACAACTATTCTTCACTATACCGACAATGATCGGTGGATTCAGGATGATGATCTCGTTCTGATTGATGCTGGCTGCGAACATCGAAACTACAACGGTGATGTCACCCGTACCTTCCCAGCTAATGGAAAATTTAGCCCAGTACAACGAGAGGTTTATCAGGTCGTACTAGAGGTACAAACAACCTTAATTGACCTAATTCAGCCTGACACGAGGATTGACATTCTGACCGATACGGCCATTGATCTCCTGACTGAAGGTATGATTCGGATTGGTCTACTGGAAGGAGAAAAAGAAAGATTAATCGAGGAGAAGGCTTATCGTAGGTTCTATATGCATGGGATTGGACACCCATTGGGTATGGATGTCCATGACATTTGCCGCATCAAAGACGGGAAAACTTTCCGGAGGTTCCAGCCCGGTATGATCACTACTGTTGAACCGGGAATTTACATCGCAGCTGATGCCAGAGGTGTTCCGCCTGAATACCGTGGCATCGGAGTTCGGATCGAGGATGATGTGCTGGTGACCACAGGTGGCTACGAAGTGTTGACGGCGGGTGTTCCCAAACAGATCGAGGATATTGAGGCACTGATGGCAGGCTAAGGAGAGGTTCCCAGCATAATACGCTAGATCTGGTTATTTACAGTTTCAGGCTGATCTGAGAGCGAAAAGGCAGATCTAATTAGATCGACATAGTGTAGTCACGAGTAGCCCATAAAAATATACACTCTGTATGAATGACGGCTAAAAAAGAGTCTGAATTTTTACCCTAACCTGTAGCGATTCCACGCCATCGTTTAAGATGCCAGAAAGCATTTTCGACTCTAGTCCGCATTTGGTATCAATCTTGGTTGTCATTTCTCTGATATTTTCTA
>PACG01000130.1 GCA_002699335.1 Candidatus Poribacteria bacterium
AATATCGGGGGCAAGCAGATGATGGCAGTCCCGGTTTACATGGAGCTAGCGACTGGAAGGTTGTATTAAAGTAATTCTAGATGGTAGTTGATGCGACTGAGATGCTGCGATCAAAAAGCATAACAAGTGGCTGATTTGTAGCTAACTAATTGCATCACTTTTTTTGTTAAATGGATTTTAAGCTAGGCCAAAGAAATATTGTATGTCACAGAAACAACTCACTGGCAAACAGAGTGATTTTCTGAAGATCGTGGTTGCAACGGCCGCCCGCGGCGACTTGGAATCGACTCGAGAGTTCGTTGACAACAAACCCGAATGGATTCATACCGTCGGGTCACACGGACGAACCATGCTGTGGGAATCGGCTTATCGGGGCAAACAAGAGGTAGTTCAATTTTTGGTGGAACAGGGAGCAGATGTCAATATCTGCGGTTGTCATTATACACCCCATTTAGTTGAAATTAGCCCTTATTGTGCGGCCCAATTGGCTGGCCGACATGATGTAGCCGCCTATCTGCTAGAGAATGGGGCCACGGTTGATATTCATTCCGCCGCCTATCTGGGGGATCTGCCGGTGGTGGACAAACTGCTCAATTCAGAGCCCAGCTGGCTGAATCATGGCCACTGGCAGCATCATATGAGAGCTGGTAAGCCGCACAATTTTTGTTTAGCCGAAGCTCCGTGGGCCACCCCGCTAGGTTATGCGCTGGCTGGCCAGCAGAAAACGGTGGCTGAATTTCTTATTCAGCGAGGGGCTGAGGTGACACTACATAGCAAGCAGTTGCTGGGTTTCTGTGTCAGTCGTGATCGGGCCGACCTGGCTGAATTGTTACTTCGACATGGGGCCGATGCCAGTCAAGCGCCAGTCGTTTCCATTGAACGGCCAGAGATCAGTGCTTTGTTGCTGGCTTACGGTGTTGCTCCCGCTGACCTGAATGCAAAAAATAGGATGGGTTGGCCACCACTAGTTTATGCCTGTCGGGGGGATAAAGGAGAGAATCCTAACAAAGTCCGACGGCTGATAAGCCTCGGTGCGGATGTCGGTTGCGCAACTATAAAGGCAAAACCGCTCTCCATTGTGCGGCTAAAGCCGGTTTTGTTCAAGTGATGAAATTGCTGTTGGATCAGGGCGCGGATATGGAGGCCACCGACCAACAGGGAGAGACGCCACTCTTTGATGCCATCCGATCAACCATTAAAAAGGTAGAGAACAAAAGGGCGGCTATCACATTGTTAATAACCGCTGGGGCCAATATCAATCAGCCCAATCACAAAGGTCAAACGGTTTGGCAAGTTGCCCAACGAGTTCGATCAATTGACGCCGCGGAGATCCTAAAATCAGTTGAACAAAAAACGTAGTTTCCTCCCAGTCTGACTGTGGCTGACGGCTATTTTGACCGGTTGATTTCCCCAGGATGGAATCCCCCTCAGCCAGACAGATAACTACATTATCCGGACCAGGTAACAGCCTAATTCGGTTGAGAATCCGACTGTCGTGTGGACATGCTTTGGTTTACAATGTAAGGTGTTCAAACCTGTTATTCCCCTTCTCGATCGGTTGCAATAAGTGTTATTCATCTAAACATGGTTGACTGCATTCCACTATGTATGGGTCCTATCTTGGAGGGTTCTAAAAGTGGAACTGGCCAGATTTCGCTTTTTAGTTAAACGCATAATGTGTTCAATCCAGGTTTACGGTTTCATCCCTAAGCAATAGAAATATGGTAGGTCTAGAATTAAATAGAAAACAAGACCAGATCGAGAAAATCCATTATAAGGACTGCTGTTAGTGGCGGGGCCGCAAAAAATTATCGACAACTTAACCAAGTAAGGCCAACTACCGTTCAAAGGCAATTAAGAGCAAGGAGGCCCCTTTCTGGGGTTGATTAAGTTAGTCAATGATTCTAAATTATTTCAGGTGTCTAACCATGAAGTTCTGCTTGAGAAAAGTTTTGAGACTTATCAACTAGATAAACAGCCAACCGGTTGGTTCTTTGCTTCAGCTGGTAAAAGGTATGATGAGAAAAAAGGGTGCCAACTGGTTTTCTGATATCCGTCTAATTAACCTGCCAAAGATTTGGCGTGTAAACATGTATCATTCAAGCAGAATTCGCCTAGTCTAGCAATTAATCTTATTAGCCATTCATAATCTAGGTGAAAATCTGATATCAACTTAAAAGGAATGCTTGGATTTTGTTTTTATTTTCGCTTCCACTGTTAATCAACTGCTGAAATTCTGAGTTCTGCTGAATATTGTCAAAGGCACTATGCCTGTGATAGCGTCAACTGTCTTCCTTTGTAAAGATAGTATGCCCCTAATCCTAAAATTGCTGATTTAGCTAATGGCGACGGATAAAATTAATTGGCAGACATTTTTTCCGCCAAGACTAAGCGAAATAGGTTTATCAATTAGCTAATTCAACTGTTAAGTTGTTGATAGCGTTGTGACAGCTGCTGCCAAACTTGTTCTTTTTCTAACTTTGGCCAAGAAAGCTGAAGAAAGTACTCTATTTTCCATATTAACCATCGGCTTAACTTTTTGTCGGCTAATAAATGCCAGTAACGACTATTATCCAGAATGTCGGCCGCCTTAATCAGCAAAGCCATTTTCCCCTTCGTCTTGCAGCGAGCAAATATCTCTCGATTCTGTTCTGGTCGCCTGATGTTCATCCGCATCAGCGGAACCCAATCCTGAATGGAGTCGATTGAACTCTCCTAACCGGACATTATGCGTCTTCAGGAACTATCTGGCATCTTCAACTTGTTGATCTCTTCAACCCGTCGGTATCGTCATCGAGACGACCTTCACATCTGTGATGCCAACATGCAGAAGTAGGCTCATCAGAGTCATCTTAACCCCTCAATTTCTTGAGTCGATTTGATGTTTTCGATTTTGATTCTGCATTCAATTATAAGCAGGTAAAAAACAATTATTGGCCTCAGAACTTGGGTTCGGTAACGAACATAGAGGGTTGATACGGTAAAAACTGCCCCTGTTTTTCATATAGGCGATGGTATTTCTTTACTTTTTCTTCATCAACGAAGACACACAGACCAACACCTTTCGGTGCCTCCCAGTCAGGGCTATTGGCTACAGGAAGGGGCTCAGTCAGGATATCATCCTGCAACATTCCAGCGGTTTGTTGATTCCCATCCACCAGATTTGGCAAGGAAAGGCAAACCTGATGGGAAGCAGCAGCCATCAATCCCAACTCACCGTGCGTATGACGACAAACATGTAGCCCTTCCAAATGTGCCAGATAACTTAAGCGATGAAACTGGGTCAGTGTCCCAACCCAGTTGCTGCTAAAACAGAGAACATCAGCCGCGCGTTGACGAACAACTTCATAGACATCACTCACTCGCCATAACCCTTCGTTGGCGGCTAGGGCAACGGGTGTTCGGTTTCGTACCTCGATCATATTGCGAATTGGATCCGGCCAAACCGGTTGTTCGGCAAAATCTATCTGGTAACAATCAAATTGGTTCAGGTAGCGGACTGCCTGATTAACAGACCAAACGCCATTGGCGTCAATCCGAATTTTGCAGTTTGGGCCAATGGTTTCCCGCAAGGCGGCAATCATCGACAGTTCTGCTTCCAAATCAAGACCCACCTTGATATAGAAAACGGTATAACCCATTTCCAGACCACGCTTAGCCTGAGAGGTAACCGAATCGGCATCACCATAAGCCAGGTAGTAGAAGTAATTTACCGATTGACGATAGAGACCACCAAAAAGGTTGTAGACTGGCTGACCGCAGGCCTTACCAAAGATGTCCCATAGGGCCATATCGATGCCAGCAAAAGCAAAATTTCCCGACATTTCCCGGTGAAACCAGTGAGCGGTAGAGAAAAAATCCTGTGCTATCGCTTCACGGTCGACCGGATTCCGTCCGGTAAAAACCGGTATAATGGATACGATAATCTGGTAGATGCTCTCCACATTTGGACCAGGGCAACTCTCCCCCCAACCGACAATCCCAGCATCGGTGGTAATTTTGACTAGTACAGCCGTAACACCATCCCGTTGCACTCGGGTACTGGTTTCCCGATGTTTATAGGGGACGCTAACAATAATCGGTTCAATATTGGTGATTTTCAATTTTAGCTGATCCCATATTTCCCCAAATCTGCAACATGGCCACCAGAAGAAAATTGGCCTCCAAAATCTTTTACTTCAGCTGATGCCCCTTTTATTAAACTTCATTCTATCACACCCTAATGGAATAGTGGCATTAGAATTAGTTCTAAGATCTAAATCATATAGTGCTTGTCATTGACTGTTGAAACACCACCAGTTCATCATCTGAAAAAAGATCGGTTGGTTCAACCCCATATCTGTTTTAACAAAGAATTTACCACAATCTACCGCTATCTCCTATCCTGGGCACACTGGTAATTTATTTCAATTCATCTGATATAATACAGAATTACTTCCGCTGTTTGTCCAGACGACTTTGCCGGTCTCAGCTTCAAGCGCGTGTAAGTAGGTACCAACAAACGGGTAAATACCAGCCGCAAGATAGATCTTACCATCGTAGAAAACAGGACCGCCTCGGGCTGGATTCTCATTGACTAAACGACCATTTCCTAAAACCTTCTTGCCCGAAAGTCCTCCTCGAAATTTTCATAACAGGTTCCCATCGACAGCACTCAAACAATAAAGATATCCATCATCACTGACAAAATAGACTTTGCCGTTTCGAGCGATTGAGGCCAAGCGAGCTGGTGCGTCGGCAAAGAATCTCCAATGTTCTCGGCCTGTTTCTGTGTGGTAAGCAGTGACGCTATCGTTTACCATCGATGGCACAAAGATTTGTTTACCCATAACCACGGACTCGTACGAGAGATCAAACAGTAGTTTCGTTTGTCCTTTTAGGCCAATCGGGTTGAGGTAAATCGAGTTGACGCACCTATTTTAAGTGCAGCTTGGACGGTAGTTTGCTGGGAGAAGACGTTAGTCTCCCCGGGCTATAACGCCACTGCGGCCAGTCAACGCTGTCCTTATTTGTGTCTTTAGAGCAGGCCAAAAAATGGTTAATAGTACACACGCAGCAAAGATCAAAATCTGGCTTTTTTGGTAACTTCCCATATTTTTTTAACCGTCTACAGCGGTACTCTATATATCAGCAAGAATAGTTCCATCGCTCATCTGGACGATATCATTAGCATAAGATGCAACACGCAGATCGTGCGTTACCAGTAGCACCATTCCACCATTGGCAGCATACTCAGCAAGATGCTGACATACCACTTCCGTATTTTTGTCATCTAGGTTCCCAGTCGGTTCATCAGCTAGCAGCAGACGCGGCTGGTTAAGTAACGCCCGTGCCAGGGCAGTACGTTGCTGCTCCCCTGTAGACAGTTTTGAAGGGACATGTGATAACCGGTCTGT
Source organism: Candidatus Poribacteria bacterium (assembly GCA_002699335.1). The sequence continues at coordinate 5,397 of PACG01000130.1, forward strand.
TAACTTAAACCGTTCAATTAATTCCTGTGCACGGTCACGTAGATCTATTTTTATTTGTCGATGAATACCTTCAAGTGCCAATGAAGCGGCCAGAACATTATCAAGTAAATTTAGATACGGCACTAAGTGAAATTCTTGGAAAACAAAACCGATTTCTGCAGCACGATACTGTGCACGCTTCTCAGCAGAGATTGCGTATAGATTCGTCTCATCAATCTTAACAACACCATCATCAGGCCGGAGTAACCCTCCAGCCGCAAATAACATGGTGGATTTTCCGCATCCGCTTGGCCCACATACCGCAACGAAACTCCCACGATCTAGCTGCAACGTAACCTGACGTAAGGCATAGATCTGTTGTTTCTTGTAAGTGTAAGTTTTCTGAACCCGATCCAATTGAAGCATTTCTTAGTCCTGACGTAAGGTTTCAGCTGGATCTTGCTCTGCTGCCATGAAGGCTGGCAACCAACCCGCAACTGCCGCTAATACTGTTACACAGATTACCATGAGGAGCCCTAACCTCCAAGAAAAGATCTGCGCAAATGATAGCGAACTCGATTTGATGGCAGGGTCATTAATCTTCATGACAGCTAATAAACCGATAAAACAACCGAGCACCGCCCCTAAAAGTCCAACGATGATCGATTTGAAGAGAAACAATTTAATAATCTGACCGGATCCAACCCCAACTGCACGCAAGATACCGATCTCCGGTCTCCGATTACGAACATTGATCAGTGACAGAAATGCAATCCAAATACCACCAGCGACAACTGAAGCAGAGATGACATTCGCGGCTAGAGTTCGATACCTGTTTCCCAGATGTTGCTGATGCATCTTTTCTTGTTTAAGGGTTTGTTCAGCTAATTTGGCCGCTTCCATCCGCATGTTTGCTCGAGCTTGCGCCTTGGTGAACTTTTCAACCACCTGAGTATCAGGTAAATACGCCGCAATTTCCTGAGTGACTTTGGGTAAATCCGCCATCGCACATCGGCACTCAATCGCCCATATAGCGTTGATCAGCCCCTCCTTTTTTAGCATCTGCTGTGCGGTTGTCAAGTGGATCCAGATTGTAACGTCATCTTTGTTCCCGCGCGGATCATGTACCTGTGAGACGGTGAATTTCTCGCTCTTCAGAGTAACCTTATCACCAACTTCGAGGCTCTCGACTATGGCAATTTCACTACCGAGTACCATTTGTCCCAGCGGCACTTTCTGCGCAATCGGTTTTTGAGGTTGCCGATGCATAATTGGCACCTGACCACGGATCCCAACTAGAAACACCATCCGGTTGTTGCGTTCAGGCCAACGGATTCGCTGTTCAACCGTCGGCAACAAATGGTTGATGGTCACAATTTCGCTCTCAGCTAACTTTGAGGCATACGATTCTGGCATAAACTTTGAAGCATAATTGTTGGAATAAAGTTCGCTCAGGTTTTGATCTTTCGGCAAAATCAAAATGTTAAACCCCAACCCTTTACTGATTTTACGCATCTGATCCTCAAGTTCTTCGTTACGTTTTTGAACAACTTGCCTTTGGTCCCATAGGATCTGCTTAGTCTGCATGTCATACACGACAAGTAATACAATGACGCTTGTACTACAAGCAACCGCAGTCATTACACCCAGCACCGCAAGCCCAAAATGAAACTTGCGGTGGCGTATCTCACCAAGGATGAGGTGCCAAGTATTGATCATATATGCACAAATAGCTAATTGTAATTAGGTGTCGCGACGGGATTTGATAACAAATGAGGCACCTACTACACCCAGCAAACTAACGATAACAACAACGCCGACAGGAATCAGGAATCCTATGTTCAGAGGTTGACTTTCGACCGCAGTCGTTTCGGCAGTGAGAGGTAAATTTAAAGATTGTTGCTCAGCTAGATTTTCAGAAAAATCTCTCGTTTCCACGCGGTCAGCCAATGCTGTCATGCTCATCAAGTCGGGTAGAGGTTGCGGCCGGATAGCAGTTCCTGTAATGATCTGACGCCAGTTTGCTGCGAACACCAGATCTGCCCCGGGATTTTGCTCTTTTACCTGACATGAACACGCTCCAGTCAAAAATTGACAGCTATCAGTGATAGTTTGAGTGTTGATTCCTTTACCGACGAGTGCAAAATAGGATCGGCCTTGGCCAAAAACAGGTATTGCTATCGGTTCGCTAAATTGATGAAGATCCGGCTCGCTGTTAATCAGCAACGAAGCAAAGATCTCCTCGGTAGGATCATCGTGCTTTATACGCAAGATAGAGAAAGCTAAACGCAACTCAACCTGTGTTTCCGGCTGAAAGGCTTCGTCACTCTCAATCATCTCACGGCTCGGTAGTCGCAATCTCTGTTGTAGAAGATCCAGGTTTTCTCGAAGACGACTTGCCGCCGCATCGTCTTTCGATTGGTCGCCGCTTTCAATCAGTACCCACACGGCCGACTCCCCTTCGCTGATTCGCTCAATAATTGTTTGTCTCGCAGGTGAATCAATCAAAGCTTCAACAGATTCTCTACTCAGAGTTCCCGTCCATGCCAGGCGGTTCGTTTTCACCCATTGAGGATAACGTACAACCATCAGGGGGTATTGATCTCTAGAGTATTCATTTGCCAGAAATTCCCTGGAATATTGAGGGTTTTTGTTTAGATCAAGCAGTTGAACTTCAATATTCGCTGGTCTTTCTAACTCTAAAGCGGATTGTTTCAGTCGGTCGACTAAACTGAGGTTTTCTGCCGATAATGGGCTATGATGCAATACCAACACCGAAAAAAGATCTGGACTCCACTTTTCCAACGCATATCGAAAGACAGGAATCTGACAGGTTATGGCTGAAGAGACATAAATTAGGAGGCAGGTTATTATGCTTGCCGAATATATTACGACACGACTTTCAAAATTCCTTCGCATCATTTCAAATCAAGCTAAGTTTTGATATTGTGATTTCTGCACTGTTTACCCGCTTTCAAAGTATACAGCAAGAACTGATAAATGTGAATATCTTCTAGTACTTTGAACACTATAGAAACAGGTTTCAAAGATCTCCTTTTGCCACTGTTTAAACCATTTGTAACCTTTCTGTATTCAGTTGCAATTCCAGTAATTATAGCTAAACCCATATAAAAAGTCATATCTTAGATAGACTGAAATAAGGTGTCAACATCAGATCTCAATTTCCTACGAATAGCTTTAAGTTGAGCCCA
>PACG01000131.1 GCA_002699335.1 Candidatus Poribacteria bacterium
AATGAAAAAGCTGAACTTTTTGGGTGTTAACATTCAGTTTGACGTGACCCCCTTCACTGAAATTGTGCTTGGGGTCTGCAAGTGCATGAACTTCAATATCTCCGATATGGACGCCAATTAAGTCATCACGGCCAAGAGGCTCAACGGAAACAACCTCACCTGATATGCCTTGATCTGATACCGTAATGTCTTCAGGTCGTATACCAATAGTGACAGGATCAGCACCGATCGCTTCTTTCCCCTTCTCGGATGGTAAGGTAAAGTCAACACCTCTACCTTGAGCTTGAAATTGCCCGTCTACCTGACTGATTGCCACTTGCCAAAAATTCATTGGGGGATTACCGATAAAGCCTGCAGTATAGATTGTTTTTGGCTGGTTATAAAGCTTATCAGGTGTAGCATAGTCCTGAATCCTGCCATCTTTCATCACCGCAATTCGGTCCGCCATCGTCATGGTTTCCACTTGATCATGGCTAACGTAGAGTGCCGTAATCCCCAGTTAAACCTACAACCGTTTAATCTCCCGGCGCATCGAAAGGCGCAAACGGGCGTCCAGATTAGATAGAGGCTCATCGAATAATAAAAGTGCGGGTTTCTTGACCAAGGCATGTCCCAGAGCTACTCGCTGTCGCAATCAAAATTGCAATTGCATTCTGTTTAGGCTTTCTCATCTCCATGATCTAGTGTATCTGTCTACCACTTTTTTTAGTTAAATTATACCGTACAGATGTGCATTTTCACCTATCCTATTATTTTGAGTCGAGCAGAGATTCCGCAAGTGTGGTGGCAGTGAAATTCACGCAGTTAAGGACGAAAATTACTGAGATAACTAGATTGTCTCAATTTTTGCTGAAGCTCAGATGTTTTATCCTAAACCTCAGCGTCCAAAAAACTAGGGGTAGTAAACTATGCTGGTCAGTTCAGAGAAATAATTTACTAAACCCCATTGTGCCTACAACCGAATTCTGTTATTATGTCTCTCGGTTGCTCGCCGTTACATTTGGCGACCCAACCGTAATGATAACGAGGAGGACAATGGTATATGGCTGAAAAACTGGCGATGCACGGTGGAAACAGAGTAGTACCGGAGGGTTTTATTAAACCGTGGCCGTACCTAATGGAAGCCGATAGAGAAGCCGTTCAAGAGGTTTTAGCAACTGAGAAAATTACAGAGCAACAGCGAATTCAAGCCGAAGGATTAGCCCGAGAGTGGGCGGAGTACATGGGAGTTGAATACTGTATTCCGGTCAATAGTGGCACCGCCGCTCTGCACATGTGCGTGGCCGGTGTTGGTCTTGGGCCCGGTGATGAGGTGATTGTACCCGCTTTCACCTTTTGGGCTACGGCAGCAGCGGTGCTTCACCACAATGCGATCCCCGTTTTCGTTGATATTGATCCCAAAACCCATTGTATCGACCCGGATCTTATCGAAGCCAAGATCACCGAACACACCAAGGCTATTNTGCCCGTTCATATTCACGGTATGCCGGCTGAGATGAATCGCATTTTAGAAATTGCCCGTGCCTACGATCTAAGTGTCATTGAAGATGTTGCCCAGGCACACGGCGCACGATATCANGGTCAGTTGTGCGGATCCTTCGGCCATGCNGCTGGATATAGCACACAGGCGTCGAAAACACTGAGTAGTGGGTGTCAGGGGGGACTGTTTACCACAGATGACGAATTGATCCATCAAAGGGCAGCCTTACTCCAATACTTTGGTGAAATCGTTGTGCCCGGACAAGAACGCGAGTCTCAGGAATATAATGCCTACGGTTTAGGATGGATGTATCGTGGAGACATGTTTAGCCAAGCCTTGATCCGGAGCCAACTGAAGCGGCTTGACCAAAACAACGCNCTTCGGGTCGAGAACTGTCATTTTCTCACNCAGCATTTAAGCCAGATCCCAGGGCTTGAAACCCCTCTGGTTCCTCAGGAGTGTGAGCCCGTCTACTATAATTATGTGATCGGTTTTGATCCAAAACCTTTAGGTCTAGATATCTCTGCAGGTGAATTGCGACAGAAAGTACAGGCTGCCTTGCGGGCTGAAGGGGTACCGACCGGACAGTGGCANCGGCTNCCTGTTCCCTCTCAGGAGATCTTCCAGAATCGGGTCGGATACGGCAAAGGATGTCCATGGCAGTGTACGCATTCAACGGTTGAGTATAATTTAGATGATTATCCCAACGCCACCGATTTCATCGCCTCACACTGCTATGTTTTCGATGTCAATCCACCTAACGATCAAGAGTTGATGGGTCTGTATGTTGAGGCTTTCCATAAAGTCATGGACAATCTCGACCCGGTGCTCGATGTCGATCTAAACTGAACTTGGTAACAGCGTATCCATCACCCGACTTAAACGGAAATTCGGATCGTGAGAGCGTCTTACCATCTGTTAATCGGGTTAGCCAAAACCTGTTAGCACAGCGCCCTCAATTTAGAAATCGACCAACTTCAGGAGCATACAAGCATGAAAATTGCCTTTATTGGCGCTGGTGGCATTGCTGGAAACTATCGGAATAGTCTAAAAAAGTTGAACCGACCAATTACGGCTATCTGCGACCTGAATGCCGACCGAGCGAATCAGATTGCAGAAGCAGAAAGAGCCGCTTCACATGAAGGGGCAACCGCTTATACCGATCACCAGAAGATGCTTTCTACAGAGAAACCAGACGTTGTCTTCACCTGCATTCCACCCGGCGCACATACCACACAAGTTNTCGATGCGGCTCAATCGGGGGCAGCTATTTTTGTTGCTAAGCCGGTGGCAATAGATCTGGAAACGGCGTGGCGGACACGTGACGCCATCTCGGCAGCCAATGCGATCAATCAGGTTGGATACATGGCACGTTATAGCGATTTAACCGAGAAGGTGCGGCAACTGGTTGCAGATCGGACAATTGCCATGGGATTCGGTCGGTTTATGTGCCGTATGTCAGCCGGTCACCCCTGGTGGGGAAAATTCGCTGTTTGTGGCGGGCAAATGTTGGAGCAGAGCACACATGTCTTCGACCTGCTTCGGCACCTGATGGGAGACGTTACTGAGGTGCAGGCCTGCGGTATCAAAAACGTCTCTGAGGATGTCACCGACTTCGAGGAGTGCACCACCTGCAATTTGAACTTTGAAAACGGATCCATTGGTAATGTTACCAGTACCTGTGTGGCTAGTACTGCCAGCGGATTTGCGGCAGAGCTGATCGGTGATAATCTGTATCTGAAGTTAAGTCTGGATTACCAACTTAGCGGGCACATCAATGGAGAATCAGTCCAGTTTGACGGGGTCGAAGCCGGTTATTACCGACAGATTGAACATTTTATTCAAGCTGTTGAAACAAACGATCAGAGCCGTGTGCGCTCGAATTATGCCGATGCGGTTAAAACGCTGGCTGTCACCGTGGCAGCTAATCGTTCCATCCAAACAGGAGAGATAGAAAAAGTTGAAACGTAGGACCTGAAGTCCCAATTACCTATCTGACTCAAGGGGTAGTTGTTGGCAGGGACGTCCAGATTCGGGATAGCGTGACTGGCGATACCGACTCTTCATCGAACTGGACACGGCTATACTGAAAACGCACGCAAACTATCATGCAAAAGAGTGCTAGATCGTGAAGGATTAGAGATGAGGATTATCAAAGCGCGGGTCGGTTCAGAGGTCAAGACATTAAAACGGTTTTTTGGTGGTTAGATCAGGACGAAAAGCGAGGATCGCGAGAAAGTATATCGGTCTCTTCATCTTTAAAGCTGTTTGGTTTTAAACCTTTCGAAAAGTGTTTAGGTTGCCTCATACAAGAAACATTTAACTTGCCGGCCATCCTTTTCTACACTTTCTGGCATCTGTTGTCGGCAAACATCCGTTGCTTCAGCACAACGGCTGACATATTTGCATCCGACATTTGTTAAGGCCTCAGAATCAAACCCTTCTAGGCTAATTAGGTCATCCCATTTTTTGTCTGGATCAGGTGTTGGTATAGACTTTTTCAGATTTTGCGTGTACGGATGTAGAGGATTTCCTAACNCTTTTTCGACTGGCCCCGACTCGACAATCCAACCTCGTAGCATCACGGCAATACGATCTGCAGCGTAATAGGCAGTTGCTAGATCATGGGTAATATATAAAACACTAACGCCTTTCTGATCGCGTAATTCCCTGAAAAGGTTAACGATCGACATACGGAGTGAAGCATCGACCATGGAAACGGGTTCATCGGCTATCAATAAGGTGGGGTTGGTAATTAATGCTCTAGCAACGGACACCCGTTGTACCTGACCTCCTGATAATTCGTTGGGATATCTGCCGCTAATTTCTGCCAATGAGAGGCCAACTGAACTGAGAACCTGATCAACATATGGTTGTAATTGGCTCTTATCGACAATCTGGTAGTTCACGGCTGTCTCAAAGAGGTAGGTTTCAATCCGTTTCAGGGGACTAAACGTTGCAAACGGATTCTGGAAGATCGGTTGCACCTCCTTGAAATACCACGACTTCTTCTCGCGACGGCTCAGCTGGGTAATATCTTTGCCGCGATAACGCAACCTTCCGCTGGTCGGTTCAGTTAACCCCAAAATCATTCGAGCTACCGTCGTTTTCCCACTACCACTNTCTCCCGCCAGTGCAAAGATCTCTGGTTGATCTGATTTGAGGGAAAAACTGGCCTGATCCACTGCTATCAGCTGGGTGGTAGCCAGTCCCTGACGGAGGCTGAAGGTCTTNGTCAAATCATCGATATCCAGCAAAATGGATGNATTCGATGTTGCACCCGCACTACCCGGGTTCACTATTATACTCCTCTAAAACGAGAAAACAGGCCGTTTTATGACCATCTCCAAGATCGATCAAGGGAGGGGATTTCTGGCCACAAACCTCCAGGGCATGNGGACAGCGGGGGTGAAATCTGCAACCGTTCGGTGGGTTGTCCAAGGTCGGGGGTCTACCGGGGATACTAGTTCTTTCAGATTTATCGTCTAGTCTAGGTAATGATTCGATCAAATACTGTGTGTATGGATGCGTAGGGTTTTTGAAAATGCGTTCCGTTTTAGCTATTTCAACTAACTTGCCAGCATACAAAATGGCGATGCGATCTGCCAGATTAGCGTGTACACCCATATCGTGAGATACCAGCACTAATGTGTTGCCTTCACGCTGTTGTACCTCTTTCAATAACTGAACGACACCCCGTTGTACTAGAACATCTAAGGCNGTGGTTGGTTCATCAGCCAAAACCAGTTTGGGCGAGAGAATAGTAGCTAAAGCGATGGTGACCCGTTGCCTCATTCCTCCCGATAGCTGATGCGGGTAGACATTCATCNCCCCGGCCGACAATCCAAGCCTACCCAGATAATTCCGAGCCAGTTTTCCCGTTTCCCGTTTATCTAGATCTCGATGGGTGACAATGAAATCGTGAAAGGTATCGCCAATTTTGCGGACAGGGTTGAGAACGTNCATCGATCCTTGCGGAATGTAGGAAACCTGTGACCAGCGATTTTTTTTGAGATCGTCCGCTGACATCGAAAATACGTCGTAATAATCTTGCCCAAAATGATACTGCACTGTCCCCCCGACGATACGCAGCGGCGGATCGATAGCACCCAAGAGAACCTTTAACAGTGTTGATTTACCACANCCAGATTCACCCGCAATGCTGAGAATTTCACCTTCCTTAATCTGAATGGAGATGTCATCGACGGCTTTAACCGTTCGTTCTACACCGTAGGATTGGGTGATGTAGTAGGCTCTTAGATCTTTAGCTTCGNCAAGAACTGACATAATCCTTCCTACTGGCTAGCGCCAAGCCGCTTCAATCGTGTTCGAGGGTCGAGGTATTCACTCAGACTGGTTGAGATTAAATAAAACGCTACTACGATAAAGATAGAACCAATAACAGGTGCTGCCAACACCCAAATTCTTTGCGATAAGAGTGCTTGGTAATAGTTACCCCAATAAATCATNGTNCCGATGGTAGGCCTGGTCAGNTCACACAAACCGAGGATNGCTAGAGTAATTTCCATCCCGATTGCCCATAGAAANCCACTGACTGCATCCGCTAGCAAATAAGGAATGAAAAAAGGGAAATGTTCTTTCAAGATGATATTGAAGGTGTTCATGCCCGAAAAAACGGCGGTGTAAGTAAATTCTCTCTCACGCAAACTCAGTATTTGAGACCGATATCGTTTGGAGGGCCAAAAAATATCCAGGAAGCCGAGAAGAAGTGCTAGGCCCCATAAATTCAATCCACCTTTCACAATAACAGAAATTAGAATTAGCAAAGGCAACCGAGGAATGACGATGAAACTATCTACAATAGACTGCAATACTTTGTCTACACCGCCTCCTACATATCCAGAAAATGAGCCTAATAGCACTGCAATTGATCTACCAATTAGCACAGCCAACCCGGCAATAATGAGTGAGTTGCGAATGGCAAAAGTTAATACCCAAAAGACATCCTGTCCCAGAGCTGTGGTTCCCAAGATGTGATCGAGTGACGGTGCCTGATTTTTGGGTACGACGCGGCGCTCAGTGGCTCCATAGGGTGAAAAAAAGGAGAGTGAAACCAGTAAAAAAATCAGGAGTACGGTCACCNCGCCGACACGGAAGGCAAGATGATGTTTGAAGAGGTCTCTGAGAACCGTCATAATATGTATTACAGGTTATTTGTAGCGGACTCTCGGGTCCAAGAGTGGATAACTCAGATCGACTAGAAAAGCGGCCGTTGCGATGCCAACAATCGAAAAAATGGTTATACCTAAAATCAGGTTGAAATCGGCTTGAAATACACCCATGTAAAGAGAATAACCAATACCAGGATAGCTAAAGACAATTTCAATAATTAATGCACCACTAAAGACGGCTCCGAGCGAGAGACCTAAATCGGTCACTTGAGGTAACATTGTATTTTGGATAACGTAAAACAATACGATTCGCCACTTCGATAATCCTGCGGTTTCAGCATAGCCGACGTAATCACTACCAGCAACAGTGGTGGTCAATGCCTTGGCCATAATAAATCGAAATGCTGTTGATAGAACGATCAATGAAGTGGCGGGNAAAAGGCTATGCTCAAAAATACTGCTGATATAAGCCCAACTGAGCGCAGGCTTTCCAGATGCACCACCCACCAAGGGAAAAATGGGGAAGTAGTAAGAAAAGATCATCACCAAAATTAAAGCCAAAATGTAATGGGGAATTGGATAGATTGAAATAAAGGCTTTATCGACCATCTGCCACCATAATCGTTTGGGGGAATAACCAGCCAGTGTTCCTAAGGCAATACCAAGCAACCACGAAATGAGGGTGGAAGTGGTCAGTAACCCTACCGTCCACGGTAATCCTTTTGCGATGATTTCGACTACTGGCGTGGGGAAGGCACTAAGTGATGGACCAAGGTCTCCCTTGAACAGCCGTTTCCAAAAATTGACATATTGATCGAATTGGGTGCCGTTTAAACCGTATAAATCAGCCAATGCCTCCTTCAGACTCTCTACTGCTCTTGGGTCTAAAGTTTGTAGACTTCCCAGCGAACTAAGGGTTCTTTCAACCGGATCACCGGGTATAAGCCTAGGAATGATAAAAGTGACCGTGATACCGATAAAAACAGTAATAACCCATTGAGCAATTCTGGGTAATAGATAACTCTTGAGTAGGTTCACGGGTTACTGGTTGGGGGCGATTTGATCAACAGGTTCTACATGCTGCAAAGTAAAACGCCCACCGCCAAACCAGTAAAGAGGCTGTATGAACGGATTTTCGCTGGTAGGAAAGCCAGTCCAGTAATGTTCATCAATGGTGACGAACTTCTTGAAACTAATGGTAACAATCGAGTACATATTTTCGATCCACAGTTTCATGAATGCCTGCCCGAGCTCTACCACCCGTTGATCTTCGGGATGGAGACGATCCAATTCATCAATGAGGCTATCCATCTCTTTCGATTTTATGCGCAAGGTATTGCTACTACCGCTGCCTGCTGTAGACTTACCAACCGGTGTGTAGAAGCGTGAGTGCAAGCCGAAGATGGACTGCCACTTATCAGCAGTAGCATCACCACTGGTGGCATTTCCCCAACTGGAGATAGCCTCAAACTCACCCATGTAGTTGCGTGTGCTGTAAGGCTCACGCTGTAATGTCTCCAATTCTAGTTTGAGACCAAAGTCAGCCCATTGATCCTGTGCACCGATAGCTAAGCGATAAATATCAACTTCATCCGGTGCCACTATCATACTAATAGTCCATAATTTTCCGTCCGGCTTCAACCATTGACCATTGGCGTTACGAGTAAAGCCATTCTTTAACAAAAGCCGTTCAGCAATCTCGGGGTCATGTTTCCACCAACCAGTACCAAACATTAATCGAAGCTCACTGGCATCTGTAGGTACATCGTATTCTTGTGTCTTTGCCCAGTTGGTGATCCGCTCCGTAACAGAATCGTCGTAAGGGTGGTAAAACTGCCCCTCTTCAATCTCAATCTGGAAGGATTTTAACCACTCCTCCAACGGATTGTGATACAGCTCCATAAGTCGTGGAGTTGCAGGTTGAGGAATGGCTGTTACGCGAGCCACACCACCGATATATTCCGTTTGCAGATCGACAATATCTAAGGCCAGTGTTAGTGCCCAACGGACCTGCTTATTGTTGAGAACAGTATCTTGGCCTAAATTGAAGCCGAAATAGCGACCATTTAGTTCGTTCGGATAGGCCCAAGGAAACAATTTATACCAAGAGCGTGCCGTGGGTGTTTTTTGCAGAACCGCCTGAAAAGCTTCATAATCTACATTCATGAACAGATCGAGTTCGTGTCGAGCCATGGCTATCGCTTTTCGCTCACTCCCACCATAAAAAATACTCATGATATAAGGTGGCCCCGCTTTCTTAGTTAACATCCCAGCCGTAGTTCTCTGCCAATCATCTCGGCGTTTAAATAGTTCCCAATACCCTGCAGGGTCGGCGTCCGCATATTCGTAGGCACCGAGAGAAACCAGCGGATTGAACTTAAAGGTCATTGGATCTTCCACCTCTTGCCAGATATGCTTGGGTTGCATCCAGACAGCATTGTATCGAACCTCGAAATAGTAATGGAACCGCGGGTTAGGGAGATTCAAATCAAAAACGACTGTATAATCGTCTAGTTTCTCAANCTCTTTGACGAACAGGTCTAATTCTGTCGACCAATTCATACCTAAATGTGACTTCAGGTTATTAACAGTGAAGACCAGATCATCCGCCGTAAACTCCACTCCGTCGCTCCAATAAACACCAGGACGAAGTTTGACAGTCATCTGGGTGAAGTCCTCGTTATAGACAGGCGGTTGGAAAGCTAAAGCGTTAATCGGCTCTCCCGTCTCCTGATCAATGTACCACAATGTGTCCATAATTAAGCCTTGTCTGGTCGGACTTGGCGGTCCTGGCATCCAAAGGTTAAAGTTCTCCACTATGCTGTAACGAAAAATCTGGTCTACGACNAAGACGTCTTGGCGTGGCACATCAACTGGCAGTTGCGACTTGGTACGCGAAGAAGAGGTTGTTTCAGTTGTGCCCGGCTGGTCTTTACATCCCAAAGACAGAACTGAACTTAACCCAACAACTATTAACCAACTGATAACATCGAACCTAATTTTCACTNTAGTTCTCCATTTTCCTTTACATCTTAACCGGTCTTTGGATCAAATAAAAGCGACCGCACAACTCGTGCCGGGTTTCTTGACTGGCGTATACGTTCATCTCCTTAGTAACTCGCTGATTTCTTTCTCATTCAGGCCATCAGGTTGATAACTCATCGAGNCCGAGTACCAGGTATCCAGCTGCTTTTAAGCTATGGTCGTGAAAGGGTAAGATACAAGCCAGAAAAATTTCCTTGATCCGTATGGTAGAATTCTCCTCTGACCTGCGGAAGGTGGGAGTAGTAAGATGAATAATTTAACGAAACATTGAACAGNTATCACTTTAGCAGAATGTAAATCACAATTCAAGGTTTAATCACCAGGTAAATCGGTATTAGGATTAGGATTTAAGATCTGCTCATAGTCTACACGTTAATTAGGAGCAAACGACAATTAAAAAATTAATCAACTGGAAATATTTGTCTTTGACATCTACCNCTTCGATCTTTTTCTTCGTTCTCTTAATGAATCTTACCCTCAACGTTTTTGCTACCCCTCAGCAACCTGATCCACCATTTCGCGTGGTTGGGTATCTNCCCGACTATCGGATCGATCAGGTAAATTCTTCCTGGATGAATCGTCTAACAGATTTGGTTTACTTTTCTATACAACCCGATAAGTCAGGTGAATTGGATCTGGGTCATTTCGATCAACCATCATTCGAGAAATTGCGTCAGCTAACCTGGAACAATAAAGTTCGCCTCTCGATCTGTGTTGGTGGTTGGAGAAGAAGCCAGGGATTTTCCACTATGGCCCCGGATCAAAATCTGCGTCAAGACTTTATCCACCAGTTAAAGAATTTCTGCCTGCGTCAAGACCTGGATGGTGTTGATTTTGATTGGGAATTCCCTCAGAACAGAGAAGAAGTAATCGCCTATGAAAAACTGTTAGTTGAAACCAAAATGGCATTTCAGCAACATCGTTTATTGGTTACAGCTGCTGTTGGTCATCACATGCGCCTGAGTTCGCCTATCTATGAGGCGATCGACTACATTCACCTGATGTCCTATGACCATTCAGTTCAGCACTCAACTTATCGAGAGAGTCTGTCCGACGTGGCACAACAATTAGAATTTGGTGTTCCGGCAGAAAAGTTGTGTTTGGGAATTCCCTTTTACGGTCGGGCTGTTGAAAATTGGCACCAGGCAACCACTTACGCTGATTTGGTAAAACTGTTCCATCCATCGGCTGAAGCTAACATGGTAAATGGAATATACTTCAATGGTCGAGAACTTGTGCGCAGGAAAGTCCGATACGCCTTGCAGAAGGGGTTGGCAGGCATCATGGTTTGGGAAATCGGTCAGGATACGGTAGATGGAACTTCATTACTAAAAACTATCAGTCAAACCTTAAATCGATAAATTGGCCTGTTGAATAATTNCTTCTATCTTTCTATGCAAGGGATCCAATAGAAACGCCTTCTTCTAAGACTAAAATCCCTGCTTAATTTGAGCTTCTTCCTTCCTCGTCTCAACCTGATTATGACCAGCTTAAACAGCATGAATTGTGATGACAACAGCAAGAGGCTTCAGGTAATCTTCCCCACTGCTGGAAATTGTTACCAAATCATGTGCCCTGATCAGCCTTTGGCATTGATACCTTCATGGTTAACACCATTCGTCTTAGCCTCAGAGTCACTCCAATCCTGGCTTTGAAGTTCCTGTGAGCTTGTGTCAAGATCGTGCCCAAGTCTAGCCGCAATCAGGCCTTGTGGACAAACCTAACTGGCTTTTTCTCTCTGCTTCAGAAATGGACTTCAAGCGAGCTTAGAACACCTTTACCTTTTTTTCCCTTTCACTGGTGGAATCAACACANGTCTGTCCATCAACGTGTCTTCAACCGCTCTAAACCTCGGCAGCCATTTTCAGGGCCAACACNTACTGGTGGAATCGGGTTTCTAGAACCGGTTATTCAAAGGCGATTTCAGGCCGGCAAAAGTTCAATCAACGCANACGTTTAGACATCATANGAACTCATTATGGTAGTGGAACCTTTTCAGATTATTGCTTTAACTCTTTTTCTTTCTCTCGTTGGGATCCTTCTGTGGAGGACTCGTTGTGTTAATTGTAGTACGTTGGGGTTTGCTGACTCCGAGGAGGTTTTTGAGGANATGCAAGATGCTGAGTATAAAATAGAGCACAAAATATTTAGATGTAAAACCTGCGGCAGTGAGAAAAAACGTGTAATATATCGTAAGGACCCACTTTCTGCTTCACCCAAGCCGGATGATAACGGTTTCTATAGGGCACTCTCCGGTAGTGGGAAACCAGGATCTGTCTGGTGGAGATCTGAGAAAAAAGATGACCAGAAGTAGATGTCGAATATCGGAGATCAGGAATTGGCAATTATAAAAGTTTCTCTTGTGCAGTTGCACAGCATTAACTAAGAGGAAGAGGATGTCCGGGATGAGTGGGTGGAAAACCTACGCAAACAAGAGATCCAAATCCCGCAGACTCTCCAACTCGGTAGAAAAGAGGGGTAAGCATAGTAAAGCCGCCGGTACGAAAAGTAAACCCCTCCTCAACCGCAATAGGGGAGTGTTTTCCACAATGATGAAAAAAATATCCCTATCCTAGCAGAAGTGATCAAGGATTGCCACGGGATAGGTTTTAAATACTCTGTGAAGGGAATTGGGGAAAAGTAGTTGAGATCTCCTTGCTTCGATTGCGTTTTTTCTGGTGTCGATATATTCTTTTTCTTTGTTGGTTGCTATCCTTCATCGGCTGGAAAGAGATCAGAGTGTCTTTTATGATTTGCTCTTGAAGGGTTCAATACCATATCACTATTAAACTTCTGCTGGTTTAAGCGCGCTNTCAATATCCTTTTTCCTTGGACGAAAATCAGCCACTTAACAAAGTTAGGCTTCTTAAAATGGACGTGATCAAGGGTATCTAAACCGGTATAATCAGAATTGATTGGACAACACACGACTGTAAGTTTTTGAGGAAATTTTCCAAACGCTAGATCCTTTCCACACTTCTATCTCCCTTTTCTACCATGTTGCCACTGGTTCACTCTAAGGCCCCTTTTCTTGGTAATAACTAATTCGGCGATGTGTAAATCTGGGTAACGCCCNGGAGGCTCCAATTGAAGGGGAGTTGGATATGGTGCTTGGGTCAGAATATTTTAAGCTGATTCAGCAAGCTGGATTNACTGCCGTTCGAGTGCCGATTCGCTGGTCCGCGCACGCTCAGGAAGTCGCACCTTACCAGGATCGATGCCACCTTCCTAAAACGGATCGATTGGGTGGTCACTCAAGCCTTGGAACATAATTTAGCCCTTGTCCTTAACATGCACTACTATCAAGCATTGGCTTCGGAACCAATAGCACACNGCAATCGATATCTGGCTTTTGTGGCAACAGATTGCAACCCACTTTAGGCAAGCATCCAATTCCGTCTTATTTGGGTTGTTGAACGAATCCAACGGCAAACTGATGCCGGCTCTATGGAATCTTCTGTTGAAGGATTGTATTCAAGTCGTCAGGCGGAGCAATCCCGACCGAACTGTTATCATTGGGCTTACCAACTGGAACCATATCTCTTCTGAGCTAGGTTAACTGGTTCGTCTCGACGATAACGTTATTTTAATCGTTCACTACTATTATCCCTTTCACTTCACCCACCAGGGTNCAGAATGGGTTTCTGGCAGTGATAAATGGTTGGGCATTTCATGGGTTGGCAGTCACGAGTTAAAACCGATCNGCTAAAGGCTAATGCTTGAGCCAAGGCACAAAATGTACTCACCTTCTTGGGCGAATTTGGAGTCTATAGCNAAGCAACGTTTAAGGATANGGTGAAATGAACGCATTGTGTCCGACAGNAAACCGAGCAGTTGGGGGGCTCCTGGTCCTACTGGGAATTCGGAGCCGGCNTCGGAATNTATGATAGAGAAAACAGAAGGTGGAGAACTGAATTGCTAAATGCACTGATTCCAAATGATACGATGGACTTGAAGCCCTAAGCCTGAAATCACGGTATGTCAAAGACCGGCAATTATCCACTGGTTGGATATACAAGACCATCAGGAATGCGGAAGAAAAGAAAGAGGCCGGTGCGGTGTTGAATCTTCGCTCTCCAATACTGACAAATAGTCGATGGAGCTAATTACGGGAAAAGATCAATCAGGCCAACGGACCTGCCACTGCCTAACCACTTTGGACCAAATGAAGATTACACTCTCAACAGGAATCANCCAGTACCCAATAGTAGTCAATCCGGCTCCAAATGCTGACTGGCCACATCACCTTTTTAGCCGCTACAGGAGTCGATCTAAGCGGATGCCCAATCACTTTTGATTGCTGGTCTCGGGCTCAGCCGTGAAGAGTTGGCTTTCTCTCGAATTATGCTCCGGTTAAAAACAACTATCTCGTAATCATCGACGCTCAGTCTTGGTAGTCTCTTTTCTATCATTTCTGAGATTTATCCTCGATTATTAGAGAAATTTGACAAAATTGCGGACTACTGATAATCTAACTTACAGATCTCCTCAACCTAACAAGCGATAGAATCGAACTAATTCTGGAGAAGAATGATGCACAAGCAAATGGNAAGTTGGCACTGGATTAAATGGTCTTTGATGTTATTAGCCTTACTATCAGTAATCCCTGAATACTTGACCGCACAGGAATTGGCCAATTTATTGAAACAGATCCGCTGGGAAAAAGATGGAGCTAAGATGATGCTAATCCCGGCTGGCCAATCGGCTATCGGAGATCAACTAGATGGCCTAGAACAATCAATACCAATTTCATTTAATGGCTTTTACTTGGACCGGACCGAAGTAACTGTTGGTCAATTCAAGCGGTTTTCAGCAGCGACGGATTATGCTTATCCAATGTGGAGCGAGGTAGCGAAGTANTCGCCTACCGATGAGCATCCGATGGTCTATGTAAATTGGCACGATGCCACGGCTTATGCAAAATGGGCAGAGAAAAGGTTACCTACCGAAGCTGAGTGGGAGTATGCTGCCCGTGGTGGATTAGTCGGTAAGCGCTATCCATGGGGCAACGGAATCACGCATAATCAAGCCAACTATGAAGGGATTGAAGGTGAAGACCGATGGGGCTTCCGAACAGCCCCAGTAGGGAAATTTGAAGCCAATCGTTACGGTCTCTACGATATGGCTGGTAACGTCTGGGAATGGTGTGCCAATCCGACCGATTCCGATGATTATCGTCCGATACGTGGTGGATCCTGGCATAATGATACCTTCGATCTGCGTACTGCCTATCGAACGCACTATCCGCCTAGCTTTCGCAGTTTCCATTTTGGATTTCGTTGTTTGGCNAGGTACAAGGACCGCCAATCACAGGAGCCCGCATTACCGAGTTCTGAGAATACAGACGGGTCTATAACCTCACAACTGGGAGAAGATCATAAACCAGCCATGGTTATGATCCCGGCTGGAACATTTGAGATGGGGGATAATAAAGATGATCCACTTGGCTGGCTAGAAAAATCTCGTCCTGCCCATACAGTGATGGTCCACGCCTTCTACATGGATCAGACCGAAGTAACTGTCGGTCAGTTCAGAAGATTTGTAGAAACAGCCAACTATCAGTTCACTCGATGGCAAGAGGTCTCTAAGTATGCACCTACCGACCGCTATCCGATGGTCTATGTTAGTTGGTATGACGCCACAGCTTACGCCGAATGGGCAGGGAAGCGACTACCGACAGAAGCTGAATGGGAGCATGCGGCTCGCGGCGGGTTAATCAGTAAACGCTATCCATGGGGCGACGAGATAACGTCTGATCGAGCCAACAGTAAAGGTATTAAAGGACAGGATCAATGGCGAAAAACGTCTCCGGTAGGACAGTTTAAAGCCAATGGTTACGGTCTATCCGATATGGCGGGTAATGTTTGGGAGTGGTGTTCTGATTGGTACGGTGAAGATTACTACGCCAATTCTCCAGTGGAAAACCCAACTGGATCCAGTACCGGGTTATATCGAATCTTGCGCGGTGGATCCTGGCTTTACGATGTCAATGCTTTGCGTGTCGATTATCGGAATCTCGATTTTCCGCAGACGGCTAATGCTTACACTGGATTCCGGTGTGTCAAAGACATTCCATTGAACGAAAGGAAACAACAGGAATCACAGCCCAGCCATTCGAGTAACTAAATCAGAATAAGGTGATCCTTCATTGAGGGAGAATAGAGCGTGGAAATCGAATAAGGCTCAGCTTTCTATATGAGGTTAAGGGAGTTTGCACAATTTGGTTTGAGAGAGCACCATCTCTAACAACAGCAATCCGAGGGCCATCGGGAGCAAAAAATCACCTGACAGTTCTCGATACCGCTGGAAATGCGCCGTTTCAATTCGGGTTGTTTCCAACTGGTCAATCTCTCGATAAATTGCTTCTAGTTTAGCTGCATCGGTTGCACGGAAATAGGATGCGCCGGTCTTGTCTGCAATTTGCCGCAAGGTCTCTTCATCGACATAGACTCGGATACGGCGATACTGCTTACCAAAAATCGGGTCGTTATAAGGTATACGAGCCCCTCCCTCTTTTCCCATACCGATAGTATAGATACGAATACCGAGAGCTTTAGCGGCCTCTGCTGCTGTCTGAGGATCGATTTGTCCGGCATTGTTTTCACCATCGGTCAGCAGGATAGCGATTTTACTTCTAGTTTCTGAGTTACGGAGTCGATTGACAGCATTGACAACTGCATCACCAATCGCCGTACCATCCTCGATTATACCGATTTTAACCGATTTTAACGTGTCGGATACCATTTGATAGTCAAAAGTTAATGGGCAGATGGTTAGGCTCTGTCCCGAAAAGACAACCATACCGATTCGATCATTTTGTCGGTCTTTTAAGAAATCTTGGATCACCGACTTGGCGACCTGAAGCCGATTGTTAGGTTTGAAATCTTCAGCCAGCATACTACCCGAAATATCCAGAACTAGAAAAATATCGATGCCTTCAGTGCTAGTTCGTCCTTGACTATCCACTGCCTGTGGACGGGCTAAGGCTAAAATCACTAATATTATTGTCGCCCATCGAAGGCCCCACAAAACAGGACGAACTTTGGCCCAAAAACCGACGGGCACTTGACTGATTCGGCGTAGATCCGAAATGCTGACGGTCGGCAGCCTGGGACGTAAAAAGTAGGCAATCGGTAATAACAATAGCAGTAAGAGAAAGAGCGGATGNTTAAAGGTGGTTTGGAGTAGAAAGCCCATAGTTCCCCCTGGCAAATGTATAGATTCGGNTACCCCTTAGAGTACCATCGCCTCCTGCCCTCGACCCAATCGGGGAACATGTCNCAGGTTTGAGACGACTTGTTAGCAAAGTGGCANGGGGCAAGCAGTAGGAGTAGTGGTCTTTAGCTCGGTACGCTCTTGGCGATTTTATCCCTATCATACTCCAATCTTTCCATTAAACTCAACAGAAAAGTCAAGTAAGGCGAACAGTACAGTAACAGTACGACAGAAACAAAATAATCGTGCTATAATTTCTCACAACCTGACAGGCACACTTGCTATCTCCAGTNCATTTTCTGGCTAAACGCTATTTTAGATCTTGCGTTAGCCNATTTCGACGGNGAAGTGGGAGAGTTGAAAGTTAAGAATTGAGAATCCACCATCCACTATCTACTATCCTATCGGTGATTCTAATTTGGCTTACTGTTTTGGAAGCGAAAGCCGGCCTAAAAATTCGTCTGACTGACCAGAATGGACGTCCGATAGCACAAGCGAGGGTCCAAATCATTCCTGGTCAAAGCAACCCCGATAGTGAAACTCTACCTGTTCCTCCACCGCAACCTCGAACAGATGGATTAATCGGTTTCATTACGGATAACAATGGGAGTGTGTTGATTGATTTACCCAACGGCCGGTATACTGTTGTGGCATCTCCTCGTTTTGATTTGAGCCGAGACGAGCAANACGCTTTCTTAGTGAAACGCACCGTCGATGCACCAAACGACCTAACATTGTCACTCACAGAGACAACTTCCCTTATAATTGAGGCAATTGGTGAAGGTATTTTTGCCGACGATCCGGTGGCTCCACTTGAGATGGCTTANATCTATTTTCGACCTAGCAAGCATGCTTTTGGTTACGTTGGCTTGTTGGATAACGATGGGCAGTTAAAAGCTAACATCTCACCAGGTCGCTACCATATAGTCATCAAGGGGTCCATCGCTCGTCACTATCTAGTACTCTCCAACCAGGAAATATTACCTGCCGATAATGCCCCTCNGATCAGGGGGCAAACCATCTTGTTCGACGGACGACAAACAGCGACAGCCAAACTCGGATTCAACTTGCCTGAGCAAACGCAACTGGTGTTGCACGAAGTGTTGTCCTCCCAATCGACCTATGAATACGTAGACGTAATCGAAAACCAAATCGGCTACGATGCCGCGTATACCGATGTTTATGCCCTGGATTCCGGGCAATTTGTGATTCCTACCCGATTACTACCCAACCAGACCTATCAGATCAACCTGAGCTATGTAATGAATTTGGGCGGGCATTTATATGCCTACGAGTTTCGTATCAACGATTTATCGGTGGATGCGCCACAGATCTACACCATCGGCAACGATGGCAGTACTCCCCTCCAGATGACAATTGCGACAGATCGAGCCGCCTATAATCCGGGACAGACCGTAGAGCTAAAGTTTGAAATCAGCGATCAATTGGGCAATCAACTTTATCGCTTTTTCAACTATTCAGCGGCTCGTCTGGTTTTTCCTTTTGCGNTGATTAAAGACCCTGGTGGTCGTGTGATAGCCAGTAATCCTATCAGAAGTGAGATGCCCAAAGACTTTTTTCAACTTCAGTTTCGATTGCCACCGGTGGCTCAGATAGGAACCTATCTGGTAGAGGTCAGGCTAGATGCAAAGTACTACGGAATACTCAAGGCGAGATCTACCTTTAAAGTCATAGATCCTACCGATACGGTCCCCCCCCAGATTGTCGATCTAATTCTGCCTCAAGTTATTACGAACCTTCAATTTGAGACCCTGAATCAGTTACAATTTCAGGCCCGGCTAGCTGACGACACATCAGTTGTTGCCAATCTGACATTACAACCCGCCATGGCCAACGATTCAGTGGCCAATTTTTCCCCCATCTCCAACCATCGCTCGCAAGTCGGGGAAGTGACCAGTGTCGATCCACTAGNTCAGAGCGAACTGCACACCTGGATTATTCCACCCAACTTTTTAGTAGGCCAGAACCTGAAATGGTCTTTATGGGCCACCGATATCTTCGGTAATAAGACCAGTAAAACGGGTGAAATCTCGACCCAACTGGATCCTGGTTTTACGCCTCAGTCCGAATCTTTTCCTGGTTTGTCGGACTCCATTCTGATTTTGCCCCACAATGCTGTTGTTCTGGCAGGCCAAGACCGGCAATTTGAGTTGATCGCAACTCGCAGATGGGNAGATCCGGTGGCTTCAGAAATCGATCAGATTCAGCAGGTTAGATGGACCTTCGAGGACCGACTACTGGAACAGCGAAAATTACCCNTTGACCTGTCCTCCAGTCAGCCTGATCGAGAGACTGCTCATACCGGGAAAATTACGCTAAAAGGCCGACAAACAGGAGTAAGCCGCTTGTCAGCCAAAGGCACTTTTCCCGGCACTGGAGATGCGTTTGAGGTCGAAACAACGGTCCGTGTTATATTCGGCCGGCTTTCTCAAATTCAAATTAATCCCCCGAATGTAACCGAACTCAGATCAGGTCAGCAGATCAGGCTAAAGGCAATTGGGTATGACACGGTTGGTAACCAGACAGAGATCGTCCCAATCTGGACTGTTAGTGGTGGAATAGGTCGGATTTATCAAACCCAGTCGATGTCACCAGTTGACTCCGACTTTAGCGAACAGGGGCACCTTCGACCCAGATCGGAGGAAGTGATTACCGTGTTCGTGGCAACCCAATCTGGTTCTGGACAGGTGAACGCATATCTACTAGATCAGACTGCCACATTACCGATCACTGTCACGGCCGGCGAACTGCACCACTTAACAGTAGACCCTTTTATTGCTTATCTGCCAGCCTCGAATGACCGACACCAATTTCAATACCAATTTGTTGGCCACGGGTGGGATATAGGTCATAATCCGGTTTCTAATTTGTCTATCAAGTGGAGTTTCGACCAGGCCGCCGGCACTATTGATCCGACCGGTTTGACAAGCTCGATTAACCAACCGAATACGCAAACCCTGGGCAATGTTATTATCAATGGTACTATCTGGGCAGATCNCCCACCTAGTGCGCAAAGAGGCAAAAGTGTGGTAGTAATTCAGAATGTTCCTGCTCAGNCTATGACCCACCTTAGCCTATCTTTAAAAAATTTCGATCAACAACTTGACCAATTAACGCTAGCCATTGGCAGGCAGCAAAAATTCGAAGCCACCGGCACAGATTTAAATAACCAGCGGATAACAACCACACCATTGTGGACAGTAAGCGGACACGTTGGACTAATTCAACCCAACGGTTTATTCACGGCTACCCAAGTAGGCATTGGTACGGTAGTAGCAATCGCCGAAGGGTTGGATGCTTCTATGAAAATTGAAGTGACTCATGGACTCCCCCGTCACATTGAGATTGATCCACCATATTTGACAATGATTGTTGGGCAACAATACCAACTCATCGCTACCGCCAGAGATGAATTTGGTTATGCATCTGCTCCTGTCTCCAGTTACAAATGGTGGATAGCAGTTAATCAGGATTTAGCACGAATAGACCCGCAGGGACGAGTTACTGCTATCTCGCCTGGTCTAGCGAGAGTTAATGTGAGCACGGGTGATATTGTTGGACAGATGCAAGNTTTTATTCGCCCTGCGGACACCGGTAGTACTGTACCTCCGGCGTTACCGAACCAAATACCGGCCGAAAGTCAAATCTCGATTGAGGATTGGCATATTACCNCAAACCGACCTTTGAAAGTGAGGACAGGAGAACGTGTGCGATTCTTGAGCTATGTACAAACCGGGAATCCGACTATCCCAATCATGGCAGCTTCTCCCCACTGGCGAATCGTCAGCAACGTTTCTGCCAATTCAAGGCACATTGGGCAGATTGCCGATAACGGACTTTTCCGAGCAGAGGCAGTCGGTAAGGGGCGGATTTTGGCCACCCTCATTCCCTCAGCAGGATCTCTGCCGTTATATTCACTTCCGGCAGACCTAGCGGTTAAAGAGGTCACGATAGAGGTTGTCGCCGATAGACCGGCTTTCGGGCGATTGCAGCCTGATTCAGCCATAATCGGAACTGATCCGATTTGGTTCCAGTTACAGGTCTTTGATGCTTTTGGTAACCCAACCAAGGCGACACGGAAGCCAATTTGGAAGGCGATCGGAACAGATGGCCGCATTTCACAAACCGGTCGATTTTTCCCTAAACTGGATCAACCAAACCTGCTGGACGAACATAGTGTATCGACTCAAGTGGTCGCACACATCCCGGCTCTCAACATCGTGGCACGTGCTACTGTCAGACGTCAACCAACCGATCACCGGTCGATAGCTCAGCCAAACCAGATACATCGACTCCGTTTAGCACCATCAGAGGTCGAAATCAGTGGTTGGGGAGAAACCCAGTTTCAGTTCCTAGCACAAGATATTAACGGATATCAAATAGAGGTTATACCGCAATGGCGGTTGAAATCAACCCAAGCTCTAGCTCCGGCGATTCGCCTAAACGATAGTGGTTTACTGACCATAGGTTCTAACCTGAATCCGGCAGAATCGAGTCAATTTCAGGTGGTGGCTATGTTGGACAACGGTCTGCAAGCCACGGCCACGGTTCACCTGATGCGGAGCAAACTTAGTCGAATTGAGATTTCAGCAGAAAAGACAATCGTTTCCCTTCAGCAAAATATTCCTCTTAAGGCGCGACTTAAGCTTAAGGTGGTAGGATTCGATTCTGCGGGGAACGAAATGGCAATTCAACCCGATTGGTGGGTACACCCCCCACTAGGTAGAATTGNTAGTAGTGATCAATCCTCGGATACATATTTCGTGGCAGAGTCGTCCGGACGTTGTCGAGTGTGGGCTAAACAGGGGTACGTAACCGCCTCTTGGCCAGTTCAGATTTTGCCACCATCGCAAACCTCTCATTTGGAGATTAAACTACTTCCCCCGCAGATGTATGTTTACCCTCGGCACCGATCGGGGGAGTACATAGACTCACTAGAGTGGTCAGAAAATCCAACCGTGATTGCAGGAACAGAGATACTGGTTGTTGCCTTGGTCAAAGGATCACTAACTGAACCGGGGNANATGCTTTCATTAGTTACGGAACAACGTGTGATCAATGCCAGGTGGCAAACAGATCCAACCACTCGGATTCGNTATTTACCGGATTCTGTAGTTGGCATTCGACTGACGCAAGTTGGACTAACCAATCTCGTCTGTCAGGTAGATTCTCCGTTGCATCATGCATCTTCTCAATCAGGCCGACCAGAGGTTGGGTCAAGGGCGCATTTACAGATCGATGTGACCCCTGCTGCACCAGCCCGATTACAAATTAAACCGGAGGTGATTTCCCTACGCTCGGATACTGACTATCCAGGGCNGGTTCAGCAGTTNACACTATACATTTTCGACCGCTTTGGGAATTCCATCACGCCAGCGGCTAGTNCTGACGAACTGGATCTAGCCTGGTCTGTGGTAGGGGAGATTGGTACCGTTAGCCAAAACGGCGTTTTGAAGCCCGCAGTTGTAACTGTTGGCTCTACCGTGGCAGGTCAGGTCAAGGTGATTGCTCCATACGGTCAGAGTCAAGCCGAAGTCTTTCTGGTCTCAGATGTTGGAGAGTTAACCAGCCTGGAAATTGCAACAGAAACGGAATCGATAACCGTGGGTAAACAGGCCCGCCTGATTGTTCGAGGACGTAACCAGAATGGACAGCTATTTCCTCAAGCGGATCTATTTAACCTTCAAAGCGCAATGGGTGGGGCATTTCGGTTTCAGGNATCAGCCGGCGAGGTGAAATCTGTAGACGGCGGATGGATTTTTCAGGCTCCAACTCGCTTGCAAGAGATTCGTCTGCAAGCGACTCTGGGAGAAATTACCTCGTTGCCGCTTCAAATCCAATTATTGTCAGATGACCCTGCCCGGTTAGAGTTAAGCACAGGAGCCGCGACCCAACCTCCGGTTAGCCCGATCGAAGGACAACTTCGCTTAACAGCAGGCAGGCAACAAACGATAGGTTGGCGAGTTACCGATCAATACGAAAATCCATTGCCTGTCGATGATCCGCGTCTCACCAATGATCNGCTTAATTTACAGTCAACCCGGCCCACAATTGGCGAAGTTATTATAGTTAAGGAGAATCTGTTTTCGTTCAATGCCCAACAGGNCGGTCAAACTATATTGATCGCTCGAATTGCCGGCCTACAGGCCTCTGTCACAATCGAGGTAACGGCCGGTGAGTTGGTTGAACTGAAACTGTCACCCTCCCGGACAGAGGTTGTGGCTGGTGACAGAGTCACTTTTCGTTTGATGGGATTGGATGCTTTCAACAACCGGCTTTCAGCTGCTGATCTGCCACCGGTCAAGGTGGAAGCATCNCTGGTCCAAGATCGATCAGCACAATCCCCGNTCGGGNCAGGAGGTGAAATTACAGAAGCGTCATCGCAGATTGTAGAGACGTCTCATGCTACGTCTCTAGATTTAGGTATCCCTANTCGATCCTTTACTAAAACCTTTAGCCAATCTGGGTTGTACCAGATTGTAGCTACAACACAGTCCCTTCCGGACCAGACNCTTTCATCCAATCACCTGAAAGCCAGAGCATTGGTCGAGGTAATACCAGCCGCTTTGGCAACGATGCAGGTGATATTAAAGCGGTTAACAGGACAAATTGGCAACGATATACTGACACCAANTCATACAGTAGTTCTGCCAAAGGCACNTTATCAACTGGTTTCTGGAGCCNACTACCAACTGGAAGCCATCGGGCAGGATACCTTTGGAAATGCGGTTGAGGTTCAGCCGACCTGGAAACTAATTGGTGATTTAGGCAGAATCAGACAAGCGGATGTATCAGGCGTAATAGTGGAAGCCACTTTCTCTGGTACAGGCCGGTTGGTTGCCAGTGCCGGCGGTATTTCAACACGTACTACAGTGACGGTAGTTCCTTTTCGGCAGGAGGTTGATGCAACTGGAGGCCGGTTGGTTAGTCCGGTTGGCATTCAGCTGGATGTTCCAGAAGGTGCGTTTTTATCTCCAGTCAAGGTCGAAGTTGAAATTGTCGAATCNCCAGGAATGAATGCCAAGGCCAAGCGGGTAACACCGGTAATTGAGATTGCACCTCAAAAACGATTGTCGAGACACCCACTCGACTTAACTTTTTCTTATCGATCGACGATCACTTCTGACTTTGATCCTCAAAAACTGAGTCTCTATTTCTGGGATTGGTTTAGTGAGCGATGGATTGCAATTGCCGGTCATGTAAACACCAGTACCCAATCTGTTGAGGCGACTGTCAACCATTTCGGCATCTTTACCTTAATGACCACCGACCAACCTGTTGTCAAAGCAACCGAGTTAGCAGTTCAGAATATCAAGCTTAGNCCACCACTCTTTTTNGCGCCGGACACCCATCAACTCACCATCTCNTACTTNATNNCNGCTCCGATTGACCTNNAGNCTGNNCCTTTGGANGTGACGATGCAGATCTTCGATCTATACGATCAACGGGTCGTGACGTTGTTAGATGGATCTCCTCGCCGAGCGGGTCAAAACGCCGAACTTTGGAACGGCCTGAACAAAAAGGGACGAGTTGTTGCCAATGGTCGTTATATTCTGCTGATCATCATCGAGAGTGGAAAGGAGCAGGCATACGGCAAAAAAGTCATCACTGTTTTTAAGTAGAAGTGCGAATCCTCAATTCCTATTGTTAAATCACTCGAATCCGCGACAACTCCGTCTGTTTCTTGCATAGGCCAGCGTACACGCCGTCCAACTCAAGGAGGTCGTTGTGTGTACCGAACTCCTCAATTTTGCCGTGACCCAGAATCAATAGCCGATTTGAATACTTCAATGTCGACAATCGGTGCGCGATGGCAAAAACGGTTCGCCCCTGAATCAAGCGCTCCAATGCCTCCTGGATTTTAGATTCAGTTTCGGTATCCACCGAAGAGGTGGCTTCATCCAAAATTAAAATACTAGGATTTTTCAAAATTGCCCTGGCAATCGAAATTCGTTGGCGTTCACCACCGGAAACACGTGCCCCCCTCTCACCCACTATGGTGTCATAACCATCTGGGAATCGCAAAATAAAATTGTGAGCATTGGCAGCCTTGGCAGCTGCGATGATTTCATGCGGCAAAGCATCGGGTTTGCTATAGCTGATATTCTCAGCGATGGAACCGTTGAAAAGGAATGGATCTTGCAGCACGACTCCGATGTGGCTGCGCAAGGATTCCATCGAAATATCACGAATGTCTTGACCATCCAACAAAATCTGACCTTGATTGACGTCATAAAAGCGGGTGATGAGGTTAATGAGCGTACTTTTACCAGCTCCGCTGTGTCCAGCCAAGCCAATCATCTCTCCTGGATTCACATGGAAACTAACACCATCTAATGCGTTCAATTCACCGTCATAAGAGAAAACCACATCTTTGAATTCAATTTCACCTTTGATTTCGTTGAGGTGGATGGTGTCGGCCTTGTCTGCAATATCGGGGGTAGTGTCCAAGAGTTGGAAAACGCGCTCTGCAGAAGTAGCCGCCCGGATGAACCGTTCATTCATGCGGGACAATTCCTGCACCGGTCCAATAAATTGCCACATATAACTGAGAAACATCGTTAAGTCTCCAATCGACATTGTCCCGGCCAAGATCTGTCTGCCACCCGCCCACCATACCAGGGTGGTGCCTAAGCCCATCAGAAACCCCATCGTAGGGTGATAGAAAGCGCCAATCTTGCTAACTACGAGTCCGCTTTCCAAAACATGCTTACTATGGAAGTTAAACCGGTCGACTTCATCGGATTCGCGTCCAAACACCTTGACTACCCTTACCCCGGGGATTGTGCTGGCTAGAATGGTACTGATCTTTTCTACTCGTCGCCAGACAATGTGATGGTAACGATGATAGAGTTTACCAATGAAAACAGTGAGAAATACCAGCAAAGGAATGGTCCACATGGTCAAAAGAGTCAGTCGCCAATTTTGGTATAGTAGGATACATGACATAACAACCACCATGATGCCGGAGCGGAGCACGGATTGGACCCCCTGCGTTATAAAGTCTTGCAAACGCTCCACATCATGTGTCAATCGAGCCATGATATGGCCAGTACTCCTCTGATGGTAGTAGTCAATGGACAAGGTGTTGAGGTGGCTGTAAGTCTCAGTACGCAGATCATGGGTGATATGCTGGCCCGCCCAGGACATAATATAACCGCGAATAGCGCCAAAAGCATTGGTGATGATAGTGATACCGAACAACCATAGAATATACTTCAACAAAAGGAACCCCGCGTCCTCACTAACCGGTTGTCCTAAAGAGATTGCCGAATGGGCTGGTACTAAGACCTCATCCATTAGCATCTTATTGATCCATGGAGGGGTGAGTCCAAGGCTGGTTAGAACCAACATCATCACTAATCCACCGACCAACGGTTTCCAGTGCGGCACAGCGTACTTCAATAACCGGGAGATTGTTCTGCCTTTATCGATGCAAGATGGGCAGATCCCCGACCAGCGGGGAATCGCTTTACCGCACTTCTCACAACGGGCTTTACGCCCGGTGTTCTTGGGCCGAGTGCCTATTTTCTGATCTTCGCCTTTCTGCGTTTGGACCAATTCCTCAATTTTGAATCTGGCCTCGTTAAACTTGTCAGCTTGTCGCTTGGAGAAACGAGCTAATTCAATACCTTGATTGGCTGTGCGGATTTTTAAGATGTTGTTACCGTGCAGATTTAAGATCTCAACTTTATCAATCTGTTTCAGATCTATCTGCTGTAACTGATACTCGGGTGATCCGTTCTGTTGGGCAGCAATGATCTTATCGTTAGTGGCCAAAAGCCAGTCTTGGCCATAATTGCCGCTAAAGTGGAGATCGGTCGCTAGCGCTACCTCCAGGGGAGAATTCTTCAGGTCTGGGAGTAGATTCTGAATATGGGTGGGAATTTCTTCGACTAATAGCTCTTGGTTCGACTGCTCCGATTTACCATCGGAGACGCTGGATTGATTAGAGCGGTTTTTGCCTTTAACCTGCAACGGTACATCGTCTGATTGACCCATGAGATTGCAAACCTCACTACTTCGTTTTTGAAAAGAAAAATGAATGAGAATGATTTTAACAGACTTCACTAGCAAGAAACAAATCTAGTTGATCTGATGCTGAATTAATAAGATCAAATTGACAACAAAAATAGTGCGAGTTATAATCAATTTTGAATGCAATACAAAGGTTTCACCCTCGATCCCTTTCAGGCAGAGGCAATCCAAGCCATTGACCGCCAGCACTCCGTGATTGTCACTGCTCCTACCGGAGCAGGGAAAACGGTCATCGCCGAATATGCGGTTGAAAGATGCATTCAACACCAGCAACGCGTCATCTATACCGCTCCCATCAAGGCGCTCAGCAACCAGAAGTATCGAGATTTTTTTGCTCAGTACGGAGAGCAAGTCGGAATCGTAACTGGAGACGTGGTCATCAACCAATTTGCTCCTGTCCTCTTGATGACCACCGAGATTTTCCGCAACACCATTTTTGATGACGTCTCTCGTTTGGGTGATGTCTCCTATGTCGTTTTTGACGAGATTCATTTCATTAATGACATCGAGCGGGGCACAGTGTGGGAAGAGAGTTTGATCTTTGCCCCGCAGCACATCAAGTTTATTTGCCTCAGTGCTACTATCTCCAATATCGATCAATTTTCTGGCTGGATGCAAGGCATTCGAGAAATCCCAATCGAGGTGGTTAAGGAAACTACCCGCCCCGTACCATTACGTCACAATTTGTATATTGACGGCTACGGTATTGGTTCAATTGATGATCTGAAGCGAGTTCAGATGGATGGCCCAACTTTAGTTAGCGCACTTCATACACCAGCCGAGATTTTGGCATCTACCAAGCAGGGGTCTGTCGATACTGTTGCTTCCGGTAATCTCATCAATTATATTGCCAGACAGGATCAATTGCCCTGCCTCTACTTTTGTTTCAGTCGTAAACGGTGTGAGACCAATGCTCAGCACTACGCCTCAGAAACCAATTTTTTAGATTCCGATCGACAGACCGAAATTCTAGATCACTTCGATCGACTGTGCCGCAGTTTTAATATCTACGCTGCCCCAAATGTCGTCTCCTTCCGCAAGCTGGTACGGAATGGTGTTGCCTATCATCACGCAGGAATGCTGCCCACCCTAAAAGAGGTGGTAGAAAGGCTGTTCACTTTTGGATTAATTCAGGTTCTATTTACCACTGAAACTTTCGCTGTTGGTATTAATATGCCGGCGTGCACAGCCGTTTTTGACAGTCTAGAGAAGTATGATGGCATAAGCTTTCGCCATTTGAAGGCGCAAGAGTACCATCAAATGGCAGGACGTGCGGGGCGCCGGGGAATCGATCAAATTGGTTATACTTATGCTAAAGTAGATCCACGGTTCGCTGACATTGATCAAGTCAGAACCACAACGCTAGGAGCTATTGAACCCATAGAGAGCCAGTTTAATCTCTCTTACAGTAGCGTCCTCAACCTATATTATAAGTATCAGGAGCAGATTTACGAAGTTTGTACTCAAAGCCTGAGCAACTACCAAAATGTGGAGCGAATCCAACAAATTGATCACAAGTTTCAGCGAGTTCAGACTCAGCACGATAAATTACAGGAGCCCTCTTGCATTCACGACCTGGACCCAACTAGCCAGATCGAAAGTTACTCGAAAACCATAGAGTGGACTGGTGAACAATACCAATTTCTTAAGAATCGAGAAAGAGAAATACGCCGTCGGGAGCGGGGTCGAAAATATCAAGGCATTCGCCGGAAAAAACTGGCCCAGCTCGGCAAAGAGCGACGTAAGGTAAATCGGCGTCTTGAGACTCACTTATGCCATAGCTGTGAGATGCAGTCATCCTGTAAACAACTTCATCGACAGATTCAGCAGGCTAACGGACGGTTGCAGAGGCTAGCTGTTGAGCGAGAACGTTTTGAAAATTTCCAAAAAGAGCAGATTCAATTGCGGCTTCAGATTTTGAGAAAATTGGGGTATGTTGATCAGCAGAAATTATTGGCTCGTGGGCAGGTTGCAGCCAAAATTAACGGCTATGAAATGCAGATCACAGAGTTGCTGTTTGCGGGTCTATTTGAAGGGTTGAGTGAAGATGAGATCAATGTTTTAGCGATTTCCATCGTCTGTGAACGACGTAAAGATCGGATCTTTCACCTGAAAATGCGAGACTCGAAAATACGCTGTTTATTAGAAGATGCTAATCATTTGCTGGAACGCGTACGGATGGTCGAAAATCGGCACGGTATACAAGATCCACTTCCCCACTTGGAAACAATTTTGAGTACAGCCATGTGGTCTTGGAGCCAAGGTTGTGAGTTCGAAACACTGAAAGAATTTGCAGACTTATCAGATGGCGATTTCGTTCGGTCTTTCCGATTGGTAATCGACCTCCTGCGTCAAATGAGACGTGCTGTTGAAGACCATCAAACCTTCGTCCAGAAACTGGGACGGTGTATCGACAAGATCAACCGCGACATTGTCGATGCTGAACGACAACTTCGGATCAGCAATGACGATCAGAACCTGAACACTAATTCCGTTATCCGGACCTAATCCAATCCAACTTGCGCGAACTTTCAGCCGGGTATGCTCGAAAAACCTTGCGGACTTTTCATATTTCCATTAAAATTAGATCCAACCCCCTAAGTACAATACACAACGCCTTCTGAGCAAAGGGCTGAAACCAATGGCAGACCAAGAATTTGAAGTGGTAGCAAAGCTGCGAATCCGCCAAGCGAAAATAGAGGACGCAAAAGATCTACAAACCTACTGTTTCCCTGCTCAAGATTTGGAGACGGTCACTCAGTCGCTGACAGCGGATCTAGAACAAGCTGAAAGTAAAGATGTCGTGCGATTGGTAGCCGACGCAAGTGGACATGCCGTTGGGCAAATTCGTATAGAACGGAAATCGAGCGAAAGCACGATCGGTCATTTAGGTGATCTGCTGGTTTCGTCACCATTTCGGGTATTCGGTATTTCTGGTAAATTGATCGAAGTGGCAGATAAGGTGGCTTACGAAAACGGACTTTCCCGGTTACAAATAGAACTTCCTCAATCTGAAACGGCTATCATTGAAGCCTACGAGAGATGGGGCTTTACGCTACATCCTGTCGCAATTCTACAAAAAGAGACTCAGCCTTATACTGAGGTTCAATCAGATGATAAGGAGGTGTGATATGAGGCACCGACAAGTTCAAACATCAACTGTAGTTTTAGGATTAAATCTTATTGAATCCATCCGTTTATATATCCACCTACTTGGGTCAATCGTATTGGCGAGTTTTGTCCTAACCGGATGCAGTAGCCAAAACGAGTACCTGTCCAAGGGGAAAGAACTTGTGAAATCGGATAAACGACGGAAAGAAGAACGAGCCGTCAGGCAGTTCTTCATGGCTGTCAAAACGGAGCCCAATAACGCTGAAGCCAATTATCTTTTAGGATACTATAATTCGCCTGGTCTTTATGCAGCTAACCGTCGTGCTGACTGGGAAAGTTGGCTCAACGATGGTCAGTTCAACTGGTCTTTTGACGAGTTAAAGGATCGATCGGGTTTTAAGACTCGAGGGGAATACCTTTTTAAATCCTATCAACAAAAACCGGGTAAGTATTTGGAAATCCTAGTTTTTGAAACGCTCCGAACTCAATCGGACGAACTTCAGAAAGCGGCCCAGGAAGCGCTGGTCAGAGTTTTTGAAAAAGGTAATAAAGATAAATTGTTAGCTTACTTACGGAAAGCGATGAAATCTAAAGACAACCGGGACCGGCATGATGCCCAATGGACGCTTTCAGCCATCGCACGTAGTAACCTGCAACATTCAAGTCAAATCGTAAAAGAGTTGAAATCGCTGCTCAAATATCGACGACGAATGGAGACTCGCCTAAATGCGGTTAAAGCTTTGGGCGATATCGGAAGTAGTGAGGCGGTGTTGGAATTGATAGAGATTATCAACACCCGTCGGCCCGCACCGATTTGGCAGCAGGTTTTTAGTCCCGGCAATGTCCGTGACCAGGAACCAGCAGAGATCCGTCAACTGGCGGTGGTAGCATTGGCACAAATTGGAATTGAAAACGCCGAATCAGCAGCTATCGAAAAATTGATAGGAATTGTCAAAAATAAAGGGTCATCTTTGCGCGTGGATGCGATTGAAGCCCTGACTAAAATCGTTAGTACCAGTGAGGCCTTGGCCAGAAAAGATGCTACCCAAGTGAAGAGTATACTCCTCGAAGTTTTACGAGAAGAAGTACGTCGCGAAATCACAGTGAATCTGTAGTAAATGCAGATGCCGGCAGAGCTTTTTATAGCCATGAGAAAACAGATGAAACAGACAACGTTAATTTTATTTACGGTAATCGGATTCGGGTTTTTCGGATGTAGCAACCAACAGTACACAGACCCAAAAATGGGGATGACCGTTCAGAAACTGGATAGTGATCTCGAAAATCGTTGGGCCACCAGTGGTGTAGTGGTAAAGAAGGTCGAGAACGGAAAAAAGGCTCAGAAAGCCGGGCTCCAAACCGGATCACTGGTTTCCCATATTACGGGTGAAATTCCGCTCAAAGCCAGACGAAACTTTAACCGCATTGTTACTCAGGCGATGGAGGATGATAATACAGCGATCTTAAAACTATCCGATGGCAGACAGGCAATAATATCGATTCGACGGCGAGGTGACAGTATTGGTCTCAAAGTCAAAGGCGACCAGATCAGTGAAGTTACATCGGGTTCTCCTGCCGACCAGGCGGGACTCAATAAAGGGCAGACTGTTACTAGTGTTATTGATGAACGAAACATCACTTCGATCAAAGATTACAAGAAAGCGATTAAAGATTTTTCTAAGCACCAACAACCAATCACGTTCCGGGCGATAGAATTAAGTGGGGTTAAAATCGCAGCTGTTAAAGCCCTCGGCCGTTTAGCCGACGAGGAAGGTTTTAACCAGTTGATTGAACTCATTCAGGGTTCAGTGGAAATCTTGAGAGAACCTGCCACCACAGCATTAAAGGAATTGGTATTGGAGGCACAAAAAGGGAAATCGACAGATCTGAGACAGAAAATCAATGGTGGACAGGTCGAAGCCCTAGCTAAAAAATATATGCAACGAGAAAATGAGTCCAACCCAGAAATTCGGCGAAGTTATTTGTCGATTTTGGGTGTACTTCAACCTGCTTCGGCTATCCAAGGCCTAATTGAGGTCGTTCAAGATGAAGCAGAGCAACCTGGAATCCGGTTTAAGGCGGGCTCTACACTCAGTCAAATCGGAAGAGAAGCGGTAGATTCACTCATCGCTGCCTACCAGACGGGTAATCTCAGCGTCAAGGATATTACCGCATCTGCACTGGGCGCCATTGGTAGTGACAAGGCTAGAAAGATGTTGATCAGTGCTCTTAAAGCTGAACAGAACCCGACCATTCAACTGACGTTAGCTGATGCTGTTGCCAGGTTCAAAGATGCAGATTCTAGACGTGCGCTGGCTAATCTCCGATCAGGTTTACAAGAGAACAGCGGCTTACGAATGTTTTTGGATGAACTGCTTAGTTCCTCGACTGTGGTCGAGGACGTGGATAAGGGGACGGTTAAACCAGAATTGGGTAACGCAGATGATTTTGATACGCTATAACGCGGGTAGCCCTTCATAATTCATAGCTTTAAGGGTATCTAAGTCCTCGGAATTATCCGATTGATAGGGATCTCTGGTCCTTTTTGACCGTATTACTGAACCCGAGTCACCGAGATCAACAGATGACAATTCAAAAAGCAGAGACGTTACCTATAGCGTCTCTACCGAAAATCGTCGACGATGTTGTCCAGTCACAAGAAATTATCGATATTCATACCCACCTTTTTGCACCTGCATTTGGTAATTTACTCCTCTGGGGAATTGACGAGTTATTAACCTATCATTACCTGATTGCAGAGACATTCCGTAAGTCTTCAGTCACCTACGATCAGTTTTGGTCGAAGCCCAAATCGGAGCAAGCGGATCTAATCTGGCAGACGCTATTCATCGATAATTCCCCGCTTAGCGAAGCTTGTCGCGGCGTCATCACAACCTTAAAAATGCTGGGCTTAGATCTGTCTTCACGCAATCTGCAAAGCTACCGAGACTATTTTGACGACTTATCGGTAGACGATTTTGTAAATCAATCTTTTCGATTAGCGAATGTCAAGTCGGTGGTCATGACGAATGATCCATTTGATCCTGTTGAACGCGAGGTTTGGCAGACCTATCAGGCTGACGATGACCGTTTTTTAGCGGCTTTGCGGATTGATCCTCTGTTAAACGACTACGGTAATACGGGAATTGAAACGCTCCAGACATTGGGTTATGATGCTGATGGTGCTTTTACCCATTCGGAACATAGACAGGGCCTTTCAAAACAGACAAGCCGTCAAGTATGCCAATTTTTGTCAGATTGGATTGAGCGGATACACCCCAAATATATGGCGGTCTCTTTACCGCCTACCTTCCGTTACCCAGAAGACTCTATTAGAGGTCAGATAATCCAAGAATGCATCTTGCCGATTTCTCGCCAATATAACCTTCCGTGGGCCCTGATGATTGGCGTAACGCGTACGGTCAACCCCCAACTCCGCTTAGCTGGCGATGGTGTCGGCAAGGCGGATTTGACCTGCTTGGAAAACCTGTTAAGGGAAAATCCGAATAATAAATTCCTAACTACTGTACTATCGCGTGAAAATCAACATGAGCTATGTGTCCTGGCCAGAAAGTTTCCCAATTTGATGATCTTTGGCTGCTGGTGGTTTGTCAATAATCCTAGCATCATTCAGGAAATAACACAGGAGCGGCTTGAACTGCTCGGTCTGAGCACGATTCCCCAACACTCCGACGCTCGAATTATGGACCAACTCATTTACAAATGGGCCCATTCCCGGCAAATTATTAGTAGTGTTTTAACTGAGA
This sequence comes from Candidatus Poribacteria bacterium, assembly GCA_002699335.1. The sequence continues at coordinate 33,810 of PACG01000131.1, forward strand.
AATATAAAGATCTGATTAACTCAGGTTGGGAACTGACCCGATTAGAGATCGAACGTGACGTTGCGGCCCTATTGAGCGAAAATTTCACCACTTTCCTTGAGTAATTGATCGACCATACAAACAGAGCAAAGGATATAACCAGTTGTCAGTTAATTCATTTCCCCAAACACTGACTACTAATCGCTGGCCTTTATATTAATCAACAGCAAATTAACAAACGTTAAAACCCTAAAGGAACCGGTGTACGGTGTACATTGGTAGGCAAGCTTGACCATGGCACGAATTGACGGTAGAAAACCGGATCAGATGCGTCCGGTAAGTATTAAACGCAACTATATTACCCACCCAGAAGGATCTGTTCTAATTACTATTGGTGAAACTAAGGTAATCTGCACCGCCTCGATAGAAAATAGCCAACCCCGTTTTATGAAAGAGCAAAATATACGAAATCAAGGTTGGGTGACAGCTGAATATTCGATGCTTCCTCGTTCAACATCCGAGCGAATGCGACGAGAAGTCACCACGGGTCGAGTTGGTGGCAGGACACAAGAGATTCAGCGATTGATTGGTCGAAGTCTAAGAGCGATTACAGATCGCGGATTACTTGGTGAAAGGACCATCTGGATCGATTGCGATGTGATTCAGGCCGATGGAGGTACGCGGACAGCATCTATTACTGGTGCCTTTATTGCCCTGTGGGACGCCTGTCAGTGGTTACTCGACCGAAGGAGGATTAAAGAATTGCCCCTTATTGATAATATCGCGGCTACCAGTGTTGGTATTATCGATGGAGCGTCAATGCTCGACCTGTGTTATCAGGAAGATTCAACTGCTGACGTCGATATGAATATCGTAATGACCGGTAATGGTAAATTTGTGGAAGTTCAAGGTACTGCGGAGGAAGAGCCATTTTCCAGAAAGGAACTGGACCAACTATTAGAACTCGGAGAAAAGGGCGTTCAAGATCTAGTTCGTTTGCAAAACCAGCTTATTATTGGCAAATTGGATGAAATTAACTCTAGCGACGCGTAACCCAAAAAAGATCGAGGAAATTCGAAGCATTTTGGGACACCAATTTGAAGTGACCGGTATGGATGCCATCTCTGCATCTTCAGATTTGGAACTGATTGAAGACTGCCAAACTTTTGCCGGCAATGCAATCCTTAAAGCGGTGTCCGTGGCAAAAGCTACTCAGCAACTGGCCTTAGCTGATGATTCAGGGTTAGTGGTCGACGCCCTAGATGGAGCCCCTGGAGTGCATTCAGCTCGATATGCAGGGGAGAATACAACTGATGAGGTACGGAATCAAAAGTTGCTCCATGCACTAAAAGACATTCCCTATTCCCAACGGACAGCGCGTTTTCAATGTGCCATCGCCATGGCTGACAAAGAGGGAAAAATCGAAGTGGTGGAGGGGGTCTGCCAGGGGGAGATCGCTCATCAACCAAAGGGTGATCAAGGCTTTGGTTACGATCCCGTCTTTGTTCCGGATGGATATCAACAAACCTTTGCCCAATTAGGCGCGACTGTTAAAAATCGGATTAGTCATCGGCGGCGAGCATTAGCGCTAGCTGCCAAAGTGGTTCAAAATTGGATTTAGCATAAACAGACGGATACCCGATAGTGGATAGTGAAGCGACTTGGTCTCAACCTTCAACTCAATTATATCGGAGTACACTGACTAGAAGGTGGCCAGCCTTCGGTTGGATTATATTTTCACTATATAGATACTATCCCTGGTTCAACAAATGTTTATTGGCATTGCTACTCTATTGCCTGAGTTTCTATCTTGGTTGTAGTCAAGAAGAAACCAATAACCAACCAGTGATAGATCGGTTTATTGTGCCGACTGAGGTTTCGGTTGGGGCTAAGGTAGACCTGCACATCATCGCTCGCGATCTGGAAGGCGATTCACTGACCTACGCCTGGTCAGCGACCGGTGGTCAGATGGAGAATGCAGTTTCTCGAACTGTTTCCTGGACGGCTCCTGACAAGGCGGGCCCCTTTACAGTAACAGTCTACATAAGTGACGGCGTTTCTGTGCCTATTGCTCGAACCAAGCAGATTCAAGTCAAAGCTCCTAATGTTCCGCCTGAAATTACAGATCTGGTACTCCCTCAAAATATCGTCGCCACGGAGGTTATTAAGTTATTCGTCGTTGCAACAGATCCCGATAATGATCCACTGACTTATGCCTGGACGGTTGATGGCGAGACAATTTCAGAAGCCTCCAAGGCCAAAATCGATTGGGAAGTTCCAACAGAACTAGGTCAAGTAACGATTCAAGTGACGGTTTCGGATCAGATTAACCCACCAGTACAATCTTCAAAGATGGTGACAATTGTACGGGCCTCAACGATTGTACCGGGCCAGAAAGCCGACGCGATTGCGCTTGGTGACCCTTTTCAGAAAACACAGCAGATCTATGGACAACCCAGTATTTTCGAGCAGGTGGATGATCTGATCTTCTTCGCTTTCTGGAAGCCAGATCTAGGGGTTTCCGGCTTTATTGACGGGGAGGAAAAAACGGTTGTCGCCGCTTTTATTCAAGCTCCCAATATGGCTGAAACTGAAGCTGGTAACGGTGTCAATAGTCCTCTGGTTAGTGTTGAGGAAGAGTTTGGTCCGGTGGAAGATATTCGGGATAACCTGGAACATTGGTACTGGACACGTGGTATTGAGTTTGACATTCGGGATCAGCACGTTGAACAAATTTTCGTTTTCTGGCCAGTTTTGGAACGACTACCGGCCGCCCCCGCAAAAGCTCATAACACAGATCGCACCGGCCGACGCTCGTCAGCAACACCACCGATCTCCGATCAAGTTGGGGAGATGCTTTACTACCAGCAGATCAGAGGAAACTACCGACGCTAGGCATAGAGCTCCTGTGATTCAGGTGTATTGTACTCCTCAATTCCACCAATTATAATTAGGCCTGTCTGGCATCAGACGGGTATGAGCGAAAGGCCCTTCGAGTCTCGGTTGCGACATGTCGAAGGATTGGGACAAAGAAGCACCCGCTAGGTCGATGTTAAACATACGGTTCGCGTAACTGTAATGTTAGAAGTTCACCATCGCAACATCGTCGTTCTATTGATCATTGCGATCTTATTGGGAAGCGGGTTCTGGATGCTGAAACGGTTTCATCGATCAACAATCATCGCCACCTTAATTTTTGGCCCGCCTGATTTATTGTGGGCCAACCCACAATAACACAGCAGTCAGACCTAGTGCAAATGCAAGTACTGGCATCATCCTATCGCCAGATCACAGCTCATATTATCGGAGTTGTTAAGCGACCTGATGTCTACCGTCTTCCATTTCCAACCGACTTAAACGATTTTGTTTCTGCTGCTGGTCGGTTCACTGACCAGGCCAACCTCAACGGTCTTAATTTAGCCCAAATTGTATACATGGTGATCAGATCGTAATTCCCTAGGACGCAGAATACCAATTCAGGTGCTCAAACCGGTTTCCAACCATCGATGTATCTTGGTCAAGCTGAACAAATCAACATTAATGCCTACCTCTCGTCGAATTACAACGGCTCCCCGGCATTGGACCAGCAATGGCCCGGCGAATCACTACCTTTCGTCAAACGAACGGGAACTTTGAAACCATCGAAGATTTAACCAAAATCAAGGGGATTGGGTCGAAAACTCTAGCTAGGATTCGACACCAGGTTCGAATTAAATAATCCCGTCTATTTAGGGGTCGAAAACCGCCTACCAACCACATTATAAGTGCAGACTATATCGATTATGTCTCTTCGCTACCAGGGCGCTCTTCAAACTGTCGTTGTTGCGACGTTAATTTCACTAGGACTATTTGTTCTGGTGAAACGACCTCGTCACCGTCCAGCTCAACTGTTGACCTTGATGTGTCTATTGACTACCGGCTGGATTTTGCTCGACATCGGAACCACAATGGGTGAGCAAGCCGAAAACCTGGGCCAGGCTCTGGTTTTTCGCAATACAAGCAAACTGTTTACGTCCCATCTTATCGCAACCTTTGTCTGCTTCGCCTGGTTTTTCCCCGCACGACATCCTTCTTTACACTGGTGGAAAGTTGTGCTAATGTTCGCAGTTTCTCTGACGTTTTCAGCGCTGGCTTTTACAAGCTGGGACGTTCGCTCAACAGAGCTATCGGGAGGGCATCTCCGAATTGAATACGGTTGGATTCACTACACATATTCAGGATATGTGATCCTGTCCGGCCTGTACGCAGTGGCCATCTTGCTGCAACGGCTGTGGTCATCAGAGTCGAAAACTATTCGCTTGCAACTTAAATACATCATTATCGGCCTAGGGATCACCTTTGTGCTCGCCACCATTTTTAGCGTGATCTTGCCAACCTTTTTTCACTCTTACGACTATTTTTTTGTTGGTACATTGGCACCGCTAACCGGGTTTGGGGGTATGGCTTACGCTATTATCAGACATCGTGCTATGGGTATCCGAACGGCAATTCACTACACCTTGTCTTGGCTTTTAGTCACCTCCTTAATTCTAATTCCGATTTATCTGCTAATTTTTCTAACTCGCAGTTGGCTAAGTCAGTTGGGGCATCTTCATTTATCACTCTCTGTCACCACTCTCTTTTTTCCCCTTTTCTTTTATGTCCGGCGTGTACAACCATTGATCGACAGGCTATTTCACCAGGACTATCACCGTACGCAGGTTGGAATTGAAGCTTTAATAGCCAGTGCAGGTTCGCTTCAAAGCTTGCCACAGTTGGNCTCNCAGGNCGAAACTACGATTCAAGATCTGCTTCGTCTGCCAAAAGTTTTACTGNTGGTTCGCAATGTCGAGGGTAACTTTACNTCCATCTCAAATCAACCCCTGATCNAGATCGAGGGTAAAGTTGGCTCTAGTTCGACAGTAATCTCCGAGCAAGATCCGTTTCTGCGCTGGCTAATCTCCCGTATCGGGCCAACCAAACACAGTCCTACTTTGTCAGAGTCGGCAATCTTATCACTAGCTGATGTTGTTCAGCAAACTGAAGACCGCCAAATTATCGCTGCTGCCGAGGACTATTTTAATCAAACCTCAATTCAACTTTGTCTCCCATTAATCCACAAGCAAATGTTTGAGCCTCAGGTACATATCACATTGCACCATAGACTAGCACAACAATCTGAAATGTTGGTTGGGACTCTCAATTTTAGTGAGGGGTGGTTAGAACCACGGCAGATTGACCTGATTCTTCGTCTTCGAGGGGCGATTACGATGGCGATAGATAACGCCTACCTGCACCAATCGCAATTGCGATCGCAGGAGAATCAGGTCCAATCCGAGTTGATTTCCACGGCAGCCAGCGCACTGGCCCACTCGATCAAGAATCCACTCGGTTTGCTGGATGCCAACATGGATCTACTAAAATCGAATTTATCCGCAACTCATCACCAGGATGTGAGATTTGCCCTGGAAGATATGAGTCAGCAGGTGTACCGTATCGAAAATATCGTACAGAAGATCCGCAATGCACATATTGGNCAACNAAATCTGAGCTCTTGTCAGATGGCGGTTATTTTACAGGAAGCAATTGCCGAAACCAGAAAACTGTTTCCAGATCTACCGTTTAATACCGAGATCGCAAACGTGCCGGAAATCTTAGCTGATGCCGGTCAGCTTAGACTAGCATTAGTCAATTTACTGACCAATGGCTTTCAGTCGATGTCCCTTGGCCCCAACCCTTCGACATATCGCAACCAAGACTCGAAGGAGCAGGTTCAGAATTCGTTAGCCGAATTAGCGATTGAATTAGACGCTGTTCCCCAATCGGAGTCAAAGGTGAAGTTGAAGCAAGGCTCAAATTTAATCCAGATCGAAATTCGGGATAAAGGTCAGGGAATGGCTGAAGATCTAGTAAAACAGGTAATGAGTCGGCCCTTCGTAACCCGAAAGCAAAACGGTACAGGGTTAGGTCTCTGGACAGCAAAAAAGATTATTGAAAATCACGGTGGAACGTTAGAACTTGTGTCTCGCCCTCAGATTGGAACAACGGTAGTCGTACAACTTCCGACTGACTGCAACAGTGAACAATCAACAACTGATCATTGACTAAAGCGTGTCCTCGGCTTGATCGAGGGTTACCGTCTCTCAAACAAGATGGCGATACCTATTCCACCACCAACACAGAGCGAGGCTATGCCATACCGTAAGTCTCGCTTTCGCATGAGATGTAAGAGGGTAGTTGTAATTCTCGTTCCACTAGCGGCTAGTGGGTGGCCCAATGCAATTGCGCCACCATTTAGGTTGACCTTTTCCGGATCCGCCCCCAGTTCATTAATGACGGCTAGCGATTGAGCNGCAAAGGCTTCGTTTAACTCGAATAAGTCAATTTGGTTTAGATTTAACTTGGCCTGGGCTAGTAGACTCTGGACNGCGTACAGTGGACCGACGCCCATATATTGCGGATCCAGCCCGATATTGGCATAGCCTTTGACGTAGGCCATGATCTCTAAGCCAAGTGTCCTGGCCTGTTGTTCTGTCATCATCAGTACCATTGAAGCACCATCATTTAGGCCAGAGGCATTACCCGGTGTAACAGTACCGTTTTGTTGAAAACTGGGTTTGAGTCTGGATAGCGATTCAATGGTGACATCGGGTCTTGGGTGTTCGTCTTGGTCAAATACCTCTTCACGGCCANCGCTTTCTCGCAGTTTGTTTATAGAAGTGGTATTGGAAGCGACTGGAAGGGGAACAATTTCGTCTTGAAAGGCAGATTGGGAAACCGCACGTTGGTATTTCTGCTGACTCTGACAAGCAAATAGATCTTGATCACGACGTGAAATGTTATACTTTTGGGCTACATTTTCTGCCGTAACTCCCATGTGGNAATGATGAAACGCATCTATCAAGCCATCCTGCAGAATCACATCGATCATCTCCAGGTGCCCTAACTTGTGCCCCCAGCGAGTGCCCTGAACAATGAATGGTGCCTGGCTCATACTCTCCATTCCGCCGGCGAGGATGACTTTAGACTCGTCCAGCATAATACTTTCGGTCGCATTAACAATTGTCTTCAAGCCGGAGCCACAAACCTGATTGACGGTCGTGGCAGGGATATGATGTGGGAGGTCGGCGCTAACAGCAGCAATCCGGGCCGGGTTCATACCACAACCCGCACTGTAAACCTGACCAAGAATTACTTCGCTGACTAAGTTGGGATCCATTTCTGTCGATTGAACCAGATGCCGAATCAGAGTTGATGCTAATTGACTGGCCGAAAAATCTTTTAGTGTTCCGCCAAAGCTACCGATCGCTGTCCGAACAGCCTTGACAATTACAACTTTTCTCATCGTAAACCTCTATTCTATTGTATTTTGCCAAATTTATTATTTTCNTTTTTTATCATGTTAGATGATAACTATTCATTCCAACTATAGCAAGGAGAAAAAAATGAATCGTGAAGTGAGATATGAGAGACTACGTCCAACACAAATTCGACAAACTAGGGAGGACTTCCCAGCACTTTATCTACCGATCGGAACTATTGAATGGCATGGACTACACAACCCTGTTGGTTTGGATACTCTAAAAGCGCACGCCCTAGCGATTCGTTGCGCTGAAACAGGCGGAGGCCTGGTATTTCCACCTCTATGGTTTGGTGAAAACCGTGAGGAGGCCTTAATTGAAGCCAATTTAGGNAACCGAAAAGATATTTGCCAGATTATGGGGATTCCTGAGGAGAACCTGGCGCAAGGTTATATGCGGCGTAGCCCGCATCAGCAGAACATGGCCTACATCGAACTGCTGGTACACATGCTAAATCAAGGACAATCGCTCGGATTCGAGGTTTTGGTAATTGTAGCCGGTCATTATCCGCTGATTGATCACGCTAGAGCAGCCTCGTCACTTTTCCAACAACAGAGATGGGGCAGCAGAAGAAATGCAGCAATTCCATGGGTGTTCACTGGTTACGAGTTGGTAAAGGATCNGTTTCCAGCAGCGGGTGATCACGCCGCTTGGTGGGAGACTAGCCTACTGATGGCACTGGAGGACGAGACCCTTGTCGATCTCTCTGCCCTACCGACAGATCAGGATTCCCCCCTACTCGGTGTTGGCGGTACCCGCCCACCGCACCAGGCTACGCCTGAGGCCGGTGAGCAGGCAGTTCAATTGATCGTTGAACGAGTGACGGAACAGGTGCGAGATCGGATAGACAACCTGAGCAATTATCGGGGGCATGGCGTCAAACTTTGATCTGGTGTCGCCGACCAGAGATCACTGTCAAACAGGTCGGACGGATACTGTTCCTGTTACCTTATGATACNGGATCCAATTTTGGAGACTCTAATNCTCTAATTCTGGATATAGGTCCATTCGCCGCCCACCGCCAGACATANCCACGACGGTGNTGCCCAGCCATCGGACGTGATAANGCTTTTCATATCCCAGCACACGTTCCTGAGTCAAAAAATGCGGTTGAGGGAAAGTGATCTGGATGCCCGTCCCGCTGCGCAGATTATTCAGCCACAGGTAATCGTTTCCAACAACCACCAGAATCTGGTCGCCTTTGGCGGTAACCACTATTGAATGATCATCACACCACGGTGGAATGCGAACAGCCAGAGTTTGTTGATCAAAGTTTCGTTTCGGTTCAATTGTGAGGTGACCATTCAGTTCTCCAATCTCACCAACCGGGGGTTGCGTCGAGGATGGAGGTATCTGGCTGCCGATGCGAACCACGTGGTGATCTCTGAATAGAAGTAGATTGATGCGTACGTTCCCTTCTCCATCATGGGTAACGATATGTTGTCAGGCAACTGCGACTCCCTGCCGCCAACTCCAGTCAGGTCAGAATTGTAGGAGTGAAATCCGTTGGGTTCGCCGAAACAAAAAGCTCCAGAGACACGCCGACGCAAATTATCATAAGCATGAATCTCAGTATTGGTCATCTCCTCGTTTTTNGTTACCCATGAGAGATCGTCCATCTGTGAAACCAGCAGATGGTTACGGAGCATCCATTCGGCATCTTCAAAATAGGAAGTGTATCCAGCGGTACCGAGGAGACAAGCTGCTTCAATCAGATCCGACATGCAGTTGGCTTCACCCACGACCGGGTTTAGCATTNAGGCTCTCCTTGACCCAACCGGTTTGTGTCCGATATGGTAGAGGCCCCACATCGAAAATAAGCTTGGCTCGATCGATAAACTCTTTTTGATCGAGCAGCAGACCGAGTTCAACCAGTGAAGATACCNTACCTGTAATGGAGTGGATATGGGTTCCGGCCGCTGTCATCAGTTGACGATCTTCTCCAAAGCAGTCACCGAGAATCTGTTGTGCAAAACGATGTGCAACCTTCAAGGCAGGCGCCCCTTGGTTCCAACCCATTGACATGTCGCGACCAAGACTCGAAGGGGAATCATCGAAAGCACCTCTTCGTCCCAAGTAAGCGTGGAGTTTAACTCAAAGGACCGACTGCANGCGAGAAGTGCACTGATTACTCGACCGGAGGTGGTTGGTGCCAGATTTTCCTTTTGCCACCCATCTGGACCGAGACAGGCTTGTGGAAAGGTACCGTTTTCTCTGGTCGCTGCTTCCATTGCCATTACCAGTGTCTCAAGCATAGTTTTTGGCCGTTTGATCGCCTTCGAAGATTTGCCATACGGCCATCAATCCCAACAGTGCTTCTTTCTGGTGATGCATAAATGCCAACGGCGGATTGGGAGAATACCCCATGTCATCCCATGCGAAACCATCACCCCACCCGCAACTTCGAAACAGCTGTTGACGTAACCCATGCAGCAGTTGGGGATCGTCCAGCAATCCGGCGGCAATGTCGCGACACAGATTCAGCGCATGAAGGAAACACCCGACAGTTATGAGGGGTATCGCATCCTTCATGCTGTGCCCAAATAGGCGGACTGGTCAGGTTAAAGGAAAATAGGGACGACAATCCCGTTCCCTATCTACGCTGTTGTAGATGTGTTCAATACCGCGTTGAACGTACTCTGGTAAATCGATTTATTTAAGTGGATCCTTTATCTGTCGATATCCTATATTTCAAATTCTGCTTTTACTTCGGCGAACGCTCTAACGGCAAGATCTAAGTCTTCTCGTGTATGGGCAGCAGAAATTTGAGTTCGGATTCTAGCCGTTCCTCTGGGAACCACGGGATAAAAAAATCCAATAACGTAGACCCCTTTTGCAAGGAGTCTGTGGGCTACCTTTTGCGATAATGCGGCATCACCGAGCATAATTGGTACAATCGGATGATCACCGACCGGAACTTCGAATCCCTGATTTACCATCTCTTTTCTAAAGTAATGGGTGTTTGACTCCAGTTTGTCCCGCAAGGCGGTGGAGGACGAGATCATCTCCAGCGCCTTTAAAGAGGCACAGACAATGACAGGTGCCAGAGAATTGGAAAAAAGATAAGGACGTGAACGCTGGCGCAGGAAATCAATGATCTCTTGTCGTCCGCTTGTGAATCCACCACTGGCGCCACCGAGAGCCTTTCCCAAGGTGCTGGTAATAATGTCCACGCGACCAAGGGCACCGCAGTATTCGTGGGTACCCTTCCCCCGCTTACCAAAAAATCCGGTAGCATGAGAATCATCGATCATCACTAAAGCATCGTATCTGTCAGCCAGATCACAGATCGCCTGTAAATTGGCAACGGTTCCGGCCATGGAGAAGACACCATCGGTGGCAATTAAACGAAATCTAGCCTGTTGTGATACTTTGAGTTTGGCTTCCAGATCGTTCATATTACCATTGCTAAAACGCAACCTTTCGGCCTTGCATAACCGTATTCCGTCGATAATGCTGGCATGGTTTAGTTCATCACTGATTACCGCGTCCTCTTCTGTCAGCAGCGTTTCAAACAGACCACCGTTGGCATCGAAACAGGAGGTATAAAGGATTGTATCATCGGTCCCGAGAAATTCAGAGATCTCGCGCTCCAGCGTTCGGTGGATTTCCTGGGTGCCACAGATGAACCGAACAGAGGAGAGACCGTATCCCCATTGATCCATACCGGCCCCAGCGGCAGCAACGATTTGCGGATGATTGGCTAAGCCGAGATAGTTGTTGGCACACATATTCAGCACCGTCTGTCCGCTTTTAACATCAATCATTGCTCGTTGCGGACTGGTGATGATTCGCTCGTTTTTGTAGAGACCACTTTCCTCAATTTCCTGCAGTTGCTGATTCAGGTGAGATTTCATTGTTTCAATCATTTCATATTTTCCTCTGTCTCATCTCCACTTGAGAAATATTTGGCTGGAGCCATTAGCGAAAAATATCCGCCAAAAGATATTTGATCAATTAGCCCAGTCAAGAATAGCCTTTCCTGATTTGCCGGATCGGAAAACCTTACCAAGAACGTCAAAGGACAGCGTGGTATGCACTATATTGCCAAGCAGGTCAAAACACGACAGAATATCGGTAGAGATATTGGGGGCGAAGTACCATACATTGGTTACAGGAATAGACAAATATCCGGTAAACGCACCATCCCGGTTTATGCCAACATCACTCGTCTTCATGCACGGGTATCGGCGCCCAGCAAGACGGTTTCGACAGCGGCCACAGACAAGATCTCCTTCGCCACTTACCACGCCACCTGTGCTGATATCGTGGACGTTGCTACCAACCTTTTCTACGAGACCAACAAATTCATGGCCGATAACCAAAGGAATTGGAATGGTTTCTGTACCCACCGATCCCGTTATAGATATGGAGGCCTGTTCCATAGATGGAGGTGCTACAAACCGGGTTCGGCATTTTTCTTAACATCTTAACAAGCGCCTTCATTTTTCTCATATCATCAGATCTCCACCGTTTATATCGATAGATGCGCCTGTAATATAGGCCGAATCAGTTGCTAGAAAGAGCATCAGTTGAGCGACTTCATCGGGGCGACCCAACCGAGGGATGGGGAAACTGGCTTCATAGGCGCTAATCCGCTCAGGCGTACACTCAGCCTGTACCATCTCTGTGTCGATCAGTCCCGGACAGATTGCGTTAACGGTAATACCAAAGGGGGCCACCTCTTTAGCTAACGCCCGGCTAAGACCCAACACACCTGCCTTGGCCGCCGTATAATGAGCCCCGCCGAGGGTACTGACGCTTCTACCAGCCGACGAGGACATATTGACAATGCGTCCATACCTGTTTTTCTTCATGGTTTTCAGTACCGCCTGGGAACAGAGAAAGGTGCCGGTTAAATTGACTTCAAGTACCCGATCCCATTCTGCTCGTGTTATCTGCTCAATTCGTGTAGGATAAAGAATTCCGGCATTATTGACCAGAATGCTGATCGTTCCATAATGTTCGATCGTTGTCTCAACCATCGCCTGAACGTCTTTTTCTCTGGTGACATCCGCTCGGATAGCCAGAGCCTGAGTTTCCGTTTCGCTAATCTCATCAGCAATGACTGAGGCTTTCTCTTGATTGATATCGCTAACAACGACTTGCCCGCCTTCCTCGGCAATCAGTTTGGCCATTGCTGCCCCCATTCCCTGACCTGCCCCAGTGACAATGGCTACCTGATTAGATAACCTATTTCCTGATCGTTTCATCATTTACTCCTCTAGCGTGATGAATAGCCACCTGTTTTTATTCTTTTAATGGTCAGTCTTACCAGTTGGTCGACCTGCTTCCCGATAGATAAATATTTCGATTTATCCTCCTGATTTGTTTACACGCAGTTTTTTCTCGGTTGGATAATTTGATACGTTCAAATATGATATTAGAATTGGCATTTGCTTTCCGAACCCTTTACTTCTCAGCATGAAATGAAAACTGTCAAACTCATCGCTAAGCGTCTATAACAGAACCGTGCCTATGGCTAGAGACACGCAGAATCATCAAACTCCAGATGCAGCTGTAACGTTTCGAGCAATCATTATCGGCTTAACACTGATACCGGTAAATGTCTACTTTATCATGGCTAACCATCTTAAGTATGGAGTACCTTGCCGACCAACATATCCCTGATCTACAACGCGGTATCACTATAGCCGTGTTGGTGGGTTTCAACTTCCTGCTACAGCGAATTTGGTCGCGTTTTGCCATGAAGGGGAGAACTATTGATCATCTATGTCATGCTATCAGTTGCTTCGGCCATCGCTGGTCACGACATGATGCAGACATGGTACCGACAATCCCGAACGGTTTCTGGTTTGCCACGCCTGAAAATGAGTGGGAACAGATATTCTGGCGATATCTACCTCCCTGGTTAACTTCCCGCAATCTTTCAAGTCTGGAACATTTCTATGTTGGTGAAACGATATTTTATGATCGAACATATTTTAACGATTGGCTACGTCCGATCGTCTGGTGGACACTGCTTTTGACAACGCTTATCTGGGTCATGGTTTGCTTAGATCTATCGCTCAGAAAACAGTGGATCGAACGAGAGCGGTTGAGCTATCCCATCGTAAAGTTACCGTTGGAAATGGTACGTCCTGAGGCTGGCTTTTTCGATCCAGGATGATGTGGCTCGGCTTTGCCATCGCCGGCGGTATTGATTTCATCAATGGAATGCATGTTTTTTCCGGCCTTCCCGGAGATTCCAGTTCGCCATGTAAAGGGATAAGCCACTAGTTTGCCGAAAAACCGTGGAACGCAATGGGATGGACTCCGCTCTATATTCTTCCTTTTGGGGTTGGACTTGGATTTCTGATGTTATTAGAGATGTCCTTTTCACTCTGGTTTTTCTACCTTTTCTGGAAAGGAGAGCGGATCCCCGGAAATGCGATGGGGTTGCAAAATTTGCCGGGCTTCCCTTATGCTGGCCACAAGGTCTCGGAGCTTATCTGGCGGTTGCGTGCTTTGCGGCTCTATAGCGGACGTCGACACTTTACGCGATTCTAAAAGTGCTTTTCAGTTTAACCGAGGGGGCGATATTTTACCAGACCAATCTGGTCAGTCAAGCGACAGGATCGGATATCGATGGGTAGTTCTCGGTTTGATCGCTGGGCTATTTTGCTGGGAGTGTTCTTATACAAAGGTGGAATGGCACTTTGGACAGCAGGCTTCTACTTTCTAATCTATTATCTTCTTGCCTTAAGTATTACCCGTATTCGTGCTGAAGTGGGACCACCAACGTATGAAATGTTCGTGATCCGCCCACGTCAATTCCTGATCAGCGTGCTTGGAAGTCGCCGGATTTCCTCTCCCAGTCTAACAATGATGTCACTTTATTACACGTTCAACCGAGGGGGTCGCGCCCATCCAATGCCACATACGTTGGAAGGATTCAAACTATCAAATACAGCAAAAATGTGTTCGGTTCCATTTTTGTTCTGGCCATGATGTTAGCCGTTGTGATCGGCATTCTCGCCTCTTTTTGGGCTTATCTAGTGGCATCCTACAGAATAGGGGCCAATCCCGGGCTCGGTAGCGGTGGATATAATCTACTTCGGACCTGGCTCTATTTTCCCAAAGAAACCGATTTTCCTTCTGTGATTTTTATCTGCTTTGGGTTTCTGTTTACAGGATTCATCTGGTGGATGCGAACGAGGTTTGTCTTTTGGCCGCTACATCCGGCCGGTGACGCCGTTGGTAGTAGTATATGGGCATTCGGATGGTTATGGTTTTCCATCTTTGTCAGTTGGGCGATTAAGGTCATCTTACTGAGAATTGGCGGTATTCGGCTCTACCACAAAATACTGCCACTTTTTTTAGGACTTCTGCTCGGAGAATTTATCATCGGTGGTGCTTAGGTGTTGGTTCGACTTTTCTGGAATATTACGGTTTATTCATTTTACCGTTGAGCGTATATTTCAGCTCTGTAAATTCGCTTAGTCGATGAAAGGAAGGAAACTAACACTGGACCCTAGACTCGATCAGGAACGAGTACTGAAATAATCAATCGTTTTCAGCTCAACAGGCGATTGCTTGATTTTCAGCATTCCTCGTCGTGTATTGCCGGATTTCCTGGCCAATCTACAGACAATCCCAGTTGAGAACAAAGTTAGGCGAGTAAAATCCATCTAACATTTCAATATTGACCGCACAACCTCCCGATCATCAAACGGAATCTGTTCTGATCCGAATTCAATCCATGCTTCGCACCCTCGTCCTGCGATAATGACAAAATCCCCGTCAGCTGCCGTTTGCAAGGCGTTCTCAATTGCTTGTCGCCGATCCATAATAACTTGATACTGTTGCTTTGGGTCTTGACAAGATTCCATTTCAGCTAAAATCTGCCCTGGATCTTCAGATCTAGGACTTCCACTGGTCATAATTGTTAGGTCGGATAAGCCAGTTGCAATCTGTCCCATCAGGGGGCGTTTTTCTCGATCCCGGTTGCCGTTACAACTGACCACACAGATAAGTCGATTATCGGTCAGTTGTCGTGCGGTCTGAAGTAGGGTTTTCAACGCCTGCGGTGAGTGCGCAAAATCGACTACCACCTGGATCTTTCCTCTAGTTACCCATTCAAACCGTCCCGGCACAACGGTTTGCCGTAATCCATTTTGGATCTGGGTCAGAGGAACCTGAAAGAACTGGGCTACACCAATTGCAGCCAAAGCATTAGAGACGTTATGGTCGCCTGGGAGTTGGATTTCGACCTCAAAAGTTTCACCTGGCGTGGAAGCGTGAAAGTGGGTGCCGCTGGCTTTGGTGCGGATCTGGCTAGCTTGAAGATCAGCCGATTGGTTAAGACCAAAGGTCCGTATCTGCCTGTTGCTTAACTGACGGACATTCGATATTACCAACTCTGACTGTTGATCGTCAGCGTTGATCAGTATCAGTCCATCTGGTCGAACCTTTTGAAACAGGTGCATTTTGGCTGACAGGTAACTGTCCATCGTACCATGATAGTCAAGATGATCGTGACTTAAATTGGTAAAGACGGTAGCTTGAAAAGTTAGATCCCGGAGTCGGTCTTGGACTAACCCATGAGAAGAGGCCTCCATAACCAGATGGGTCACATTCTCTACTACCATCTCCGATAACAAATGGTGCAGCGTAACCGCATCCGGCGTGGTTAGCTGAGCGGATACGGGGTTATCACCAATATAGTGGGTATGAGTTCCGAGTTGGCCAACCCGGTGTCCCGCTTGCTTGAGAATCGAAGACAAAAAACGAGTCACTGTAGTCTTGCCATTTGTGCCTGTAATACCGACGGTCTGGAGCCGACGTTGTGGATGCCGAAACCAAAAACGATTTTTATGACTTAAGTTGAGGAAGTAGGAAAGCGAAATCTCCGGTTGGCGTAGGCAGTACTTGAGTTCCTTGTAGAGGCGGTAGAAGTATCTCCGCATGAACCGTCAGCACAAACTAGAAAATTAGACAGATGGTCAATCTAGTTCGACCATTCGACCGGTGGCTGCAGATCTATAAGCAGCCATAATAATCTCTACCGAATGTGCAGCTAATTCAGCCGTCATTTCGGTTGGCGTATCATTTTCGATCGCATCCACAAAGGCTTGAAACTCCCGTTTAATCCAATCGGTTCCACCGACTGTTTTCCACGTCTTCTTGGGAATGGCATCCACAGTCGTACCCCCCCACATGCCCATCGGATCTAATGGATGCGGGACGGGGGGCTGGAAAGCCGGTTCAGCAGTGTAGATTTCTAATCGAGGTTGATGGGCATCAAAGCAGATTGACCTTTCGGTTCCAACCAGTCTCAACTTCTGAATGCCACTTAGTGGGTGGCTGGTCCAACCAAAGCGCCCACAACTGACACTGGCAGTTGTCTCATCTTCTAGCTTCATGACAATAGTGCCAAAATCTTCGACACCACAAGCTACATGTTCTTTGAAAAAGTAGTTGCTGGTGGTAGCAACGAGGCTTTTAACCCGTTTCTGTGTCAGCCAGTTGATGATCGACACTGCGTAGACACCGATATCGAACAATTCGGGTTTGGCTTCGACAAAAGTATACCGGGGTCGTTCACCGGGTTCGTTTCGTTTCCCTTTGGGGGCTGAACCGGGATGCCCTTTAGCGAATGTAATATCGCAATGAATGGCACGCAGATCACCAACTTGTCCGCTATTGAGTGTCTGTTTGGCCTGTTGTGCCCATCCGCAATAGACATTGCTAAACATCTGATTTTTAACACCTGTTTCTTGCACTACGTCTACAATTTGCCGAGCATGCCGCGGATTGGGGGCTAATGGCTTGTCCAGGTAGAGATGCTTGCCTGCTTTGGCACATTTCACTGCGATCTCCGCCCGTCGTTCGGCCTCAGGACACAAAGAAACCAGATCGACATCGGTTCGCTGAAGCGCTGTCTCCAGATCTTGATAAGGTAAATCTAATTGTTTTGCCAGTCGCTGATTCAATTCAACCCGTTCAGCAGGCGCATTAGCATCGTCTGCCGAAGCCACTAGACGACAACGAGGATCTGACAGAAATTGGAAAGCATAGTTTTCCTGGTGAGAACGGTATCCGCCGACCAATAATACCCCATAGCTCTTATTTGACATCGGCGTCCTCCAAAGGAATTCTGGCCTGATAGTAGATTGTTCCCCGACTACCGATCAGGTGAAAGTCAATCATCGATTCTTGGTCAAGTTGGTTGACGCATAGTAAGGCCGATTCACCATCGGCAAACCGCAACAAGGTTGTAATTTGACAATCATCTTGCTGGGTCTGGGTGTACTCAATTTGGGAGGTGATCCAACTATCGGCTAGGTTGATTACTGTTGCGACTGCATCCTCGAGTAGATTGCTTTTGGAGATCTGATAAAAACATCGCAGAAAAACAGGATCACCAATTCGTCCGCTCTGAATCTCGGTTGAAACCGACTGCCTGAGTTGATCCATAGATATTATCCTTTAGTAAGATATTATTACATTCTAGCGGATCTGCGACGATTTTTCAATCCCGTTGGTAAATCACGATGCAAATATTTCAGATATCTAATACATCTTTTTCTAGATAGAGAGAATAAGGTGTATGTAGGTGGAGATTAGAGATGAGAGATAGCGAACTGGTAAATGGAGTANGAGTTAGTTTTCGTCGAGAGAGGATTATAAAAGAGCCGCTGAAAAGTCAGCCCCTTATTGATGTTAAGACGATAAACATCCCNAGCTATTCAGCGGTATGNCGCTGCTTAATTCGCCCTCAGGTTGTGGTGAAAGCATCTTTTGGATCTACAGCATATGCATCTGTCGTAATCTTGATGTTGTCTATGGCCTACCACCAATTTTTTACAGCTTCAAACATATTCCAGGTAACAANCATTGTTTGATCCCACTTGATTTGGGATAGATAACTCGACTTCTTCATTGATCAGATCGAATTTGTTCTTTTTATCTTTTTTCCCTTTTTGATCAGTACCTTCGGTCTGGTTTCCGGCGGAAATAGTAGGTTAATAAATCGGTCGTTTTTTCCCGTCAAAGGCGACTTGGACCCTGGCTTTCTGGGGCCCTTCGGGACGACAACTAGAAATATTAAGTCAGCGTGATTGAATTCGCTTCTATTCCTTTAAGGTTTATTTCCGGTGTTGAGAGCCAAGTGTTGTAATTTCCTTTAGCGTCAGGATCACCGAAATTATCCCATTCATCTGGATCCGCAATGGCAATGACGTCATTCTTCCCTTTTGCCAGCTTATCGACAAACCTATGCCTGTCTTGATTTACAGCAGTCTGCATCTCACAACAGCAAAAGCCCAGGCTTTCCATTCAGGCATACCTACAAATTCATCTTTCAGACCGGGCATTTTATTCTCGATAGTCCACCCTTTCGGAGGCTCATTGGTCCAGCATTTCTTTTGCTTTAGGCCCTCTCTTAGCGAGTCCTTTAAAGCAATCTTCTGGAAGTCTTCCTCTAAAAGAACAATGTCTATAGCTTTAACTTGGCCGATTAAAAAGCAAAATATCGACAAGATGGCGAATGAATTGAAATACAGGTTTTGAAACATCAGTTTCTCCTTATAGTTCTTGTAAGNTTCCCAAGGTTAAAGCACTTGGGTTTCCTGAGAAAATCGACTAGTATCAATCATATTTTTTAACTGGGAACATGTAAGAAGCCAACAGCCCAAATAAACCTTTCAATGTTTAAGCGTCTAATTTCTATTTTATTTGAAAGCATTATTTAAAGGTTGATTTTCCGAGCATAATTTGGCATTATTCTATGCTATTTGAGAATGACAACACACTCAAGACTTTCTATCTTACCATTAAATCCCGCTAGGTTGAAGATTAAACCGCATGCCAAGCCATCCAGATTTAGATCTGTCCATCAAACTGTTATTCCTTAGTAAGGCTCGTCTTGCCGGTTAGGTATAGAACAGCTCTGCTGATCCGTTTTAGTCCGGCCTCAGCCGTCTTTCTCTGCCAATGCCTGATTGGTCTATTGGGCTTAGTCTCCTGCCAGTCGAAAGATGACGCACCAGTGGAGCAAGCGTCTGCGGTACCAACTGATCAGACACCGATTGAAGTTATGCCACCTCGGCTACAAGATTGGTACATGTTCATGCACGACCTGCAACAGTCGGGTCGCAGTTCTGAAACGGTGCTGAAACCACCGCTCGAATTAAAATGGCGGTTCAAAACAGGTGGACAGGTGCAAGCCAGCCCGGTAGTAGCCAATGATATAGTCTACATTGGCTCCACCGATCACATTTTTTATGCCTTAGAGGCAAAGTCCTGGGGGGTAAAGTGGACTTTTGACGCCGCAGGTGCGATTCGTTTTTCTGCAGTAGTCTGGAATGGATTGGTCTTTTTCAGTGCCACCGATAACCATATTTACGCTTTACAGGCAGAGACAGGTCAGGAAGTCTGGCGGACCAAAGTCCAAACCTGGGTCAACTGCCCCCTGCTTGTCTCCAACGGCACGATCTACGCAGGTGCTTATAGCGATACGATCTACGTGTTACGAGCTTCCGATGGTCAATTGGTCCAGAAAACCACTCGACAGATCCAGATTAACGACATCGACTTTGCTTGTTATAATGGGAAATTAACACCAAGACAGCCGTTGCACCAGGCCGATCGATGGCGAAAAAAAGTGCCCTTCACACACAGTTATCCCGTCGTTGCCAATGGAACTGTCTACATCGGAGCTCGTGACAAACATCTGTATGCCTTTGACAGTGAATCGGAGGAAGTTGTCTGGACTCATGAGACAGCAGGTTATATCGATGGCACTCCAGCGATAGCGGACGGGATGCTCTACGCAGCTTCTTACGACGGCTATGTTTATGCGTTCGGGGTAGTATCCTCCCCAAAGTTGAAACCGTTGAAAAAGGTTCAGCCACCTACATGGATCGTTGTTAGAGATCGGGTACCCGTTTACGAGAAACCTCCTCAACCTGCAGACCGAACCGATCAATCCATCCTAGTCAAATTGAATGCCGGTATGGCAGTGCTAATTTCGAGCGGGGAAAATCGTCCAGCCAGCAAAAGTCAACCGCTCCCTGGAGACCATCGATGTTTTCGACAAATCGAGTTGCCAAACGGCCGTCGAGGATGGATTGAATCCAGTGCGATAGGGCAATTTTTCGAGAAGGGCGAAGTCCAATTCAATCGGGACATCTGTCAGCAGATCGAGCCTATTTCGTTGATTAATGGGGCTGAGGTACCCCACAGGTCACCTGATGGCAAGTCAATTGCTTTTTTGCGCCGAACCGACCTGTCGGGTCAATACTGGCGAGCTAGCGAGCTATGGACGACCGATGCCAAAGGCAAGCGATTTCGCAAGCAGTGCAAAGGGAACTTCTATAATCCTAACCTCTCCTGGTCGCTGGATAGCAATCTGATCGTGTTCGAGGCTTACGAAGGTGAGAAGAGCTATGTATGGGCCATGAATCCGAAGACAAAAGCTTTGATAAAAGTGGCCGAAGGGGATGCGCCTGCCTGTTCTCCCGTTGCCAACCAGATCGTTTTTCGCCAGTGGAAAGATGGAGAAGATATTCTGTATCGGGTTAACGTCGATGGAGGTGGCCTGACAGTCCTCGCCCGTATTCCGATTGAGGGAAAGGTTGGCTCTTTTGTCTATCTGGATCCACCTGCCTGGTCTCCCAACGGTCAACAGATTGCACTCGGTATCGGCGGACAGCACTTTTCCTCTGGACAAGCCCAGGTAGAGATTTATACGATAAATGGGCAAAAAGTCCTGTCGATTCCCACTCAGTACCGCCGGATCAGGAATTTAGCCTGGTCTGCGGACGGCACCTATTTGGCTCATGTCCAGGTTGGAAGTAACAAGCTTGATCCGGTACTGGATAAGCGGCTGCACATCACCAACTTCGAACAATTGCTGGACACGCAGATCTTAAAACATACCGCGCCAACCTGGTCTCCAATAGGTCGCCGGGTGGCATTTATGGAACGTGCCGACTGCATGGGGGTTCAATGGATGGTCTGGGTTTACGACCTGGAAACCGGCTCCAGGCTGCAAGTGGCAAGAACCGATATTCGTTTGACCTCAATCGATTGGTTACCTGGCGGGCAACGGCTCAGCCTCTGGCACACCTCTAAATACCTGAGAGGTTATGAGTCGGCGGAGCGAAAATACAAACCGGCGGAGACGAAAGGATGGGTCGTTACGCTGAAAAAGAGTAATGGGTGAGCTGAAAATGATGAAGATTGATTGTCAAAGTCATATTTTCCCGCTGGAATATGTCGATATCCTGATGCAGGCCAACAGCTTTTTGAAACCGGACGATGACACCTTTATCCCGCCCTGCACCGAACATATTGACGATCGGGTCTACCGGGTCTCCTACAGTGGTTGGCAGTCTTTTCGTTTGGATTTAAGTGTTTATGACCCGGTAGCCAAGTTGAAATCGATGGACGAAGCTAACGTGGATCTGGCCATTGTCAGCGTCAACATCCCGAATCCATGCCTCTTACCAGACCGATTATCGGTTGCTGGTGCCCGGGTCATAAACGACTATATTGCCAACCTGATTCAGGATAAACCGGATCGTTTCGCCGGATTCGCTAGCCTGCCTTGGAATCTACCCGCGGCAGCCATCGAGGAAATTGACCGTATCGCCAAGTTGGGGTTTAGCGGGGTGATGCTCTACCCTCATATTGCCGGTCAAAAGCTGGAATCTCCTCAGTTCGAGCCGGTTTACGCCCACCTTGAAGCCTGTAATCTACCGATTATTTTCCACCCGACCGTCCCCACGTGGGGAGAAGCGATCCAGGACTTTTCCATGATCCCCATGATTGGCTTCCAGATCGATACCAGTTTTGGACTGTTACGTCTAATTCTAAGCGGTATTTTTGAACGGCATCCCAGGTTGAAAGTTGTTCTACCTCATGCCGGTGGCGTTTTACCCTATATGATGGGACGCATCGATCACCAAACAGAAATCATGGGTCGGGCCACCGATCGTATCAACCAGCCGGTCAGCGCCTACCTCCGGCAGAACGTCTACTTCGATCTGGTTTCGCCTTCAGTTGAAAGCATTGCTTTTGCCCACCGTTTTATCGGCGGTGATCGGCTTCTATTCGCCTCCGATGATCCCTGGGTCAAACCCACTGTCTTCACTCAACTGGTCGATCAGATGCGAATTACGGCCGGTGAACGACGGCAAATCTACAACCAGAATGCTCAAAAGCTTTTTGGTTTATAACTGTGTGCCACTTGGCTGGCCGGTTGACATTTTGCGATAAGTGTTTTATGGTATACCGGTTAGACAAAAGTCTGACCTTTACTTGAAAATTACGAGGAGAGATATAATGGCCGTAGAGACACAACCGGATCGAACATCACGCGTTCCAAAGTATACATTTGCTGAGACGCTGGAAGAACAGGAAGCCCAGCTAAAGACCAACCCGCTGATGCAGCGTCTGATCGAGTACCGTCGATCCTACGAAGGTGACCCCCACCGTCCTATCTATCACTACATCAATCCTGAGCACACCCTTAACGATCCCAATGGACTCTGTTTCTGGCAAGATCGGTGGCACTTGTTTTATCAAGCCTATCCACCTGAAGATCCGCGTCAACATTGGGGACACGCTATCAGTGAGGATCTGATCCACTGGCGGGACCTCCCTTATGCTATCTATCCGCACCCTGAAAATTGCTGTTTTTCCGGTTCGACACTGGTAGAAGAAGATCGCGTCATCGCCATCTATCACGGAACAGAGGTGGGTAACATGGTTGCTGTGTCTAAAGATCCCCTCCTACTGAACTGGGAAAAGGTGACGGGGCAAGCCGTCATACCGATGCGATCAGCTGACGGTTCATCTCTTCCGTATCGGGTTTTTGACCCTTGTATCTGGGAAAAAGACGGCATTTACTACTCCCTCTCTGGTGGAACGCTACCCAATGGTCCGGCGGGGAAAGCGGTTCGTGCTAACTTCCTTTTCCGTTCCGAAGACCTGGCTAGTTGGGAGTATCTGCACCCCTTTGTCGAAGATGATCAGTTTACCCTGGTCGGTGATGATGGTGCCTGTCCCTATTTCTGGCCTATCGGAGACCGGCACATGCTGTTGTTCTTCAGTCACATGAGCGGAGGGCAGTACCTGTTGGGCGACTACGATACCGAACGGAATAAGTTCGTCGTCACCTCGCACGGCAAAAACAACTTCGGCCCGGTTGGTCCGTCCGGTGTTCACGCTCCATCTGCTACCCCTGACGGCGAGGGTGGATTGATTGTCATCTACAATATGAATCCAGGGATGCCCACCAAGGGTTGGAACCAGATTATGACCCTGCCACGCCATTTAACATTGATCGGCACAGATGAACTCGGCATTCAACCGGCTGGAGATATCGAGTCACTCCGCTACGATCATCAGCGCATAGGTGAAATGACCTTGCCCGCCAACCAGGAAATCGTCCTCGACCGGATCAGCGGCAATGCGATGGAAATCGTGGCCGAGATCGATGTGGGCCATGCACCGATGTTAGAGATGAACGTTCTGCGTTCTCCGAACAAGGAAGAGTTCACCAGAATTGCCTTCTTTAAAAATCGCGGCTATCGTAATCGCGACCACGGCGAAGTACGCCACTTCAGTTGGTTGACCATCGATTCCTCGTACGCCTCGATTTTGCCACAGGCGGGCTCACGTGCACCGGAGAGTGGACCAGTTTACATCGCTCCCAACGAAGCGCTGCAACTGCGAATCTTTATCGACAGGAGCGTGGTTGAGGTCTTTGTCAATGGCAGACAATGTGTGGCCATGCGCGTCTATCCAGGCCGTGTTGATAGCCTCGGTGTTTCGCTCCGGTCACAGGGGCAGGACAGTCAACTCAAATCGCTGGATGCCTGGCAAATGCGTAACATCTATCTTTAAGGATATTGAAATCTGGTATGGGTAGGTCTATTGTTTTATCCAATCTTCCTTGGCCTACCCGCACTGGTTGTTCTATCTTCTGGTTGTTAGCCCCAGCCAAGGTTGTGGGCAGGTGGATCTGGTCCGAACGCAAAGTGGAGGTCATGTTACAACAGGGTTGTTCCAAAAGAGACATGGTCCGTAGAGATATGGCAGACCGAGCCACGATCATCATGATGCCCGTGGCCTTTAGCCTAGCCTAAACTGCTTGCGTATCGAGAAGTTAGCTAGAGACATCTTTATGCAAGAAGAAGGAGAAAAGGAAGTACCTCCCTTAGTTAAGGTACACCCGCTAATCTACTGCACATACCATTTTTAGCTAAGCCAACGTAGAAAGCCATCAATTACCGTATCGACGACGAAAGTAAAGATTGCTCTACGATCACCTCGGATCCGGAACCGGAGACACCAATCACTTGAAGACAATCTAGTCCTGATGGCACCCTCTGCTACACATCCGACAACAAAAATCGTTGCGGTAGATTTTCGTACTTCTATCCTATTTCCCGGTGACAATTTTTTGCTATCAGTTTATCGACTTGATAAAATAAACCTATCCGTAATTGCGAAAGGATAGTAAATAGTAAACCAAGTTGGATNGATTAGACTGATGANCCAACCTATTAAAAGCAGAATCTATCAGTGGATCACCGAGGTACGGCAAAAGATCGCAAACGGTGGAATTTCTGAGGCCGATTTAGATCAACTGNCTACTATCATCAAACAGCAGCAGGTCCGCCAAAGATTATTGTACATTCACGCCTCAACCCTTAACATCCGATCTCAAGTGGTGGCTACGGGGTACCACGAACCCGTTAAAGGTTCGGTTACTGAAATAGATCCCGATGTCGATGACTGGCCTTATCGATCCGTACACGATGCTATTTTGGATGGTTGGCAGGTAATCCGGTTTCCTGACCAACGCACCAACTTCGACGACCGTGAAATTGACGTCTTAGGATACGAGTTTATTTTGCAAAAATTAGAGGCCTACGATGACTGAAGTGAAAAATGAGTCAGAAAAGAATCCGTCCTCCCACCTCTTGACCGATCAAGAGGCAGTTACCTTTATCACCCATGGCTATCATATCGTCGAAACCGATATCCCTGAGGCTCTCAACCAGGCTATTTACGACGAGATTAGCCAATTAAAGAGCAATCCGGGTGACGGAATTTTAGACGCTGTACCAAAACTGTACCAGATTTACGATCACCCAAGCGTCAAAGGTGCATTGATTAGTCTGCTAGGTGAGGACTACCAGATGAGTGGACACCGGCACTGCCACATTAACCCTGTTGGTTCTCGTAGTCAGAGTTGGCATCAGGATGGTGTTAATCAGCGACATCACCAAATTCGTACCGTGTTAGCCATGTATTATCCACAAGATGTCAGTTCAGATCTAGGACCAACCATGGTTGTGCCTGGGACCCATTTCCGCAATACACCAACCGACCAGATGGCTACCTACACTAATTTTCGTGATCAAGTAGCGCTGNCAGTCAAGGCGGGTACTGTCGCCATTACTCACTACGATATCTGGCATGCTGCCAGCCGAAACAAGGGTGATCGCACACGTTATATGCTGAAATTTCTATTTAATCGAANAAGCGAACCCACCAGACCCAGTTGGAATCACGACCCAAAGGTGGCTGAGATTGAANCCGGTNGACTCGGATCNGAGCGGGTTGGTATTTGTTCACAATCCGATCACTACAAAGAGCGTGGGCTCCGTCGGCAGATGTGGCAACACCTGCTCGGGCAATCCTCTTAGATGGATCTTTATCTAAGAAAACCGTTCCTCCTGCCAAGTAATCATGTCTGATTTCCTGCCTCAACTTGAGTCGCAAATTCTGGTTTGCGATGGTGGGTTTGGTACTCAGCTTCGCAAACGGGTTCCTTTGCATATAGATTGTCTGGATGCATGCAACGTCGAAGAATCGTACCAAGAGCTGGTCCGACAGATTCACTTGGAATATTGTCAGTCCGGTGCTGATATTATCCAAACCAACACCTACGGCGCCAATCAGCGGAAGTTGGAGCTATATGGATTCGGCGATCGGGTTGAGGAAATTAATCAGGCCGGTGTTGAACTGGCGAAACATGCTGTAGCAAAAAGTAAAATGCTTGGCCTCCGCCATGATTCGCGGGAGATTTTCGTCGCGGGCTCGGTTGGACCACTGGAAAGTAATCCTTTTGAGAGGGATCTGTCGGTGAGCGAGATGCAACAGATCTTTAAAACCCAGATCGCCGCATTAGTTGTAGCTGGAGTAGATCTAGTCATTTTGGAGACCTTCACCAATCTGGACCAGGCAACTGTAGCCGTCAAATTGGCACTCGAGTTCGAGGTTCCGGTAATTGCTCAAATCAGCGGTGTTTCGAAAGGCCTTTTGAGGGATGGAACGGATGTGCGGGTGTTTGCCCAGTCATTAGCTCAATTAGGGGTATCCATAATTGGATTGAACTGTCGGGGGCCACACGACCTCTTGAGTGCTACGGAGAAACTAGCGCCAGTTATCAGTACGCCTCTCAGCGTCCAACCTAACGCAGGTACTCCCAGAATCGACCAAGGGCAGCTAGATACGACTTATAGTGTTTCGGCTGATTTGTTCAATGAGTATGTTCAAAAGTTTATCGACCTCGGCGTCAACATCATCGGTGGCTGTTGTGGTACCACGCCTGAATACATACGGAAAATTCGATCTAGTGTGGCCGGACAACCTCCGATTCAACGACCAACACAAATTTTTGTCTTTCCAGAACAGCCTAAACTACCCAAAGGTATCGTGCCACCTAACCCGATTCAGCAGATATTCGAACACAAAAATCGGATAGTCAGTGTCGAAATGCGTGCCAATACCTTTCCACAGCTCAAAGCGATGTTAAATGAAGCCCAGCGACTGGCGACAGTTGGGGTCGATATGTTCGATGTGCCGGATAATGCGGGGGCAACCGTCAATATCGGTGCCATTGGTACCGCTTTTCGGCTCCAACAAGTGACCAATATTCCGACCCTNATCCACTGGACCACTCGACAACGCAACTTGATTAGCATTCAGTCGCATCTGTTGGAGGCATGGGTCTTAGGAATTCAAGGGGTAATTGCGTTGTCGGGCGATCACCCCAAAGTTGGTCGTTACGAAACAGCCAAAGTCGTAACCGATCTGCGGGGTTCGGTGCAATTGATGGCCCTACTTGAACGACTCAACCAGGGTCATCTGATCGATGGTTCCCCTTTGGGTGAAGCCTGTAATTTTTATGTTGGCGGAGGCTTAACAATTGCTCCCAATCTCATTCCTCATCTGAAACATTTGCGCCAAAAAGTTGAAAACGGCGCTAGATTCGTCTACACTCAACCTGTCTATACGCTGGACGATGCAGAGCAGATTTACCACGCCACCCGAAATTTTGGCATTAAGGTGCTACTGGGAATCTTACCCATCACCAGCTTTCGCAGCATCTCTTTTTTACGTGATAACTTGGGGATGTACATTCCACTGACCGTGGTGGATCGTTTCCAAAGTCTGTCTTCATCTGAGGATCAGGCCACCTATGGTCTGGAGATGATCAACGACTTTGTGCATCAACTCGGCAGACAAAACCGCTTTACGGTTGATGGTATTTATGTTATCCCACCCGCTCGCATCAACTGGAAGCGCAAACAAGCTATCATTTCCCAACTGATCCGCACTTTTAGAAGCCAGGTCTAAACCGTCAGAAACTGGTCCTTGGCAGTCGGACCAAACTAAACGGCTATTTATCCTCCCAGTTAGTATTGACTTTCCCCATTGATTCCGCCNGTTCTNCCCTGATGTAGACNTACTTAATTCGAGCCTCTTTCTATATATATTTTCCTGTCTGGNCGAGATCCAAACTGTAGAAACCAACGAGNGGTATAGATCANCACAAAGTGGTTTGTTTTACGTCCTAAGGAAAATAAACGAAACGAAAAGTAAACTTGATCGTACTGTCTGGAAAGCATCCAGACGTCAAACCAGAAAACTGGTGCGGAAATACGAAATGAGTAGGCTTAATCGCATTGCGGATACGTCTTCGCCCCGTCATCTCGAAGCTCAACCACATTTTGGCGCTTTCAAATCGGAAGGCAGATGGTATGTTCAGTCAGACGATGACAGTATGGTTGACTGCATTATTAATAGTCAAAACAAAACTACGCAGAGAACAGACCAACGACCAATAATCTGTAGATCAATGACCTCAGCCCTCGAAAATCNTGCTGACATCGATATCCTGAGCCTGGAAGATGTCAGCATCATCCCCGAGTCGNTTGGCTCGTTCAACAACTTGCAACGGCTGTATGTCGATTCGTATAATCCGAATGCCATGCCGACTACCATCGGCAATTTACAAAATCTTCAAGTTCTCGACTTCGGCTATAGCCAGCTAGAATATCTTCCCGATTCAATCGGTCAACTCCAACGGTTACAGATCTTACATCTCGGTTCGACCCAGTTACGCTATTTACCCGATTCAATCGGCCAACTTCAGAAGTTGCAAGTGCTGGATTTGGGGTACAGTAAATTGGAGTATTTACCGGAATCCATCTGCAATCTCAAGGATCTGCGCATGTTATATCTCGGATCGGCCAATTTGAGACATTTGCCGAAGGTGATCGGCCAACTGGAAAACCTGTCTAGTTTGGTCATCTATACTAATGAGAAAGAGCCACCATTAGGCGAATTACATCCCATCGGCGGAACGAACCCTTCTGAGATTATCTGTAATCATCTAGATCATCTGCCGGATACTTTTGGGCGCTTAAAAAATCTGAAAAATTTACTCCTCTATGGAAGCCCAATCACGCAGTTACCGGATTCTTTTGGACAACTCAAAAATTTACAGATTTTGACTATCAAGCCAAGCTCCTTAACCAGTTTACCCGACACGTTTTGCCAACTTGAGAATTTGCAATACCTAACCATTGATAGCGGCTTATTTGAAACTCTACCAGAGGTAATAACCGACCTACCTAATTTGCGCCTACTTAGCTTATCAGATAACCATCTGGCTCGTCTGCCGGGCCAGATTGATCAACTGCAACATTTAATGGCACTCGACGTTGGTTATAATAATCTGCAGTCGCTGCCTGCCTCAATCGGTGAACTNCATCATCTGCAAGTACTGCGGTTAGGAAATAACCGGATCCGGCAACTACCTGAAACGATTGGCCAACTGCGCCATCTGAGAGAACTCCGCCTGTCTCGTAATCCGATCAACGAAATCCCGTCCTGGATCGATCAATTGTCTGAGTTGAAAATCTTAGATCTAAGATCGNGCCGAGAATAAAGTCCTCACCATTTTTAATTCCCAATCTCTCTAGCCTTCCGACAAGACTTGTATACCAGCACAGGGAAATACGGCCACCTTAGCAGCGGCTGGCAACTTCGGACGCAGTATTTCAATGACCTGTTCCCATTCTCGATATAAAATTGCAGTGGGATGTTGTTTGTAGAATGGATCCGCTGGAAAATTAGATGACCAAACTAAAAGTTGGTCTTTGGATTCAAGAACAGGTGTCGGTGTCGATGGATCAGCTGAGACCTTATTGTGCTGAGTCTGAAACCGTTGGTAGTCGATCTGGTCAAACAGACCATGATAGCAGATGCCATCACAAGCTGGATTAATAGCTAATATATAGGCATTTTCAAAGTGCTCGCTCGCCCACAAGGCTTTACTAGTTTGAATTGGGTCGGAGTCGAGCGGGTAGCAATTTAAGACTACTAGGTTGGTTTCAGCACGAACAGTTGGCGGAATCATCGTTCCGTAAGTCTGAGCAGCGAATTGTGCGCCGGTGCGCTGAGCNTCCACAAAATCCCCTACAAACAAGCCAGCGACCTGACGCCGACTGTTGATCACCACGTTAACCACTGCCTCTAACCCCACGACCTTTGCTACGGCTTCGGAGATGGTACGATTATCTGGCTGATCACCTTGTTGGTCGATTACAGCGTGCCCCCGTCCTCGATAAAAGGTGTGGAAATAGAACATAGTGGCAAAACCTGAGACTCCCGGTAAAATCAGCTTAGAGCCACCACCAAATCCGACCGACCCATGGGGATAAATCCCGCCTAAACAAATCTTTAGATCTGCATCGGCGACCGCTCGATTGATATAGATTGGCAATCCGTCGGGCAGATTACCGTAGGGTCGGTGTTCCCCCGACATGAAATCGTGGTTAAAAACCTGATATTCAGCAGCAATGTCCGTCCCTAGCTTTTTGCTAATCTCGTCTGTTGTTAGCGGACGATGTGATCCACCACCGATCACAAAGCAGATCTTCCCTTTTGGAATCTCGCTCAGTTCCTGTAACAAGAAAGGGATGATCCGAGATGCTGGAGTTGGACGACTCAAGTCATCGACTACAATAGCCGCGCTTTTTTTACCCTTTGCCATTTCCGACAAACCTATCGAACCAATTGGTTGTTGAAAGGCAGATATAATTTCCGCATCCGTCAATTCCGGCGCGTCTTTCGGTGCTATTTTTTGGATTTCCCAACCACTGGGAAACTGTAAGGTTAGTTCTTCGTCCCCATACCAGGCACGGGTCTGCATTAGACGATAAGACTTCATGTGGCCTAACTCCTTCTGATCGAAGATGGATCAGATTTCATTCCGAGCAGGACGTTTTCTTCGTCCCTATTACAATCAGTTGTGATCACATTTGCCAAGTCATTGTAACAAAGCTTGGATCGGAAGTAAACTACCGGTTAGACCACCGAATACTGAATATCGAATAAAGCATTTTTAAGACACTGTTTATTCTCCATCATCATCCGACATGGAATAATATAGGTTATAACATGTCGCATATTACTAAAGAAAAAGCGGTTCCTTCCGGCAGAGGGGGGAAGCCAACCTATTCCCTGCAGGAGTCTTTGATGTGCTACACTGATGATATCGAAGGGGATTATCATGTAGCGATATAACCGGCTAGACACTGTTCCAAATAAGGTTTTTGTCGAGATGAAAAGCATGTCACTTAGGTTGGCCTAAGAGAATAGCTGAGGCTGACAAAGATAGTGCGCTGAAGAAAACAGTAATTGGCCGCAGGTATAGAAGCGGTTATCAAACTGTATCTGCCTGGTTCAAGCGATATGGTGACACAGGTTTTCATCAATCACGGCTAAGGGGGAATTGTGGTTGTCAGCCGCGATTTAATGATCGGCAGGCTATATTAGACTATAATTACCTTTAACCCGGATGTAGATAGCATTGAGATCTGAAATTCTGTCGTGAAATAGAAGGACATACTGAGACAACTTTCAAAAAAGCTGAGGAAATTAAGAAGAAAATGCAAAAATATCCAAGATACCACCACTCAAGCATTAGGTAGTGTAGTCAGGAGATAAATGGTATAGCAGCCTAAAAAAGATAAGAGGTAGATAATGGAGATCAGTTCCAGACAGGCACCATATATCCGACAAAGTATTTCAATGATTAGAGCCACTATTACCTGGACCCAGGGGCCTATGGGCAGGAATAGCTAAGAATAATCGTCCGTTTATAACTGGGCTCTTTTGCATATTCAGCACCGGGGCAACCTGGCCTGATTTAGCTGAAAGGTATGGGGGATGGAACCATACCCAGCGTCGATTTATTAGGTGGAGAAATAAGAGTGGTTAATGATAGAAGCCAATCAGATCAAAGTTGACCCACATGCGGCTGCTGCGGTCAAAGGGAATCGGAAGATGAGTCGGACCAAAGGGAGCTCAACACAAAATTACATTTGGCCCTGGATCAGATGGTCGGCCGATCAGAACGACTATTGCGACAGGCACAACCGCAGATTGTTGTCAAGCTAAATATCTGAGACCAGGAATTCAGGCTCAGTATTTACTGGCAGATAGGAGTTATGATAGCCAGGCTATTCTGATCCACGGCCCATGAAGCTGAGATGCGGCCCGTTATTGCGCCAAAGAAAGATAGAAAATATCAGAGAAATGCCAACCAAGATTGATACCAAATGCGGCCTAGAGTCGAAAATGCTTTCTGGCATCTTAAATGGTGGAGTGGAATCGCCACAGGTTAGGGTAAAAATTCAGACTCTTTTTTAGCCGCCATTCAGATAGGGTGTCTATTTTTATGGGCTACTCGTGACTACACGATGTAATCAAGCCCAATAAATTGAAGGTGGGAATCCTGAAACCTGAATCTGTCAGTTGAGCAAGTAGTGTCTGACTAGCAACTTTCTACTCTTCG
>PACG01000132.1 GCA_002699335.1 Candidatus Poribacteria bacterium
TCCAGTGCTTTCACAACTTTTTGGATTTCAGGTGATAGACTGGACAAAGGTTGAAAACCTAAATCGCCTCCCCTTCGCTTGCCTTCTTTATCCGGCTGATTGCCAGTAGATGAAACTTGACGATGCGTTTGAAGCACTTGATCAAAACTTGTGCCTTGATCGAGCTTTTTGGCCATTTGGTTGGCCTGTTCCTGAGCTTTTGCTGTGGCTGTTTGACCGATCTCGAACGGAACTACAAAATATTGGAAAGATATTTGTTGATCAGTCTTTTCTTCAACTCTGAAAACATAGTAGCCCTCTGGTGATTTTACTGGCGAACTAATTTGACCAGAACTAAGATTAGATAGAGTGCCTTGAAAGATCTGGGACAGGTTCTCGATCTCGTCCAATGGGAGAGTAATTAATTTTCCGAGTGCCTTCTCGTGGCGAATCCGGGAGGAAGTTACCATTCGAACAGCAACCTCTTCAAAGTCATCCCCTAGCGTTAAGTCAGCAATGGCGTCTTCGACCTTTTGTTGTGAAATTTCCAAATCCTCCAACGTTGGATGAAACGGCACAAAAATATGTTTCAGATGAACCTCATCGGTTTTATCTGGAAATTGATCTCGATTCTTTTCAAAGAAGTCTTGAATCTCCCGATCCCGAACCTGTAGCTTAGGTAAGACCCGTTTCATAATCAATTGCTCAGCCATCAGGTTTCGCTTGGTCTGTTCGCGAAAAGCCGGAAATGAGAATCCCTCTCGTTTCAATTGTTCGAGAAAGTCTGCTTCGGTTTTGATACCGGCACTTTCTTTAAATGAGTTAACCCGTTGATCGACCTCTTGTTCCGTCACCTGTATCTGATCCTTCAACGTTAGGGCCGTCTCAACCAACAGTAACTGACGAATGTATTGGTCCAGCAGTTGTGGTCGGTCTTGTTCGGCTTGGTGGGTTGCCTCTTCACGGCTTACTCCATAGGCCCGCTGCAGTTCCATTGATCTCTGTTTCGCTAGCGTTGTTAGCTCCCACTCGGTGATAATCTCGTTGTTGACCTGGGCGATAATCCGATCAAAGGTTTTGGCCTCGGTCGAGACTAGGCCAAGTAGCAAGCCCATCAATGAGAGGTAGAAAAGTGCGATAATACAAACGCTAGTATTGTGTCGGAAACGAAATAGGGATTTAAATTTATACTTCATCTTGATCTTAATCTTAATCTTGGAACAGATGTTGTCACCGGCAGAAATCCCCCGGTGACAACCATGTTGGTCAGGATATTATTCTTCGTCCGCCGAGTCAGGCTCGTCGGATTCGGGAGCAACGGTGGCTGAATCCTCATCGGTATCAGTTGTATCCTCCGACTCCTCCTCAGTCGATGGTAGATCTATCCGATTGGCAAAGACCTGAACAGCCGCCTTTTGTTTTAACCCCTCCAACCACGCTTTTGTCAAATCTTCACGCAACTTCTCTTCCGCTGCGTAGGAAACGTCGTCCTTGACCTCCTCGTACGGTTTTTGTCTCTCTTCTTGGTATTCTTCTTTCCGAAAGATCATGTAGTATTCATTACTTTGTACTTCGACTTCGATGATCTCCTTATTTATTTCACCAATTTTCAGCTCAAAAGCTAGGTCCACAAATGGTTTTACGACTCCAGAAAAACTGTCGCGAGAGAAGAAGCCGGTGTCACCTGGTGAATTCGGGTCTGATCCGGGCCCTTCTAACTCGCCTTTTTCCGACAATTCCTTAGCGATCTCAGTAATATCTCGACCATCTTGGTGAATTTCGGTTAAGGCTTTTTCAGCTGTCTCTTTGTTAGAAACAGCGATACAGGTCACACGTACCTGCTCCGGGCTGACGTATTCACTTATATTAGCTTCATAGTATGCCTTAAAATCAGCCTCTGTCGGCTTGACTTTCTGCTCAACTTCAATACCGGTGATTTTCTCGACCATCAGCTCGTGCAAATACTCCTGCACCTTCTTTTGAATCTTTCCGTCTTGATCGAGATCTTGCTCCTTAGCCATCATTAAAATCAGCCGACTTTCTGCCATTAGCGTCATATACTCTTCTAATCCCTCTTTAGTTTCTGAGTATTGTTTCTGCTTGTATTCTGGCAATTCGCTAATCTCTTGCATCATCTCTTCTAGCGTAATCTGGTGCTTGCCTTTCCACTCAAACTCCGCGATTACGGTTCCCTCAACGGCATTGGCTTTACCACCACAACCGGATAGCGTTACCGACAGAATTAGCAATAGGTGCCAACAAAAGACTCGGTTGAGACAATTCTTCATTCTGTTTCCTCCTTAGAAGTTTCCTCTGTTTGGTCTGCGTCTTCACCATCGGTTTCCTCAGCGGCCTCTTCTTCCGTTGGTTTGTCCGGCACCGGAATCAACTCTGGATAGAGTTTTAACTTTCCTTTTTTAGTCACTTCGTCGACCCAAGACAGAATCCGTTCTCGCTTTTTCTGTTGCTCAATAATGGTGACAATACTGTCTTTCACTTCGTCAAAGGTTTCCTGTCGGGATGGTTTTTGCTCTTCTTTGCGGAAGATCAAGTAATAGACATCATCTCCGATATCGAGTTCCATCTGTTCTTCCGTTACCACACCTATTTCCATGTCGAATAGTGCATTGACGAACGGCATCCAGTTTTCACTAGCGTCTCTGGTAAAGAACCCTGTATTACCTGGATCGGAGGGGCCGTCTCCGGGCCCACGAAGATCGTTCTTAAACTTCTCTGCAATCTCGGCAATGTCGTCTCCCTCCTGGAGCATAGCATAAGCTTCTTCAGCCTTATTCTCATCCAAAAGGGAAACGCAGGTAGCACGAACCGTCTCTTCTTCTACGTATTCCTCTTTGTGGGCTTCGTAGTAGTCCACCAACTCCGGCTCGGTGTAGGCAACTTTTTCGTCCACTTCAACTTCTGTTAGCTTTTCTACCAACAGTTGATTTCGATAATCTTCTGCCTTGTGCAGTAGATCTTCATCTTCGTGGAATCCTGCTGATTCTGCTGCTAATAGTTTTAACTTCTCACTCAAGAGTTCTTGCAGGTACTCCACTTTGCCTTCTTCATTGTTGTAATTTTCCTGCCGATAACCAGGTAAATCTTGAAAGGCTGTGACAAATTCTGAGTTGGTCATCTGGTGTTTTTTCCCGTCCCACTCGTATTCGAGTACTGCCACATCAACAAATTTGGCGGCACTGAACATTACAGGGAAAGTTCCAACAGACAGCGGGATTGTTGATCCTGAGCCGATTGGTGCATTTAGACGCACTCGAAGGTTGTCACCTGGACAAATTAAATTAGGATTGGTAAAGCGATTGTCTTTCCGAAATAGTCGCCACTGTTGCCCCTGGCCATAATATTTACCAGCTAGGTTCCAAAGTGTATCACCAGATTGGATGGCCACTGTTTTAGTTTGATGAAAAGACTGGATTGGTACAATTTTAGACTCCGCTACCGGCAACGTCAGGCCAATAGTTAAGATAAAAAGAAGTGGGCTGATCCACTTTTTCTGAAATTCCCAGCTACTAAAGATATAGCTGACATTAAAAGTACGTTTCAAACAGTTTCTCCCTTTAGTTAATTTAGTTGATTCTTCAAAGTTTAAGCCCTGATGTTTGGCTAATTTAATGCACCAAATCAGACCAGACCTTAATACTAAGCTGCTTCGATTTTTTCTAATACACTCCGAAATATAGTGATGAGGCTTTTCCCCCTGAGCCCTTTGGTATTGATCGTCAGTTGAGCGGGTGGTTCAAGACTGAGTCGTCGATCCTGCCGAATTAGTTTAATAATCCGTTGTGGGTCAACCTTCGCTTTTTGAAGATCGAACAAAACCTTTATATTTTCTCTTGCTGATGCGATTTTGTCAATGCCCATTTGCTGACATTGTTGTTTGAGGATAGCTATTTCAAGCAGCATTTCGACCGGCTCTGGTACATGTCCAAATCGATCTTTCAGTTCTGCAGTTAGTTCGGATAGATCTCCTTCGTTTTTGACCGCTGCAATTTTCTTATAGAGCGAAACTTTTTGGCGACTATCCGGCACATAATCATCAGGCAAATAGGCTTCAACCGGTAGGTCGATCTTTATCTCTACCTCTTCGACCAGTTTTTCACCTTTCAGTTTCCTAACTGCATCGTCTAACATCCGGCAGTAAAGGTCATAGCCCACTGCCGCGATATGACCGTGTTGTTCTTGCCCCAAAATGTCTCCAGCCCCACGGATCTCCAAATCCCGCAACGCAATTTTAAATCCAGAACCAAGATCTGTAAATTCTTCAATCACCCGTAAACGTTTTTGTGCACCTTCCGTAATCGCTTTCTCCGCAGGATAAAATAGGTACCCGTAGGCTTGATAGCGGTCTCGTCCAACTCGGCCTCGGAGCTGGTACAGTTGGGCTAGGCCAAGTGCATCGGCCCGATTGATGAGAATTGTATTGACGTTCGGAATATCAATGCCCGACTCAATGATGGTAGTACAAACCAAAATATCGTACTGGTGATCCATAAAATCCAGGATTACCTTTTCCAATTGGCGCTCCGGCATCTGTCCATGTCCGACAGCGCATCTGGCTTGTGGGACTAACCGCTTGATCGAACTAGCGATGCTCAAGATGGTCTGAACTCGATTGTGGACAAAGAAGACCTGCCCTCCTCGGTCTATCTCTTGCAAGATACTGTCACGGACAATATCTGTATTGTATTCCATAACATAAGTTTCAATGGGAAGCCGACTCTCTGGAGGCGTGTTGATCAAACTTAGATCACGCATCCCAACCATGGACATATTTAGCGTTCGGGGAATCGGTGTCGCCGTCAATGTCAAGACGTCGATGGTTTGTCTCATTTGTTTGATTTGTTCTTTGTGCTTGACGCCAAATCGGTGCTCCTCATCCACGATCAGCAAACCTAGATCGTGAAACTGAACCGATTTGGAGAGGAGGCTGTGCGTACCGACAACAATATCAACGGTACCTCTCTTTAACCCTTCTTTAACTCTTTTATTCTCCTTGTTGGTACGAAACCGGCTTAGCATCTCTATATTAATCGGGAATTCCTGAAACCGTTTGGTAAAAGTTGTTAGGTGTTGCAGACATAAAACAGTGGTTGGCACAAGTATCGCTACTTGTTTACCCGCTGCTGCAGACTTGAAAGCAGCCCTCATCGCAACCTCTGTTTTGCCATACCCCACGTCGCCACAGATTAAACGGTCCATCGGTTGTGGGCGTTCCATGTCGGCTTTGATGTCCTCAATAGCAGTTAGTTGATCCGGTGTTTCCCGGTAAGGGAACAAGGCCTCGAATTCCTGTTGCCAGGGAGAATCTGCCGGAAAAGTAACCCCCTGCGAACTTTCTCGGATAGCATAGAGTTCCAGTAATTCCGCAGCCATCTTCTCAATAGAAGCTCTAGCTTTAGCTTTGGTGCGACGCCAGGTTGTTCCACCGAGTCGGTCAACGCGGGGTTTATACTCTTCGTCGCGACCACCAATATATTGGTGTACCAGGTCTATCTGATAAGTCGGCACATAGAGCGTATTTTCGTCCTGATACTTAATTATTAGAAAATCCTGAAGTTTTCCATCCACTTCCAGCCTTTGGACCCCTTCATAACGACCGATACCGTGAGAGACATGAACCACGTAATCACCTACCTGCAAGTCAATCATACTCAGTATCGGTACGCCCTGTTGACGCGCTGGTTTTTGCTGGCGACCAAGTAGTGGATTATGATTTTGACTAAAGATTTCGTGGTCTGAAACTACAGCCCACTGCTGATCTCGGCTAACAAAGCCTTGACTCAGTCCACCGGCCTCCAGTTCCAAACTTGACCATAGCAACTCCCGATCTTCTAGGATCCGGGTCATCCGCTTGACGGAAGTTTCATTCTCACAATAGATGTCAATCTGAAATCCCTGTTCAGTCCACTTTTTAAGTTGCTCGATATTTTCCTGATAGTTCCCTCTTTGTAAATCGGGGGCACTGAAGTTAAAATCAAAGAACTGGGTCTGGTCCGAAAGTTCTGCTGGGGGAGGTGCGAGTGCCGTCTGAATCAAATTGAAATTCTCCAGGTTTTCCAGTACCTGTTGGTAGTCAGCAAATACCTCCGATGGATTAACCATAAACTGATCTAAATCCTGTTTTTTTTGGAATACTGTTTCCAGTTGGGTTAGCGTTTTCTTGGCTTCATGTGCGGTCCAATTCGGCTCCACTAGCAAGATAGAAGACTGAGGCGGAAAATAGTCATATAGTCGATCTAAATCCGGATAGAGTTTCGGGTGGAGGCCCTCGATACCATCGAGAATATCTGTTGATTGGTCGTAGTTTTGCCAACCTTCAACCTTCTCTGTTATCTCGCTAATCGCTTCCTGATAACGAGGTGAAGTGTAGGTCTGTTTAGCGACAGTTGCGAATGTGTGCCAATGGTCTATAACTTCAGGGCTGAAAATCGTTTCGCTTGCGGGACTGAGCATAGCCTGTTCTAAGGTTTGAATAGATCTTTGTGTGCCAATATCAAAAGTTCGAATCGCCTCGATCTCATCCCCAAAAAAATCGAAACGAAGCGGATACTCGGCGGTCATTGGATATAGGTCTAAAATATTCCCTCGATAGGAAAAGGTACCTTTGGTTTCTACCATATCAGCGGGTTGGTAGCCATAATCCAGAAGATTCCCTATCATCTGTTGTGGGTCAACTTCATCTCCCACCAGAAAGGTCCGAAATGTCGGTCCTAGCACTGACTTTGGTGTTAACCCCTGTAACAAAGCTCGGATTGAAACCGCAACCACGACTGGCGATTCGCCCGTAGGCTGAAATAGCTTTTGTAGGCAGATTAGCCGTTCAACGGCAACTTTTTTAGGAGGCGAAACGCCATCAAAAATAAAGTTCTGCCAGCCGGGAAACACGTGTGCGCTTTGGACTGCAGAGGATTCGAGGTCGAAAACCAGTTTCCTGGCTTCCTGTTGTGATGGTAAAACAATGAGAAGCGGATTGTCCGGCTGGTCCTGAAGTAGAGATTTAATAAAAAAGCTAATTGAAGATCCATGAATACCACCAAGCCAAAATTGACGTGAGGTTTCAAAACAGGATCTGAAAGCCTTGTAAGGCTCGCTTTCTGGTATCCGATTTCTCATTGGTGGGGGGGAGGAGATAACGACTCAATTCGTATCAGAGTCCCAACGAACTTTCCGACTTTTACTTTGGCTTCAATCCGAATAGGAATACGGCACTCGTCATTAGTTAACCATATTTTATATCGATCTGAAGTAATTACCAGTACATCGACTTTGCCCAGTAGTTTACTCTTAATCGTTCCCCGGCTGATCTGACAGACGATATTCCGTATTTTATCCTGAGTTAAAAATGGAAAGGTATAGGTTTTACCAATAGTCAATGGGTAATGGCGGAAAAAATAGATTAGTGACAGTTCATCCTGGCAACCTTCCACAATCTGGATTTTCCGTACCTGTTTGTTTTTATTATAAGTGGCCGTTTGATTTGAATGATCGTAGATTACTTCAACAGTAGCACGATATTTTCGATCTTCCAGAAGTCTACGATGGAATAAAGGATTCAGTTCAGTTACGCTGAGGTAAGTTTGACGATTAGCTTGGAAGTGATAAAATCTATCAAATAACCCTGTTGTGGTTTCTGTTGAGGTAATGGGGTAAACCGGTTGACCGTTCCAACTGGTTACCTGCCCGATAGAGATGATTTGAACACCGGCACGAATACCGGCAACTCTAACCGAGTAGGTTAACTTGTCCCCAGCGTTTGCCAATCGGCCACCCCAGATCTTATCGACTAAAGCAGTGTTAGCCGAGGTAACAACGGTTTGCAAACTAACTGAAAGTATCAGCAATACTTTCAAGTGCAACCTCAAAATCAGTTGCCTGGTAGTTAACACAGCTTCATACCAGATATTAAGTGTAGGTTATCTCCACAAAATTGGGGCAAGTTCCGGGTTCCCTCGATCTATCTGTAACGCCCAGTCAAAGGTAACGCTATCGGCCGAAACTTGTTTTACCTGAATCTTAGCAAAGTTT
Source organism: Candidatus Poribacteria bacterium (assembly GCA_002699335.1). The sequence continues at coordinate 8,023 of PACG01000132.1, forward strand.
TTGCTGGGTAGATAAAAAGCGTAAATGTGCCCTTCTAATATCTCGACAAACCCGGTTGTAAAACCGCGAACAGGCGATTGGTCCAGGTCGGTAAAATAGTTACGGTACCCCATATCCTGCATTTGCGTTCCGTTCGCGGAGTAGAGGTAAGCGATACTGGCTCCGTCATCAAAGCCGAAATAGATATCACAACCTTTTGCTAGGTCTACGTCCCCACGATTGGGGGCAGAAAAATCGAATCCGCTCTCTTCTGGCAAGTGTTTGAAATCTATCAATGTTATGTCAGTACCTGCTGGACATGGCGTATCCTGGATTTCCTCCAGGCTAATTCGACTTTCATTTCCAGCTTGATCGAAAGCAGATACTTTGTAATAGTAGGTAATACCGTTGCGGACCTTAAGATCTGCATATTGAAAGTCAAATTTTCCGCGGGTGGCAATTTTGGGTGAGATCCTGTCCATCTTGACTTCGCCAAACACGATAACCTGCTAAATCCCGTTCTCCATTCGGAAACCACCTGACAACAATTTGACGATCGCCAGTAATCAATATAATGCCCTCGGTATCGCAGGCGGTTCACTGTCGACTAGTGAAGTCTTGTTTGGGCATCCAAAACAAATACCGATAACCAGCATTTGCCCAATGACTATTATAAGGAATCGCACATCATTTCCTGGATTCATCCCGAAATCAGCACCAAAATCCGCCCCGAATAATATCACATCAATTATTCCATCTGCAAGGGATCACACCTCTGGAGCAAGTGTAATTCTGGTGCGTTGATGCACCGCTGGCTTTAGGCCTTATAACATCAAAGCAACAAAAAATGCCACAACATAACATCGAAAGGATGTTAGTTGTGGCATTAGATAAGGGACGAGTTGGATCGTAGAATTAAGGGGTAGTTCGAATTGTTGCTTTGGTAATTTTATCGCCTTGAGCAATTCGGTCGGTAATTTCAATGCCTTTAATCACTTTACCAAAGACTGTGTAGTCACCGTCTAAATCTGGTAGATCCCGCAAACAAATATAGAATTCGGAAGCGTCTGAGACACTCGCCCCTTCCTCCTTTGCCATAGCAACGGCCCCACGAACGTGTTTATGGTCGCTAATTTCAAGCGGTAAGGTTTCGATAGATTGGAATCGAGATCCAGACTGAATCATACTTTCACGTTCTACCCGGTGAAAACTAGTGCCATCATACAATTTGCCAATTATTTTTTTAGTGAAATTGGTGACGGTTTTAGGGGCATCTTGATTGAAAAAGGAGATCTCTATGGTTCCCTTCTCGGTTTTAAGAACGGCCACCGCAGTACTGAGATCAATCTGCGCTTCTTTCTTGACGGCTCCAGTTCCTCCTGTTTGTCGAGGACGTGGCCTGGGTGGTGCAGTATCGGGTTTTTCACAACCCAAACAAAAAACAATCAGACACAATAGTGCAGTAAAAGCCAGCTTTTGGGTTAGATTAAGACAGCTCCTTAACATAATATTTTTTCGCCTCCAGACGAATGGAACGTATGATGTCACTTTTACGCAGTTTCATGACAACATCTATTCCTAATACCACACGTCCAAAAGACGTGTAATTTCCATCCAAGTGCGACGCCTTGTCCAAACAGAGGTAAAATTGACTCCCGGCTGAATCTGGATCCTGTGCTCTCGCCATTGAAATAACTCCTTGCTCATGTAGCGGCATTTTGGCTTGTTTTTCGGGATCTTGGAATTCGCCCTTGATCGACCAGCCAGGATCTCCAGTTCCATCTCCCTTAGGACAACCACCTTGGATGACAAAACCTTCTACATAGCGATGAAATGTTAGGCTATCATAGAATTCCTGCTGAATCAGAGTCTTAAAATTCTCAACTGTTTTGGGGGCCGCTTCCGGATAGAGCTCAATTACGATAACTCCCTTGTTGGTTTCCAAAACAACAACTGGTTCGCGATCTCGATTGCCCCCAGGAAAAGTGAGACAACCGCTAAATACCGAGGTAGCAAGTGCTACCACCATTAAACACTGTAGATATTTTTCCATAAACCTACCGTTTCCTTCTAAAGTTCCACTATCCTAGGCTAAACATAACAAAAAGTGGTCAGAAAGTCAATGCATTGTCTGCCTGGTACGAGATCTTACCAATTTTCGGAATATATCTTCGAGCTAGTATCTATCCTAGCGTCTAAAAAAGCGAGTGCACACTGTTGGATCGGGATTTTCCAATCGAGATGCCCATAACTCGTATTCGCTTCAACTCATTCGATGCCCAGTTCCATAAACCAACGGCAATATCGGGGTCGGATCTGTCGAGTCTGGTCCACCTTTAACCTCCGTTTTGGGGATTCAGGCTATAGATGTTATTTCCCTCTTCTCCGTTCGACCGCATTGAGTTTGAGTACCTCTGCAACGTTTCGCCAAGCAATGCATCTCTTGACCGCACCTCAGAGGTCTCGAGGCACTCGAGCTTCAACAGCACTGGTTCAGGCACCTTGAACGGCATCCCGGTACCGAAGACCAGATGTTGCACACCCGCCGTTTGAATTAGAGCAGGGATATTCCGCTGCAGCACCGATGTCACACACGATATCTCGATCAGAAAGTTTGCATCGGCATTCAGTCGCCTTCCGTCGAACCTCTGACTGTTGAGCACCATCCATGGTGTGGACGGAAATCGGTTGAATACAGCTGCAAACTCATCTGGCTTCAAGTCTTCGGCCAAATCTCGCCGGTGACGGTGACGCCGATCGGCGATGTGTTGGTACCTGTACTGTCCAACCTAGTGGGGTAACAGCCCCAATCAATTCGACACTCTCAGGATCGGTCAGTCGATATCCGTGATATTGCGGGTAGAGGCGAATACCACGCAGTTCGAGTACTTCGGCACAACATCGCAGCTCCTCTTCCCAACCGGGATAAGTCGGATTTAAGGTGAAAAACGGGATCAAGCGTTCCAGATACGGTTTGGTCTGGAAGGCGAGTTCAACATTGGAGTCGTGGACGTTTTGTACAGGATGCCGTGAATAGAGGCCACGATTGCCTTATCGATGTGGTGTTCGTCCATCCGCCACACCAGCGATTCCGCTGTGTTGTATAACACAACTGCCGAAACGGCCAGTGCCCAATGAGAGCGTTGTAACACCGTTAGCGACAAAGTGGTCTTGCTCATTCACCACTACAGTGTTGTGTGCCGCGGACATTGTATACCATTTGGTCTTTGTCGACCCCCAACCGCCGTACTGGACAGATGGATATCCAAAATCCGGTAATAGGTCGGGTCCCTTGGCAAAGAACCCGAGATTCATCCCGTCCCGATGGCCATGTCGCCCACCAGCAGCGTAGTGCAACCAAAGCGCCGGGGCATGCCCTTGCCTCCGAGCGGGGAACTTGAACGGAGAACCGACAGGTGCCAGGCAGTTTTGTTGATACTCCCCAGCTGAATCTTTGCGCCGAATTCGTCAATCACACGTCTGACATTACGCTGAAACGCCGCTAGGTCGTCGGTGAACAGATCGTGAGGGAGTCTCTTGGTCGAGTCATTGTTGGCCTGATACATCACCTGTACATAGGCCGGGTCGTCGGTGATTTTGTATGGCCACCAGAAAAAAGTGTACATCGAATGGCCAAGCTCCGGAGTATTTAGAGAAAGCAACGCCCATGTACTAGTGGGTTGGCCCAGAAAAACCGCCACAATCGCCGACCGTCAGATAGGACTTTCCCATGCACCAAGTATCGATGTGGAAACGGAAGGTTTGCTTGAGTTGGGGATAGTAACGGCAGGAAGGTATGTGACTGTAGATCAGGCAGTACATTGGGATGGCAAGACTGAAAGCAATGAGATGATATCGTCAGACACCTAATTTCTATCAGTTGCAAACGGGTGACTATAAAGAAACACGAAAGATGGCTATTCTTAAATAGTCTCCAGCTTAATTCGCTTATAAGAAAAGCCTTTCAGGTCAGTCGGTCTGGAGGGATTTTTTGTTTTAGCTATTGATTGAATAGAATTTATCAGCTGACACTTGTCAAAATTATTTTTGATTGCAAACTTTACATCAATTTGAAATCTCGATAAGATGGGAAGGCTCGATTGATCTAAATGTAAAAGTCCTGCCAATACATTTACCTTTAAGCAATCGGGCTTCTACTGTATTTTTAATCCATTTGAAACCTGACAATATTGAAACCTAGAGTTATTGAGATGAAACGTATTGGTCTATTAGCATTGCTAGTTGTTTTGGCTTATGGTTCTATTTTGGCCTGCGTGGCTTTACCAGTAAAACCTCGATAACCTTAAGTAAATAGAGAATCGTAAATTTAGCTCGATACATGGTTCCGCACTATCAATCTCCAATAGAATAAACTTGTGTTGATGTAATTTGGAATCATCGTAAAAGATAAGTATGCCGGTGACTTTTTTGTTATTGTTGCTTGCAATGCAATGTTGATTAATGGAGAAACTTAGCTAAGTAGAACCACCCGGCCGAAGAGCTTTTCGGTTTGGCGTCTGACCTCTACCAGCTCGACAATCTTCAACTAACCCTAACACGCGGGCAAACTGGCACAGATAAGAACCGACTCGACGCGGTGGATGGAGCAGCAACGAGATCCTAGCCTAGCCTAGCCTGGATTCTATTTGGAGGAAAGAAGAAGCACGAAGACCTTGCATTTTTAGCGATGTCAGTAATAGCTGTTCGGATCAATTTTGACTAGAGATAGAAAATAGTCTAAAATGGTTTACTCAGGTGAGGTGAATCGATGAAGATCATAACTAACGATTTAGGTGTAGATAGGATGGATCAGGTGCAGCAAATCGCCCCTCAGGCGGATTTTGTGATTACGTCCGACTATCAGCATACCTTACGCGAGNTTGCAGACGCAGATGTGCTTTGGGGGCACCGGATAACACCAGAACTCATTGGCCAGGCCCGGAAGTTACGTTGGATTCAGGTTACGCATGTCGGTGTTGAAGCGCTGATGTTTACAGAACTGGTCAATAGTGATATTGTGCTGACCAACGCCCGTGGAACCACGGGCATCAACATTGCCGAACACGTCATGGCACTGATTTTAGCTTTTGGACGCACCCTGCATATTACCATCAAACGACAAATGGAAAAAGTGTGGGAGATACGACCCAATCTACCGGTGATGGAGGTCGCCGGTGACACTATTGGCATCCTTGGACTCGGTGGAATCGGGTTACAAGTGGCTAAACGCGCCAATGCTTTTGATATGCGTATTCTGGCGGTTGATCCCGTGGCAACAGAAAAACCTAACTATGTCGAGGACCTTTGGGGAGTTGATCAATTGCACCAGATGCTGCGACAATCCGACTTTTTAGCGATTTGTTGTCCTTTGACTCCTCAGACTCAGGGGATTATTAGTACCGTCGAGTTCGGTGTAATGAAGGAGACCGCTTTCCTGGTTAACATTGCTAGAGGTAGAATCATCGATCAACCCGCTTTAATCGAAGCTTTGCAAACAAACCAAATTGCAGGCGCAGGCTTAGATGTAACCGAACCCGAACCGCTACTGGCCGACAATCCACTGTGGGAGATGGAGAATGTGATAATCACCCCACACCATGCNGGNCAATCACCGAAGTCAGCTCCGCGNATCTTTCAGGTGCTGTGCGAAAACCTGAAACGTTTCTCCAACAACCAACCCTTAATAAGCGTAGTGGATAAAACACAATGGTTTTAAAACCAACCTGGCAAAATAATGGAGGTTAGTGATGATGGATCTGAGACTCGAGGGCAAAGTGGCTATCGTTACTGGTGGTAGCGAAGGCATCGGTAAAGGAATCGCTTTACGGCTGTCCGAAGCGGGAGTGAAAGTCGCCATTTGCGCCCGACGTGAAGACATGCTGCATCGAACCACACAGGACATACAGAACCGAACAGGCAACGACGTACTGGCGGTAGCAGCAGATGTTACCGTTCCAGCCACTTTAGAAACCCTGATCGACACGACAGTGGATCGTTTGGAACGACTCGATATCCTAATCAACAACGCAGGACGTTCTGCGGCCGGCAGCTTTGAAACAGCAACCGATCAGGTTTGGTATGAAGATCTCGATCTAAAGTTGATGGGGGCTGTTCGATGCGCCCGTTTGGCAATACCCCATATGAGAGCGGTTGGAGGTGGACGTATTATTAATATTACTCATCCTGGCGGCAAACAGCCCGGTGTAGGTTCCTGTCCGACGTCTGTCAGTCGGGCAGCGGGCATTGCTCTGACTAAGGCATTATCCAAAGAACTTCTACCGGACAAGATTTTGGTCAACACCGTCTGTTTGACCTCCATCAAAAGTGCGCAGGGAATTCGCGCTTGGAAAGCAGCAGGTTCGCCGGGGACACTGGAGCAGCACTGGCAGGAAGAGGGAAATCGACATCCTCTCGGACGGTTGGGCGAACCGGAGGAAGTTGGAGATCTGGTCGCTTTTTTGGTTTCCGATCGGGCCTCTTTTATCACCGGAACCGCCATCAATATTGACGGTGGCCTGTCGGCCGTGGTGTAAAATTACCAGCTACTGAATCCGATGGTCTTGTCATTAGTTTAGGCAGATAGGATGGACTTCAGTCCAACCATACNTTTTCTCAGTTGAATGCCCCGGTTCAGTTGAATCAATACCAGCAGATGGCTGACATCGTCGACTGNGCAGTGATAGGGATAGGCCGGATGGCCGCGAAACAGCCCGTCATAATAGAGTCTGCTGGTTGCTTGCTGAGCCATATTTCTAGCGTTGGATAGGTGGTAAATCTCATTACTTGTATTGGCGTATTATATTGATGTAAAAACATCAATTGGGCTGACATGGAAGTGGATGGCAGCCATGGCGCCTGTACGCCTGCCGTGGGAGTCATATCCGGCCAATGGCTACGGACTCTACGACACAGCGACAATGTTTGGGAATGGTGTGCTGATTGGTGGGATAGGAACTACTATAGCGGCTCACCTGCTAAGGAATCCGNCTGGGTTGTCAAGGTGGTGTAAGCATGTAGTTACGGGTTCATACCGGGCGGTTGGCACCTCAATATTCGCAACCTGCGTGTGGCTTACCGCAACTTCAACTATCCGAATACTTGGACCGACAACTTCGGATTTCGTTGTGTCTCAGGATCCAATTAACACGTAACCACACGAAGCGNAGTCNTTAAAAGCGACGGAATTGCCTATTTATCAGAAGAGGCATCTCCTAATAAATAGGCGCCTTTACCACTGGTGTTAGTTGGCCATAAAGACGGCACGATGCCAATCCAGCAGCGGCTAGTCGTCACGTGGAAGATAACAATATAACAGGCAGACAGCTAAGATATGCGCGGTTACGGATTAGCTGCCAAAACTGCCTTTAGTCGTTGTAGCAACGAGCGAGAAACCGTAATCAATCGGACGCTCCTGAATTTGTTTAGGGAAGTGGAGTAAATTATGAATAAAGCCAGACAATGTGGAGAAGGTGTACCGGAACACTATATTAATCAGTACCTGCAGCAAGGGTTTTGCCTTCTGGAGGGGTTGATCCCCTCNGCACTGATAGAAGCGGCTTGGCAACGGGTGCAGGAAATCATCGACCATCCACCGGATTGGCCGAGTGGGCATTTTCAGGTCCTTGACCCGGCGGAATATTGTTCGGCTTCAGGCGATCCATTGCCCAAAGGTATGCAACGACCTGGCCTGGAGGAATCGGTGTTCGCTGCGGTAGCGGAACACCCCAATCTTAGCCAGGCTATGGCGGCCCTACTGGGTGGCGAAGTGGAACTGTTTACGGATCAGATCGGTGTCAAGCACGGACGGATCCAGACTGAGCAGGGAGGTCGCAGCTTTTTCCATCAGGATTCATGGTATTGGAAAATCGAGCCGCAATTGGGATGTAATTGCTGGATACCGATGCACAAGGTGGGTGAAGACGCCATTGCTCTGTCGGTGATGCCGGGTAGCCATACCAATTGGGTACTAACGCCACATGAATCCTATTATGATGATCCACCGATGTTTAGCCGGTCTCCAAAAGGCGGGTATGCGCCCTTCAATCGTCACCGCATCCCACTGGACCAAATCGACCCNACCAGGGAAATGCTAGTGGAGATGGCGGCCGGTGATGGGCTCTTTTTTTCCAATTATACTTGGCATCGAAGCGAGCCCAACCGTACCGGTGAGACAATGGCCTTCTACGCCATCGCCTATCAACGACGGTCGGACAGGTAATGATAATGCTGGAGATTGAATGGATAGTAAAGGCCAAACCCAACGAGGGTCAGACGGTTGAGGAATTGGAACAGGACTTTGATAACTTGGTAGCCNAGTGCCTGCCAGCCTTGATGNCCAGAACCAGAAAAGTGGTGCCAGGTGCAACGCCGAAGGCAGACGTGGCAGTCGGTTAAGGGTTATACTTATAAAGGGTTCCTCTAAAAANTAGTTAGATTCGTGTAATTTTCTGCCCATTTGTTAGAATTAGCTCATCGATAATTAAATTAGGATGATTCAACCCATCATCCAAGGATAGATCCTGAGGCCAGCAAGACTTTTTGATTGGCAGACGGTTTTTGAACAACACGACCACAGCCGCCACCCGCTGCTTAAACTTAACCAAAGGGTCAACTGGCAGCAGTTTGGCCAAACTCTGGTGACCGTTCGAGACCAGGAGCCAAAGTCCAATGCAGACCGAAAGCCTTTTGATGTTAGACTCCGGTTCCAGATCATGATTCTGGATTCCTGCTATAACCTGTCTTCAGCTGGAGTTTCAGATCCAGGATCGTATTTCTTTTCGGCCTGTTCTGGCTTTGAGTCTTGACGATACGCGGCCTGAGGCCAAGACCATCTGCCTTTTCAGACCACAACTCACCCCGGCAGGACTGAGCGAAAAACTTTTTCAGCCGTGGGACCAATTTCGGCCTCAAAACGGTTTTGCGGCCCCGAAAGGACAAATGGTTGATGCCAGGGTAGTAGCGGTTCCAAGGCAGCCTAACAGCAGAGAGGAAATAAATCCATCAAGAATGGGCTCAATCATTTCGGTGATCAGAATCAGATTGAGATTGATGTTAAGCACAAACTGATGCGTCGCGATGAAGTAAGGCCGGCGTCGGTTCATGACCGCCATGTCTGGCCAGAACCGCGGGCTGAAAACAACAGTCGCTAGGATGGGTGGGCTGACTCGGCTGATAGATCAGCGTCAAAAGAGATCCTCTGCAGGAAGATGGTTGCCACGGCCACATGCAGCCAAGAAGCGGCCGCGATAAGAAGCTGACTCGGCCTCAGATAAAAGCTAATCATCAGCCTTGGAAAACTCACAGCCGAGTGGAGGCCATCTTCGGAATCCAGCAGATGGGGGCAGGCAACTTGAAGATAGGAACCAGAAGCCTAGCCAGGGCCAAAGGTAAGATTGGTTGGCGAAACCTGGCCGACAACATAGACCGATACTGCCTGCGGACCAGCCTTAGTTGCCAGCGGCGCGGCATCCAGGCGGAAAAGTTAGCCATGTCGTTTGGTGGCGGCACTGATGGCAGCCGTTTTGAGACAAATAATCGTAATTTTGCCAGAGGCCATTCAATTTTGACTCAAAATAATGTTAACTTAAAA
>PACG01000133.1 GCA_002699335.1 Candidatus Poribacteria bacterium
TGAACCTGGAAAAGCTAAGTGAAATGCGAAAGGCACAGGAACGGCGCAACCAACTTCAACTTGATATTGCCGAAACCCAACTCAATCAGACCAGTGCNNCAACTCGATATNGCCAAAACNCAACTCGANCAANNNNGTGCTACAACTGATCAAGAGCAGGTTGTCTCAGACCAATCAANGATCATTGCNGAAGCTGGACTCCTNCGCAACGAAAGTAGNCTNGAAACAGAAAAGGAGCGACTGGACTGGACTACAATTCGCGCACCAATCNCGGGTACNATCACATTACTTGAACTAGAAGAGGGNGAAATCGTCACNTCNGGTCGGTCGGCTTTCTCTCAGAGCCCCCCCTTGATGACTATTTCAGACCTTTCACAGATGGTGGTTAAAACCTATATCAACGAAGTGGATATGGAAAAGCTGAAGATGGATCAACTATCCGAAATTGAGAGCGAGACCTATAGAGGTAGAATTTATCAAGGTCGAGTGGTGGAGATTTCGCCAATTGGTGTTGAACGAGACAATATCATCAGCTTTGAAATTATGATTGAGGTCATCGATTCCCCGCCCGAACTCCGACCGGGTATGAGTACGGACGTCGACATTATTACCTATGAAGAGAAANANGTNTTNCTGGTTCCGGTTGAAGCGGTNCAAAGTGAAACAACGGTAACCGCNATAGCNCAAGTTGGGGATAGTGCTAANCGCTTCAAAAGTGGACAATCTGTTCAGNTAAAAAGCCTAACAGGTAAAACCTTTAACGGAACAGTTACCAATGTGCAAGATAGCCAATTGTCGATCAGCCTCGATTCGACCCAGAGAGGTCTACGACCGGGCCGTCAAGCGTTTGCTATACTGACTAAAAATCAGCAGATTCTTGATGGTGCGGCAACGACCATCAAGATCAAACGCGATAAATACGTCATGATCCCCGGTAAAGGGAAACCAGCCCGAACCTCCATTAAGNTTGGAATGCAAAACGAAGTCGATGCTGTCGTTCTCAGTGGGCTAAATGAGAGCGATCGAGTCCTACTACAAAATCGAATGTCAGGTGGAGGAGGTCCGCCATGGGGGCGTAGGTAAGTAATCTCCTTGTCTATCGACGCATTATCCCACCCATGCACGCCATCAACCTAGTAGGTCTACCCTCTTGACTCGGCCTATCCTCAACTTGGTGGCAAAAAGCAGGCTTGATCTGGGGNATAGACGGGGACAAATTGCTAGAAGTTTAGGGANCCCGAGGGGAAATTCTGGTACCGATCTTCACCCCGAACTAGGATNGATTGCCATCGTNGCCTCATCGAATTTTCCTCCACCTGTTTGACATATGGAGGAATGTANCGCANAGTTAGGCCACAACGTCGCCTGCGGGATTGATTGGGAAGGCTACCGTGAATCAAATGTCCATGGTGAATCGAAATNTGTCCAGCCTCTAAGACTATATCGACGGCGCTATTTTCAGCCGTTCCATCGACCGCAATTTCTTGATTTATGCTGAGGAGATTTCCTTCCTGGTCAGATTTGCCGTGCGCCATAATGCCGGCTTGATGTGTACTTGGTATCACCCGCATACACCCATTTTCGGTGTTGCTGTCGTCAATGGCGTACCAAGCCGTAATCGCCAGCGGCGGTTCTAATCCCCAGTAAGTAATATCCTGATGCCAGGCCACAAACTCGTTTTTTTGTGGGCCGTATTTGCAGAAGAAATGGGTGGCTAACAACAAAATGTCAGGGCCGATAAGTTNTTCGATACCATCAAGTATNTTCGGATGCTTGGCGATCTGCCAAATAAAGGCGTGGGTTAGATGCCAATCCACNAGACCGATCTGGCATTTTTCTTGTCCCTCTTGTGCCTCCAGCACATCAAAATGATGACGAAAGGTTTCCGCTTCATCTTGGTCTGAAATCGATATTCCCGTAAGATATCCATTACTTTGATAATCCTGAATCTGTTTTTCCGATAGCAACATACTTGCTAGCCTCCCTTTGAGTAGTTAGTCACGACACACGGCCGTCGCAGGTTTGAGATAGGGCAGGGCAGGAACATGTTCTTCACCTCCTGGTTGATTCTAATCGGTGTCGACTTTCGTTTGAATCGGTGGTTTTGTCAGTAAAACAGCTTCTTTTGGTAGTTGAAGTAAGAGTTGACGGATGGTTCTATTCTGAGTTGGGTGGACAAAATCAGGTTGGATTTCGGAGAAGGGCTCAAGAACAAATCGGCGATGAATCATTTCTGGGTGAGGAATAGTTAGTTGGGGATGGTCCAAGACCAGATCTCCATAAATCAGAATATCGAGGTCAATTTCTCGTGGCCCCCATCGTCTCCGCTTTTTCCGCCCAACCTGTATTTCAATACGCTTGATAGTTTGCAGAAGGTCAAAAGGGGNAAGAGNAGTTTCGATCTTAATTACTCCGTTCAAAAATTGAGGCTGGTCAGTCCATCCGATAGGACTAGTTTTAATAATTGACGAAATCGAATCAATCCGGATCTGATTTTCCGTGTCGAGTCGGGCTAGTGCCTGATCAATATGACCTTGACGATCCCCAACATTAGAACCTAACCCGAGAAAAACTTCAATTGGTGAACTCTCGAACAACGATCGTCGTATTGTGGCCACCGAATCCGAACGCATTGGATAGGGCAGTTTTGACTTCAGTCGCTCGCCCTTCGTTTGGCACATAGTCNAGATCACAGGCCGGATCTGGGTCGGCCAAATTAATCGTGGGCGGAATAAAATTATGCTGGATGGCACCGATGGTAGAAATAAGTTCAATTGCTCCAGCTGCCCCCAATAGGTGGCCTATCATCGACTTGGTCGAGCTGATAGGGATTTGGTAAGCCTGGTCACCGAACAAGCGTTTAATAGCTTCTGTTTCGGCTGGGTCACCGGCTGGTGTCGAGGTACCATGAGCATTGATATAATNGACATCGGCCAACTCAANCTGAGCATCTTTCAAGGCAAATTCCATTGCTTTGGCCGCTCCTTCACCATCAGCAACTGGATGTACCATGTCGTGTGCATCCGCTGTCATGCCATAACCAATGATCTCGGCACGTATCTTTGCCTTCCGGTTGAGTGCATGTTCCAGTGATTCTAGCACCACGACCCCGGCTCCTTCGCCCATCACAAAACCGTCCCGATCTTTATCGAACGGTCGGCTGGCGTGCTTGGGATCATCGTTTCGGGTCGACATGGCACGCATGGAACAGAAGCCTGCAAATCCTAAAGGCGTAATAGCCGCTTCTGTCCCACCAGTGAACATGACGTCAGCATCCCCTCGCTGAACGATCTTAAAAGCCTCACCAATTGCGTTATTAGAGGTGGCACAAGCGGTAACAGAAGCGAAGCTCGGCCCTTTGGCGTTCAGCCGCATTGAAACACGTCCCGAAGCCATATTAATGATTTCAAATGGGACAAAGAACGGGCTCACACGTTTGGGCCCCTTTTCAATCAGTAAACGGGCGTTTTCCTCCATCACACAGATCCCGCCAATGCCGGAGCCAATGCCAACACCAACCCGATAGGGATCTACTGATTCCAGGTCTAAACTAGAATCTTGGTGTGCCATGATGGCACTGGCTAAGGCAAACTGGATAAATAGCGGTAGTCGTTTAACCTCTTTCCTGGGCAGGTAGTCCTCAGCTATAAAGCCACGAACCTCCCCTCCAATCTGCGTACGAAAGTCAGTTGTGTCAAAATGGGTGATATAGTCAATCCCGCTTTTTCCGGACGAGATGGACGACCAAAACGCATCGAAATTGTTACCTACCCCCGAAACAACACCCATGCCGGTAACAACAACTCTTTTCACAATATCACCTCTGCTGTTTAACAACCGAGCGAACGTGTCTGACTTGTTAGCCANATCCTCGACTTAATCGGGAACACGCGACCTTTACACGTGGGTATGCACATTTGCCGGTCGGAAGCGTTGAAAAAANTCAAACCCGACTCAACAAGTCCCTTGCAAGGAAACCTGGTGCTTGTATCGGGNAAAAGTGGTTCGGGCCTGCTATTTAGATCTATTGACTACTTAGAAAATCGATCGCATCCTGAACCGTTCTGATGTTCTCCGCTTGTTCGTCCGGGATTTCAACATTTAACTCTTCTTCTAACGCCATCACAAGTTCAACGGTGTCTAGCGAATCAGCACCCAGATCATCCATAAAAGATGCTTCTGGAACAATTTGTGCCTTGTCAATTTGCAGCTGTTCTGCGATAATCTCAATAAGTCGATCTTGATCGATTGCCATTTTGTCTGCCTCGTATTGTCAGTCAATTAGAGAAAAGGCGTATAGAACCTTTCCTTGCTTGAACAGGTTTCTACTAACCCGTTGTTATTAATGTTAATTAACCATTCATGCCCATGCCACCATTGACGTGGATAACCTGGCCAGTAATATACCCAGATCCGGAAGATCCTAAAAAAAATGTTGCTTCCGCTATATCTTCGGGGATGCCTAATCGGCCTAGCGGTATTAGCTCGAGCATCCGTTCTCGGTCGGCCTCAGAGAGCTGGGCCGTCATGTCGGTAGTGATAAATCCGGGGGCAATTACGTTAGCGGTGATACCACGGCTTGCAACCTCTTTGGCGACCGACTTAGTAAATCCAATTATACCAGCTTTGGAAGCCGCGTAGTTCGCCTGCCCGGCATTGCCGATTGTTCCAACAATCGAAGAGATATTAATAATCCGCCCACTCTTTTGTCGAATCATGGGACGAATAACTGATCGTGTACAGTAGAAAGTACCAGTTAGGTTAGTTTGAATCACACGATTCCAATCGTCATCCTTCATCCGCATTAACAACGTGTCCTGGGTGACTCCCGCATTATTGACCAGAATATCAATCTTAGAAAACTGATCCAGCGTGAAGGCGACCAGTCTATCTACTTCGTCTCTATTTGAAATGTCCGCAACCACGGCTTTGACTTGAAAACCCTCTGCTGTTAGCTCCTGCGCTACTGACTGAATTGTATCTTCGGAGCGACCGCAAACTACTACACCGGCTCCCGCTTGACAAAAACGACGGGCAATTGCCAATCCAATACCACGCGATGCTCCGGTAACAAGAGCAACCTGATTCTCAAGACTCATAGCCGTTTCTATGTTAGGCATGTTCCTAGCTTGATTGGGAATCTCAATTTAAAAGTGAGGCGATATCGGTACAGATTGTATCATTAAAAGTTCGACCAATCAATCCGGCTAATGTATTACCTGTACCGACTTCAACAAAGTTACGGACTCCTCGATTATAGATAGATCGCATCGATTGTTCCCACAAAACAGGTCGTGTTATCTGCTCCATTAGCAGGTGCTGAACCTCATCTCCAGTGGTTACAAAATCGCCTGTTACATTAGCCACCAGATCAATTTTAGGGTCTTCAAATTGGAATTNGGTAATCAAGCTGGCGAACTTNTCTTGTGCCGGTTNCATCAGCGATGAATGAAATGCTCCACTAACTTTTAACGGGATGGCACGTTTAGCACCCGCCGATTTGGCTTCATCGACAACCTGTTTTACGGCCTCAGTTGANCCGGAAATAATCAATTGCCCCGGGCAGTTATAGTTAGCAATCTGCACTACTCCGGCGTCTGTCCTGTTTTCTATACAGCTCTGGGAGACAACCTGTTGGCAGATCTGTTGAAGTCGATCCACTTCAAGATCTAGTATCGCCGCCATTGACCCTAGCACCTGTTTTCCCACGTTCGCCATCAGGCGAGAACGGTGCTCAACCAACAGAAGTCCATCCACAAATGAAAGTACATCTGAAGCAACCAGCGCCGAATATTCGCCTAAACTATGACCTGCAACTACTGTTGCAGTAAGACCTTGTTGTTGGGCTACTCGCAGGGCCGCGATGCTAGCGGTNAAGATCGCCGGTTGTGTATTTTCCGTTCGCGTTAGTAAGCCGGCTGGTCCTTCAAAGCAAACCTGGCTAATTGATCGCCCCAGCGTCTCATTTGCTTCTAAAAAGATCGCTTTGGCTTCAGCATAAGTTTGGTATAGCTCCAAGCCCATGCCCACCTTCTGTGATCCTTGGCCCGGGAAAACGAAAGCCGTTTGCGGTTCCATGGCACGCAATTAGATCAGAGATACGAGTGGATAGTAAAAATACCAACTCATATCTTAATTATAGAGGCTCCCCATGTCAAGCCGGCACCGAAGGTGACCATCAGTACCAGATCACCGTTTTTAATCCGTCCGGAACGAATGACTTCATCGAGGGCAATAATCACTGTTGCAGCTGAAGTATTACCGTATCGATCTACATTCACGTAGACCTTATCTGCTGAAACTCCAATTCGCTCGCCAACCGCCTCAATAATTCTCAAGTTAGCTTGATGCGGAATTACCAGGTCTATATCATTAATCGTCAAGCCTGCTATCTCTAAGGTATGCAAAGCTGCTTCAGGCATGATGCGCACCCCAAATTTAAAGACTTCTCGGCCTCTCATTTTGACTTTGTGCAGCTTCTGGTCGATATTATCTCCNGTTAGTGGTAAAGCTGATCCTCCAGCAGGAACCCCCAGCAGATCCGGGTCGGCGTAAACACCATCCGCACCGCAGTAGGAGGCGATAATTCCCCGGTCAGTTTCNGATGCTTGCAATACCGCGGCTCCGGCTCCGTCGCCAAACAGAATGCAGGTATCTCGATCAGTCCAATCGACGATACGACTAAAAGTCTCTGCACCAATCACCAGTACTGTTCCGTACTTACCAGACTGAATCATCCCGTCGGCTAGATCTAGTCCATAGATAAATCCTGAGCAAGCGGCGGATAAGTCGAAGGCATAAGCATTTTTAGCACCAATCTCACGTTGCACAATACAAGCGGTTGAAGGGAAAACTGAATCTGGGGTGACAGTACCAACTATGATTAGATCGATATCAAGCGGGTCAATTTGGGCCGTTTTGATCGCTTGGCGAGCAGCTCTAGTACTCAAGTCGGAGGTTGCAATCTCCGACTCGGCGATACGTCGCTCGACAATTCCTGTCCGTTGGCGAATCCACTCATCGCTGGTCTCAACCATTTGCTCAAGATCAAAATTGGTCAATACCTTCTCCGGCAAGTAAGATCCGGTTCCGGTAATTGCGACACGAGTTACAGATTTTTGTGACATTAGTATCGTTTAGTCACCGACTATCCGCGTCGGACACTTTAGGTCTCGTCACCCTTTTTGAACTGAATGCCTTTATAGTAGCCACAGCTTGGGCATAAGCTGTGTGATCGGCGCAACTCACCACAATTGCCACATTCTGTCAATGTTCGTTGGCGCAAGGCNTGGTGACTTCGCCTCATCCGCTTTTTTGATTTTGATATTTTTCTTTTTGGTAGTGCCATTCTTTAGACTCCTGCTATGTGGTGTAATACGTCTAAGTTACTTTTCTTGGCTATTGGCCGATTGTAACATATTTTGTAGACCTCCAAAAGGAGAGGTTTCAGTTAAATCCGTTTGACAAAAACAATTTTGATCTTTCAAGTTGATACCACAAGAGGAACATAATCCCTGACAATCGCGTTGGCATAGCGGCCAACACGGCACCTCCAGGACAATTGACTGTTGAGCATCTTCGGTCAGATTAACCACTTCCCCGTCGATCGACCGATCCGTTAGGTCCTCGCTCTCCGCTGAAGGAACCGTTGGCGAAAAGCGAAGGCTGAAGGTCGTTTTGAGGTCTGAGACAAAGGGATCGACGCACCGTCGGCAAGTCATCCTAACGGAGGTCCGAAATTCGCCTTTAAAAAACAGATCCTCAGTTAATCGAAAGAACTCGATCTGCCCTTCAATTGGTTGCACAAATCGTATCTCTGATAGATCCAGACCTATTTCGGATGCTTCAAACTTGACGTGACGAACAATGGATTTTCCAATACCAATGGCACCTTTAGAGAATTCTAGGTCTTTCATGAGATAGACCGCCCCAAGTCGAAACTATCGTGAACCATCTGAACCGCTTTTTCTGTCTGTGACTGGTCTATNACACAAGAGATTTTAATTTCCGAAGTGCTAATCATCTGAATATTGATATTTTCAATTGCTAAAGCGGAGAACATTTTGGCAGCGATCCCGACATGACTGACCATGCCAATACCGACGACCGAAACTTTGGAAATATTGCTGTCGGTTTCGACGGTCACAATCTTGATTTGCCTTCGAACCTCTTCTATGATGTCGACCGTCGAAGAAAGGTCTTTCTCTGACACAGTAAATGATAGATCTGTGGTTCCATCATGGCCAATATTCTGAATAATCATATCGATGTTAATTTTCTGTTCGGCAACGGCTTGAAAAACCTTTGCCGCTACACCGGGCTTGTCTTCGATGCCGATTAAAGAGATTTTAGCTTGATCTTTATTTGAAGTAACACCGCTGACAACAACTCGCTCCATCATCTCGCTTTCCTTTACAATAATTGTTCCTTCACCTCGGTGGAAACTAGACCTGACCACCAGCGGCACCTCGAATTTTTGGGCAAGTTCCAC
The DNA here is from genome assembly GCA_002699335.1 of Candidatus Poribacteria bacterium. The sequence continues at coordinate 8,492 of PACG01000133.1, forward strand.
TGATCTGGAATGTAACACTTTAGCNCCTAAACCAGCCATTTCCAGCATTTCTTCGTGTGTGATCTGGTCCAGCTTTCTAGCATTCTTGACTGTCTGGGGGTCTGCCGTAAAAATACCGTCCACGTCAGTGTAGATCTCACACCGTNCTGCGCCAAGGCTAGCCGCAACTGCTACCGCTGTAGTGTCGGATGCCCCTCGGCCCAACGTGGTAATTTCATCGTCGATTGTCACACCTTGAAAGCCGGCTAAAATAACAACTTTCCCCAGATCGAGTTCAGTCAAAATACGCGCATTGTTGATACTGACAATTCGTGCATTACTGTAAAAGCCGTCGGTCAGAATCCCAACCTGGTTTCCGGTCAGCGAAATTGCTTCGTAACCTAATTCCGAAACCGCCATGGCCAAAAGCGCAATCGAAACTTGTTCGCCGGTTGAAAGGAGGACATCCAATTCCCGCTCTGGTGGAGAGCTCGAGATCTCTTCAGCTAAGGCAATCAGTCGATCGGTGCCCCCCCCCATAGCGGATACAACAACCACGACCTGATGTCCCAGTTCAATTGCCCTTATAATCTGCTTAGCAACGTTCTTAATTTTGGTCGTATCGCCAACTGATGTGCCACCGAATTTTTTGACGATAACGCTCATATTCCATTTTCTCTATCGGTTTTCACGAAAAGCTCTCGAAGTAGAGGTAAATACAGCTGACTATAAGTCTTAAGCATATGAATCTATCTACTTAAGTACTGGCAAAATCAAGTTCCTCGATTCTAATTAGGATACCATCCCCACTGACAACCTCCAGTTGGTTGATCAANTGTCGTGCCTGAATCATATTTTTTTCCAATGCCTGATGCGTAATGATAACCAGCGAAGCAGTATCTGCGCCGTGCGATTCTTTTTGGATTACTGCTGCAATTCCGATGTCGCATTGACCTAGTACCTGTCCAATTTTAGCTAATACCCCCGGACGATCGCGAACGATGAGATGTAGGTAGTAACGTGTTTTGACTTCGGCGATCGAACTGACAAGACCTTGGGCCGATTCGTTAGTAATCCAACCTTTCGGCAGGGGATTAACAACACCTGTCGAAGCAGATCTTCCAGCTTCGACAATATCNGCAACCACAGCACTGGCCGTNGGCATCCCTCCGGCCCCTCGCCCGTAAAACAGCGTTGGTCCAACAGCATCACCAACTACGCAAACAGCATTAAAGGCGTCGCTAACATTAGCCAAAATACTCTTTTCTGGAATTAGCGTTGGATGGACTCGCGCTTCGATTCCACTGGTTGTCTTTTTGGTAATGGCTAACAGTTTAATGACATAGCCGAATTCCTGCGCATATCGAATCTCTCTGTCGGTAATCCGGGTGATACCTTCAACATGAACTCTTTCAAACGGCAGATAGACGTTATAAGCCAGNGAAGATAAGATTGCCAGCTTATGTGCGGCATCAATACCTTCGATGTCGAGCGTCGGATCTGACTCAGCGTACCCCTTCTCTTGAGCTGCCGACAGTGCGGCATCAAAACTGGTCATCTGTTCGTGCATCTGCGTCAGAATATAGTTGCAGGTGCCGTTGACAATACCGTAGATTGCCTGAATCTGGTTGCCGGGGAAGCTATCGGTTAAAGCTTTGATAATCGGAATCCCACCGGCAGTGCTGGCTTCGAAACCAAGGCCAACACCATGCTTATCGGCGAGTTGGAAGAGTTCAACNCCTCGTTCTGCTAGTAATGCCTTGTTGGCAGTTACCACATGCTTCCCATTTCGGATGGCTTGTGTGATGAGTTGGTCGGCTTGGTCAATACCACCGATTAGTTCGACGACAATATCAATTTGAGGATTTTCGATCACTTCAGCCGGGTTGGTTGTCAAGCAGTTTTCGGGTAGATTTATGCCTTCCCGATGGGCAGGTAAGGTTCGTTTCACTACCTTGGTTAAGTTGAGACGAACGCCAGCGTTTTGAAAAATCTGTTCTTGGTGGTTGAGAAGGATCTTTGAAACGCTAGTACCGACTGTTCCCCAACCCAGCAGACCAACATTAACTTCAGATTTCGCCACTAAAAATAACTCCACGCAAACTCTGCCGCACCAAACATAACGCAACCTCAACTTTTGCCACTGTGATGGGAAACGAAATCAGTAGTTGTGCAGGCAAGACCTTTGCAAGTTCGGTAGGATCCGATGAGCGTCAATTGCAAGCCCCAACCAAGTTGGAACAAAGGTTGACAATTCCGCTGCGGTTAGTAAGGTTACAACCATAAAAAAATCGGGGCGACTGGATTCGAACCAGCGACCTCTTGAACCCCATTCAAGTGCGCTAGCCGGACTGCGCTACGCCCCGTTTTAAACCGAGCTAAATAATAGCATTGAGGCCTCAACCTGTCAAGACAAAAACCGAATCTCATTTGGGCAACTAGGGGTCAAGTTCGAATTTGCCCATCACCGTAGATGATNTACTTGTAGCTAGTNAATCCTTCTAACCCCATTGGCCCNCGGCAGTGCAGTTTCTGAGTGCTGATCCCAACTTCAGCTCCTAAACCAAACTCGTAACCGTCCGTAAAACGTGTGCTAGCGTTGACATAAACTGCAGCTGAGTCCACCACTTTTAGAAACTTTTGTGCACTGGCATAATTGTCGGTGACAATGGCATCCGAATGGTGCGAACCGTAACGTTCAATATGATCTACAGCCTGCTCAAAATCATCCACCACGCGAATTGATAGAATCTTATCTAAGTACTCGGTTCGCCAATCTTCTTCCGTGACGGGTGAAATGCTAGCGCAAATGGATCTACTCACCTCACAACCACGCAGTTCAACCCCTATCTGACTAAGTGAAGATTGGATGAGGGGTAGAAAGTCGTCCGCAATTTTATGGTGGACCAGCAAGGTTTCCATCGCATTGCAAACGGCTACATACTGTGTTTTAGCATTGACAGCAATCTCGGTCGCCATCTCCAGATCTGCATCCTGATCGACAAAAATATGACAGATCCCATCTGCATGACCTACCACCGGGATGTCAGAGGTTTTCATGATATAACGAATAAACTCCTGGCTCCCGCGTGGAACAATCAAATCGATCAGATCGTGTGCTTCAATCATGGTCTGAACTGCTTTCCGATCGGTAATTTCAACAAATTGGATCGCCTCAGCTAACTCGAATGTTGCGGCCGACTCTTGTAGGATCTCGGCAATCGCACTGTTAGAAGCAATAGCTTCCGACCCGCCTCTGAGAATTACACCATTACCCGACTTTAAGCATAAAGCAGCCACTTCAACTGTCACATTAGGCCGGGATTCATAGATCACACCCACTACGCCTAGTGGTACCCGAACCACGCCGATCCGCAAGCCGTTGGGACGTTCCCACATCCTCGAAACTTCACCAATTGGTTCAGGGAGAGCGGCAACTTGCCGTAGATTATCGGCCATAACCTCAATCTTTTGCTGATCCAGCTCTAACCGTTTCATCAGAGGTTGCGCCAAATCGGTGCGTTCGCCTTTTTCTAGATCGATCTGATTAGCGGCCAAGATTTGCTCTCTCTGTTCCCAGATCGCTTCTGCCATTGTTTCTAATGCATTATTCCGAGTTTCAGAAGAGAGGTTCGATAACTTCCTCATTCCAACTCTAGCTAATTGGGCTTTGCCAATCACCATTTCATCAATTGTCTGTTTATTCATCAATTTACCTTCTATCGTTGTTTGAGGTCAGAGTGGGGCTAGAGTAGGAAAAAACCGCTTGGTTGTTGCAATACTCTGTATGTCCGCACTTGGCGCAAATGCGAACATACGAACTGTTCTCGTCAGCTCCCAATTCCCAAATATGTCGCTCGCAACTCTCTTCTGTAGAGGTCGTCAAAAGCGGAAGGTTGTCCCAATCGCAGTCTAAAACAAAAAGCGGTTGTTCGCATCAGATAGTGGAGCTTGTCGTTACAGGCAGGACATGACCACACTTGGTTTTTCAAAACTGTTCGGCGAACCGCATATCATTTTCCAGCATTAGCCTCAGATCAGTAATGCCAAACTTGATCATGGCGATACGGTCAACCCCCATGCCGAAGGCAAATCCAGTATGCTGTTCTGGATCATAGCCAACACTCCGAAACACATTGGGGTCTACTGCCCCTGCCCCAAGGATCTCGATCCAGCCTGTTCCAGAACAGGTTCGACATCCTTTTTGGCAAAAAGGACAAGAGATATCAACTTCTGCTGAAGGTTCGGTAAAGGGAAAGAAGTGAGGGCGGAATCGCACTTCAGTTTGCTCACCAAACATTTGACGTGCGAAAGAATACAACACGCCCTTGAGTTCGCTGAAAGAGACACCTCGATCCACCAGCAACCCTTCCACTTGATGGAACATCGGCGTGTGAGAAATATCGTAATCTCGACGATAAACACGTCCAGGGGCAATAATTCGGATCGGCGGCTGTTGCTTCTCCATAACCCGGATCTGGACAGGAGAGGTGTGGGTTCGCAAAACCACCCCTTCACTGATGTAGAAAGTATCCTGCAGGTCACGGGCTGGATGATCTGGCGGCGTATTTAGGGCATCGAAATTGTAGTATTCCAGTTCCACCTCTGGCCCCTCNGCTACCTGAAAGCCCATGCCATGAAAAATGTGGGTTATGATCTCTAGGGTTTGGGTAATCGGATGTTTTTTCCCTATCTGAGCCGGACGACCGGGTAGCGTAATATCAATCTGCTCAGCCAACAACTGTTGCTCCCTTTCTTGCTGGGCTAGGTCAGTAGCCACGCTTTCAATCGTCTCCATCAGTTGGGTACGAACCTGGTTGGAGAGTTTACCGATAGCCGGACGCTCCTCTGGTAATAGCTCCCCCATTCCTCGCATGGCCGTTGTGTACTCACCTTTTCGCCCGAAATACCTGACACGGACCGCCTCTAGTTCCNCCTGATTAGTGACATTTTCGAGCGCGTCCAGCGCCTCAGTACGAATTTGCTGCAGTCNGTCAGCAAGTTGGTTCATGAAATTTGAATTCCTGTCAGTAAAGTGCCGTCTGAAATTGATGNTTTTGNGCGGTTACGTCGGGGCTGATTTTAGCATAAGGCCAAAGCTAAAGTCAATTGGTGCCAAACAATCTAACGAGTCAATATCTACCCCTTTCAATTCTTTATTGTCTTCTCCAGGAGATCATTTTTCCTTTTGAAATGCACGAGTAGTTGTGCCATAATAATAAAGTTAGAAATTAGCGAAGTTGAGAAAAAGAAAAGTAGAGAGGGTATTAAACGATGTTGAGTACAGAACAGGTCGAATTTTACCGACAAAACGGTTACCTCAAGGTAGAATCGCTATTTACGGCCGAGGAAATAGAAGAACTCGGATCTGAGATGGTTCGTGTCATCGAAAACTGGGGTAGCGAAACCATTGGCTGGCAAGGCCCTTGGCGAGATCGATACTTGATCGAAGAAGACCGACTAAATACTAAAGCCGTTTTCATGCATAACCCNCATTTTTATTCCTCGGCTTGGGGACGGGTGATCTTCCACCAACGATTNGTGGGGGCNGTTCAGGATCTCATCGGTGAAAGCGTGCAGTGGCATCATACTGTTCTTCACGCCAAACCGCCCGAACTTGGCACACCATTTCCCATGCACCAGGATTATCCTTTTTATCCGCACGACGGATTGGATTTTGTCGACTGCTTAGTTCATTTAGACGATACGCCATTTGAGAGTGGTTGTTTGGAGGTCGTACCCGGTAGTCATCACAACGGTCCCTTGGAACATATTACCGGATCTGATACTGCGCCCCATTTGCCGATAGACCAGTATCATCCCGATTTCATTGAAACTGTCAAGATTCCAGCCCTGGCAGGTGATGTCATCTTCTTCAGTTATTGTGCCATTCATTGGTCAGACTGCAACCGAACTGACCAGTGGCGTAAGTCGATCCGATTTGGCTACCACACCCCTGACATGCGTCCCATCAATCACGATCCTGAAGCTCCCTATAACAATATCGTGGTCGGCGGTTTCAAAAGTAACCGCTCATCTACCTCAAACTAGAAAGGTCAGTTGTCGATAAACTCCCAACTTTTGCTATCCCACGACTGTTGGATAGCGGATTGAACTCGAGCCACGGCGACGGCTTCCTCAAAACCGGGTTGGTTAGGTTGATTGTTTTGGATCGATTTTAGAAATTGGTAAGCCTCAATTAGTTTCAAATCATCATATCCTAAACCGGTTGCCGCCGCCGGATTAAAGGCAGCGTGGAAGGGGTGACCGGCATCGGAAGTCAACCTGACATAACCGTCCTGTGTCGGTGATTGATCCGGTAAGTGGACCTGCAATTCGTTCATCCGTTCAAAGTTCCAGTTCAGCGCACCATTCGTACCATTCAGTTCAAAGGCCATCTCACACTTTGGTCCCACGATGGCACGGCAGCCTTCTAAGGAGCCTTGTACCCCGTTGCTAAACTGAACTAAGGCACTGACATAGTCTTCATTTGTCACTTCGTTTTTGGGGCCATCTTCTTGAACTGTGAAATGTGTTCCAACTCCGGGAGTTGCCAATGGGCGCTGCCGAATAAAGGTTTCTCGATTGGCGACCAATCGCTCAATGNATCCGGTTAGAAAATGCGCCATGTCGATCACGTGTGACATCAGGTCGCCAAGTGTTCCGGCTCCAGCTTTCTCCTGCCGAAACCGCCATGACAATACCGAGTTCGGATTGCTGGCATAGCTAGAGAAGAAACGCCCCCTGTAGTGGGTCAGTTTTCCGAGTTTGCCTTCCTTGACCAGTTGGTGGGCGTACTGAACCATCGGCGCCCAACGGTAATTGTATCCAACCCCTGAAATGACGTTTGCCTGTCGAGCCAATTCCGCCATCTGCATTGTTTCAGCGGGCGTCCGACCTACCGGCTTCTCGCAAAAAATGTGTTTCCCGGCTTGGGTTGCGGCACGGACAATTTCAAAGTGCATGTTATTGGGCGTGGCAACTGTCACCAGACCAATCTTTGGATCGTCGATAACTTGTCGCCAATTCTGGGTCGAGTATGAAAANCCAAAACGCTCTCTGGCAGCCTCGCCCCTCGACTCAACCTCATCTGCGCAGGCGATCAATCCAGGTTGTAATTGTAGATCTGGAAATCGCTCGAGGACATTACGATAAGACCGGCTATGCGCCACTCCCATCCATCCCATCCCGATCACACCAATACCGATTGATTCTCTGGACATTGTTTCATTCTCCCTCTGTGATTTTCTGTTAAATCTACCCTATTCATATTAATTCGAGGTAGCTTTCGTTGAGCGATCCAGATTAATCTGGTAAATCTTTAACCCTTTGTCGTAGACCAACTCCAAGCCCGGCACCTCGCCACTCAACCACCTTTTTAGACTCGGACGACGCTTTTCAGGAATCAGATGAGTTGTTCCAAAATACTGAGCCGTGTCGATGATGGTCTCCAAATCAGCTAAGGGGATCTGGATCGCCTTAGCTTCTGAGTAGAAGTGAAGCTCCCATGGGTTTCGGGTCATAGTAATTGAGTTAGGCTCGTTNTCTTTCAACCATTTCCCCGCGGCCATCCATGCTTGACCAGACTCCCTATAGGGATATCCACCCTTTTGGCTGGACCGGTGGATCTCTTGTCCGCTCTGCCAAAAGACNGNTAAGGCCAAGATGAAGATGGCCATTTTTCTTAGTACTAAACCAAAGTGATAGGANCCAAAAAAGAACCCAAATAGCAGATGCAAACTACTCCAACCTGTTGCTAAAATCAATGGAATTATCGGAAAGACCAGCCGGCTAATCGGTTCCCAACAAAGCGAATGAAAACCGAGAAAGGCTAATAATACCAGCCAAATCAAGTAAAGGGGAAAGCAATACCAAGGTTCAACCAAACGCCATAGCTCACGGCCTAAATGACATGTGGTCTGTAATACCGGTTCAAATTGGGAGAAAATAGGCTGGCAACGCTTATTGATACTTTGTATCGTCATATAATCCAACGCCGACAAGTAGATTTTGACGAGTACTGACAGGGCGAACATGATCAGTCCCAAGATAGCCGAAATACCGATGAGATAGGTTTCGTAGCGATCAATCGGAAACTTACCGGCTTGGCTTCTGATATCGATAAACGCCCANCGTAAATAGATCTGAAAAAACTCGGTTGTTTTTTTTNCCACATGGGAGATACCCCACCGTTTGACCTTGGTGGCAAAAGATGGCAGGTTTTGTCCGAAATAGGGGGTATAAGTTCCTTCTTCCCACGGTATATAGCCAATATAACCAGCAGCAAACTGTTGGGTACTAAAGGTTGGACTCCCAAAGTGGATCAGGTTCCGGGTCCACCACGGTGTAATAACTAAAAAAGCGAGAGTAATCCCGACAATAAATGGGCGAGGATCAGGTTTTTGGCTTGCTAACAGATAGGAAATCACATAAGTGGTGACATAGACCGGGATCAAGAGCAATCCCGTCCCTTTGGCATAGTAAGCCAAGCCCATCGCTATACCCATCCAGCAAAAAGGTAGAAGTTGGGATTGAGGTCGAGTGAGACCTTGGAGGAGAAATAGCACCGTTAGGCAAACCGTGAAGGCAAATGTCACATCCGACAGGCAGTATAGCGAGTGGCGAAACAACTCTGGATAAACCAGAATATGGAGACCNGCGGCCAAGCTAACCCAACANCTGCTACGATCAGCATGTACTGAGGTCATCAACTGGGTTAAAGCGTAAACCACCCACGGAAAGAACAGGCAGGAAATTAGGACCGACGGAATTTTAGCGGCAAAAGCGGTTTTACCTAACAGGGCGAAAAACGGCACAATCAGAAAAGAATAGAGCGGTGGCCAATGATCCTCTGGTCGTATAATCTCTGGATTGTATTGGAAGAAATACCAACTGACATAGTCCACCTCTAACCCTCTACCTTTCAGCAGACTATCTGCCATCTCTGCATACCCGGAGGCGTCAGCNTGCCCGACGTATTGAATAGAATAAATGATCTGCAACTTAAAGATCATCGCCAGGAGCCCGGCTAACGTCAGTATCCAGACCGATAGATTCAGCGAGGAAAGGTATTGGATGGGTTTCGACTCGGTGAATCTATATTTCATCCTTGATAATCTGATCGCAGGTTTGGAATAATGAGGTTATACCGATTGGAAACGATATGTTGGACTCACTGCCACCGGAGAGTAAACGACGGCATCGCCTTAACTACTTTGCTTGTTTCACCGATGTCGTTGGATTTTCGTTGGGNATTCTTTTTTTTAGTCCCGATACTATTTTACCCGCCTTTATCAGCAACCTTAGCCCAGATAAAATCTGGATTGGGGTTATCACTGCCATCAACATTAGCGGATTTTTCCTTCCACAGTTGTTGGCCGCTAGTTGGATTGAACAGTTGCCCATTAAGCGGAACTACGTCCTGACTCTAGCTTTAATCGAACGGGTAGCGATTTTTGCAATTATACCGTTTCTGTTATATCACAACAACATGTCGCCGACACAACTGCTGACCATTTTTTGCTTGCTATTTGCGGCGTATTCCCTGTGTATGGGGTGCAATGGTCCCGCCTATTTTGACTTGGTTGCCAAAGTCGTTCCAACTCGCCAAAGAGGTATGATGTATGGGCTAGGTTCTGGTGTCGGCGGGGTTCTTGGTCTCGGAGGCGTCGCCCTGACCGGTTACCTGATCGAAAAACTGATCTTTCCACACAACTACGCATCCTGTTTTTTTATCGGTGCGGTGATACTCACCGTAACTGTTATCCCACTTGGATTAATCGATGAACCTCCGTCGCCGCCCACGACCCGCAAACCGTTAATGACCTACTTAGTTGGCGCGCTCAGTCTATTTATGACCGATCGAAACTTTCGTTCCTATGTCATTAGTCAAGCCTTACTTTCGGCTTTCCCAACCACTATTCCCTTCCTGACAGTCTATGCCAGGGAGATTGCCTCCGCTACTGAATTACAGATTGTCTGGTTCACCGGTGTTTTAAGCGTTGGACGAATTGTTGGACAGCCGATTTGGGGCCACATGGCGGATCGACATGGCAATGCACTGGCACTATTCATCAATATCGGACTGGGGATGTTAGCGGTTGGGTTAACTTTTGTCGCCAAGTCAATCCCAGTCTTTTATCTCATTTTTGCGCTGGTTAGCATTAGTCGCAGCGGTTTAGAAATCCCAGGTATGAACATCACAATGGAGTTTTCCACACCCGAAAATCTACCCACCTATGTGGCTTTACGCGCTTCCATCATAGCACCCTTTCGGGCTCTGCTACCAATCTGTGTTAGTTCTCTAATAACCCGCATCGGTTATCAACCCACCTTCGCTGGACTGACAATGATGCTGGGATTGAGCTGGTGGTTTATGAATCGAGTCAGAGACCCACGTTTCATTCCCTCAGGNGATTGATACCTTGACTTTGCGTCAGATTTCAGTTTAATATAGGCGGGTGTAGAATTGAATCTCAAGGATTAGAGTGATATAGATGACGCTGGGTAAGGTTGTTGGTACGCTGGTGGCCACACGTAAAGATGAGAAGTTAGTTGGGAGCAAGTTGCTGATCGTACAGGCGGTAGATTTGGATGGAAACCTGATCCGCCAATACACGGTGGCAATGGATGCGGTCGGTGCCGGAATTGGAGAGATGGTCTTAACCGCCGCCGGTAGTTCGGCACGCTACACCAAAGCAACCCAAGGGAAACCGATCGACTCGGCGGTGATGGCAATAGTTGACACTGTGGAGGTCCAAGGAAAAATTGTCTATAAAAAATAGAAATTAAANNCACATGAACAAAATTAACTTAGCAAATGCATACCTCACAAATGATAGCCACCCACCCGCGCCCCATAGCTATCGTTACCGAAAATGGCGTGAACGTGGTTATCAGGAGTCTCTAGCTCCGATTTCTTCAGATAGCGAAGGCGGAACCCTGATCGGTCAAATGGGGTGGGCTGGTAGCCATGCGCACACTCACGNTTATCTCTGGGGATCAGCGGGAAATATGGGGGCTCTNATGATGGANNCTATCGACCAGGACTGTCTAATCCCAATCGAAGAATCCCCGCGCGGTAAGTTGCCATCAGCTATTGTGGTTAAAGATCTGGTAGGTCGGCAGGTACTGCTAACCAAGTCAGGTTCACGGTTAGACATGATCGCTTTAGAACATCCAGCTCTCAATCTCACCATACTGGAGGTCGAACCAGATGGGGTTCACTATCGTATGCGGTTTGGGACACCAACTATTTCTCAACTCGAACGCTCTCAGGTTGCACCGCCTAAGCCAACCAGCGAATTTTTCCACTATATGCTGATCTTTGACCAGCTCGGCGACCAGGGCTTTAATGCCCTGGTTCATCTGCAACCCAAGTTTCTGAATTTGATCTCTAGATCTGAGCACGGTAACCCCGACCGATTTTATAACTTCCTGAAAGGCTATGAGCCAGAAACGCCGATCATGTACGAAAATGTTGGTGGTATTGGGCTAGTGATGGAGAAAGCTCCTGGAATTCCGGATCTCTCCTTCCAAAGTTTACAACTGTTCAGAGGTGAAGACCTAACCGCCGAACCATTAAACCAGGCCGGCTCTACAGATCAGTTTCGACGGGTCGTCTACTGGCTCGGGCATGGGACCTTTTCTCGTGGCCATGATATACTGGATAGCTATCGTCATACCGAGTATTTTGAGGCCGCGGCCCGTATGGCTTGGGAAGCCAACCAAAAATCGATCGACTCGCAGGCCTATTCGGAGGAGATCGTTTCCTGTATCCTCAACGAATTTTCCGCCAACCAACTACCAGATCCTGACCCCGTAGATACATCCGCTCATACTCCCACCCTTACAGACGTCCCTTTGTCTCAACCCTCCGACATGTCTCAACCAAAGCTCGAAGAGGCTTCCTCACACCCATCTGCATCAAAGTCCGAGAATTTATATAACTATCCATAAACCAACTATGATTTCTTTGATTTTATCTAATTGGCAACTAACTACTGGCATTCCCTCGATCTGGACTGAGGCCAACTAAGCCAACTAAGCCAACTAAGCCAACTAAAACGAATATACACGGCCTGACCGCAGGTTAGCCTCTTCGGTCAGGTATATCTGCTTGAGATGAGTAACCTGCTAGAATCACTCCCACATGAACCGAAGGACACATTGAACTTACACGGAATCATTCCCCCGGTTATTACCCCTTTAACTACAGATGAAACCGTCGATCACATGGCACTGATTGCGCATCTACACTATCTTATCGAGGCAAGAGTCAGTGGCGTTTTTATGTTGGGGACTGCGGGTGAGCAGGCCGCCTTGACCGATTCAGAGCGAGAAAGAGTGGTTGAGATAACCGTCGAAGAACTAGGGCACACGACAGCTTCGACCAAAATACCGATTTTAGTAGGAGTGATGGATGCTGGTACTAAACGCACTATCCACAATGCACAGGTCGCAGTAAGTCTAGGTGCTGATGCGGTTGTGGCCACGCTTCCCTATTACTACCCGACAGAGAACATAAGCTCGGTTGTGGCTCATTTCACTGCCATCGCTGAAGCACTTGAGTGCCCAGTGATACTTTACAATATTCCTCAGTTCATTAAGTCGGAAATACCGATTCAAGCCGTGGTTGAATTAAGTCAGATTCCCAATATCGTTGCCATCAAAGACAGTCAAGAAGATTGGGGGCGAATTCAAGATCTACTCTTTGAAGAAAGACCTAACTTTGACATTATCGTTGGCTCTGAAGTGCTGGTTGGGGCTGCACTTCTTCTCGGAGCAACTGGTGGAGTTCTCGGTATTGCTAACATTATGCCTCATCTCTGTCTCGATTTGTATCATGCGGCCACCGATGGTGATATTGCTGAAACTTTCTCTCTCCAGAAAAAGATGACCGATGCTCGACGGATGTATGGCGCTGGTTACTGGTTAACTTGCCAGAAAGCAGGAGTGTCCCTTCTCGGTTTCGGTGAATTGCAAACCACCGCTCCGATTCCAAATCTTTCCGATCAAGCCCTAGATCAGATCCGCCAATCTCTCCAACGGCATGGCCTACTATAGCACCGCGAAAGGGGGCGGCGCGTTTTCCCGATTGCGCCAACCTTCGGTTGGATACATCCGCTGGATCAAGGGTAAACCTATATTTGTTGATGAAGCGGGTGTATGAACTGGCCAATCAAATCCTAATTCGCAAGAGTTGGTGGAGTTATTCGCCTGCTCAACTTACGCGCTTTCCGTATTGTGTCTGTCGGCTCCTTCAAGTTAGTGGTATCTTACTAATTCTTTTTCTTTGTTTTAGCCATGCTGGTCAGTCAGATACAAATTCTGGCCAGACACGTTCGAAAGGTCAAATCTCGATTTTGGCCACTGGGGATATTACGGTTGGAAGTGGGCTAACACCTGTTCTTCGTCGACACGGATTGGATGTACTATTTCGCCAGATTAGTGCAGAGATTCAGAACGCTGACATTGCTATCGCCACCTTGAATACCAGTATCTCAGACCAAGGAGAACCACAGTATACCGCAGAAACTCAGCAGTCATTTCGAGCTATCCCGGACTTAGCAACCTCTATGGCTCAGGCGGGTTGGGATGTCATCTCCCTGACTACACCCCATCTGCTCGATTTTGGTCCTTTGGCGGCTGAAGATACTATTCGCCACCTCAACCGCAACGGTATCAAGACTATCGGAGCCGGACTCTCCACATATTCGGCCAATGATCCGGCATGGGTTCGACCCCGCGTAACTGCGGATATCGTCAACCCGGCCGATGACGCCCCTTCCAGGTTGGTGTCCGCTCGACAGGAAGCACAAGTGGCCTTCGTCACNTACTACCACGCGGGCGCATTTAATGTTGATGGTCAAATCAAACTTGCGCGAGCTTTATATAGCGAGATGACAAATCAAACCAGGGATCTGACGACCAAATCAGATCTACTGGTGGTAATGATGCATTGGGGGAAAGCTGTACAAACTGAGGCCGTAAGCAATCGTCAGCAATTTTTCGCTCAAGCTTTGATCGAAGCCGGTGCCGATCTTGTTCTGTCTCAACGGCTTCACACGCTACAAGGAATCCAAATATTCAAAGGAAAACCAATCATCTACAGTCTAGCCGATCTAATCTACGAGAATTTCGATAAACGACATGCTCAGATTGTGATTCCTAAAGTTACCTTCCGCAACCGGCAACTGCAACATATCGAATTGATTCCCGTTTGGGTCGGCAATCCAAAAGCCAAATACCAACCACAGACCTTGTCTGGTGAGCAGGCCAAAACGACGCTAACCAAATACCAGCAACTTTGCCAATCACTGGATACGACCGTCAGCGTTGAGATCGATCGAGGGTGGATCAGGCCATGACGGTTTCCTCCCAAAACGGACTAACCGTCAAGTCACTACTGATTGGGCTACTTTTAATCCCAGCCAACGTCTTTTGGATTATACAGCTAGAGGTCGTTCGATACACCCATCCAACTCTGATCCACCCGCTCTCCAACGTGATCTTCATCGTCTTCTGGCTCTTGATTATCAGTTTAGGTTTGAATCGAATCTCAACTAAAATTGGACTGTCTCCAGCCGAAGTCCTGACCATATATGTAATGTTGTGCGTTGTTTCCTCACTATGTTCACACGACATGATGGAGATTCTGGTTACTATTCTGGGACATCCATTTCGCTTTGCTACGCCTGAAAATGAATGGCGCGAATTGTTTGCTAAACAACTGCCAGAATGGCTGACTGTCAGTGACGAAAAGGCACTCCGCAACTACTACGAAGGTAGCTCAACCCTCTATATCGAACACCACTTAGCAACTTGGCTGCAACCAGCCGTCTGGTGGATTGCCTTTATTTTCGTGTTGATGACTGTTATGCTCTGTATCAATATCCTACTGCGGGTACAGTGGACTGAGCGTGAGCGCCTCACCTATCCGATTATTCAACTACCATTAGAGATGGTTAACCCAGAATCTAACTTTTTTCGCCGCCGNATGGTTTGGTTTGGCTTCAGTGTTGCTGCTGCAATTAGCATNCTGAATCTACTCAACTCGATTTTTCCCGATGTTCCCTATCTCCCTGTCAAGCGGCAGTCGATTCACCAGTATTTTACCACCCNGCCCTGGAATGCCATGGGAGGGGTCAAAATCTCTTTCTACCCTTTTGCTGTTGGGATTGCCTTCTTGATTCCCTTAGATCTACTCTTCTCTTGTTGGGTCTTTTACTGGCTCTATAAAATAGAACTGATGATCGCTAGAATCGTGGGTTTTCGTGGTATTCCTCGTTTCCCATATGCAAATGAGCAAGCCTTTGGTACCTACATCGGCTTGCTGGCTTTCGCACTCTGGGCCGGTCGATCGTATTTCAAGGCAATTATTGTTCACTTGTTGCAGGGAATTGGCCTATTGGACTCGAAACGACAGGTCGACGATAGTGATGAGCCGATTCCTTACCGTTTAGCCTTTTTTGGCATCCTGATCGGTTGTGTTTTCTTAGGAATCTTCTCTTATCAGATTGGAATGTCGTTGTGGGTCATTCTCCTCTTTTTTGGACTCTACTTTTTGCTGGCCATTATGATCGCCAGGGTGCGAGCCGAACTCGGATTTTTGGTACATGACTTGCATAATGTTGATCCACATAGTGTATTGGTGACGGCCTTAGGCACACATCGACTGGGTAGTGGAAGCCTAATTGGTTTTTCTCTCTATATGTTTTTCAATCGTGCTTATCGTGCCCACCCGATGCCACAGTTGTTGGAGGCTCTGAAGATTTCACAAACTCAATCTATCTCGTCCCGCCGAATGGCGCTAGCAATCTTAATTGCAACATCGGTGGGCTCCGTTGTAATATTTTGGTTGTTGCTTGATAGTTATTATCGACATGGAGCAGAATCGGGTTATTATGAAACTTGGGCCCTCGGTTTTGGACGAGGTGTCTATCGACAACTTGAAGGGTGGTTAACTTTTCCTCGGGACCCGGATCTAACCGGTGTTGGATTCATGGGCGTCGGTTTCCTCTTAACTGGTTTGATGATGGTAGTCCGGGCCAAGTTTCTCTGGTGGCCGTTGCATCCGTTAGGCTACGCCATGGCCAATAGTTGGGGAATGGACAACTTGTGGTGTTGCTTATTAGTGNCCTGGTTTCTTAAAGCTATAGTACTCAAACACGGTGGATTACAATCTTACCGACGAGCGATTCCGTTTTTCCTTGGTGTAGCACTTGGAGATTATGTGTTAGGTAGTATTTGGAGTATTGCCAGCATCGCTACCAATACCCCATTATATCAATTTTGGCCCTAGCCAGATTTTGCTGGACCTAATTAAAATTGAACAGGAGTAAAACGAAAGAAATATGAAATTTTCCAAAGAATTGATCGATCAATTTTTTGAAATGAAAATTGAGATGCAAGAGGAGGTCGATCGACTTTTTGATGCCTTTTCTTCCCAAAATGTAGATGCTGCACTTTGGCGACCCCCGATGGATATTTACGAAACCGTCGACAGTTTCATTGTCAAACTGGAAATCGCTGGGATCGATCCTGAAAAAGATGTCAAAATCCGTTTAGATGAAGACAGCTTGATTGTGCATGGTTTGCGCCAAGATCAGACCGAGCTTAAAAAACAACATTATCACCAAGCTGGCCTGAGCTACGGCCATTTTGAGCGTCGTATTATTCTTCCTGACGTTCATGTGGAAGAGGTCACCCCAACAGCTAACTACGACAATGGGTTCTTAGAAATCCAGATTCCAAAAAAGAAACGTCAGTCCAAAGAGATCGTGGTCAAAGTCCAATCTAATTCCACAACGAATACCGAAGCGCAGGTGATCTCTAGCAAGCACCAAATCGAGGCTGAAGTTGAACCAAAGGAGGTGGAAGATGAGTNAGCACAACCAAGAAAACAATGATTCACAAGTCACTCGTTTTGATATCAGTAATGAACTGCCGATAATACCGGTGATTGGAGATCTGGTTGTTTACCCGTTTATGCCACCGGTTCCACCATTTTCTCCTCATCACGTCGCACTTTCCGGTGAGAATGTATCCGCAGCCGTTGAACATGCCATGGTTAATGAACAACGGTTNCTGTGTTTATTTCGACAAACCGTTGAAAAAGAACCAAAACATCTAGGCACTGACGACCTCAGCCCAGTCGGCTCACTAGTTCATATCGTTCGCTACAAGAAAGACGAGGAAAATGTGCTCTTTTTAGCACAAGGAAAAGCTCGTGTAGTAATCGATGAAGTGTTGAACACGGATCCGTTTTTGAAAGCTAGAGTCCGGCTGATTGAGGACGAGGTGCCAAGTGACTTTGAGGGGGTCGAATCTGAAGCCTTAACCCGAAGTGCGGTTGACATTTTCAGTCAGATTGTCTCTATTTCCACCCGTTATCAAGAAGAGTTCGCTATCATCGCTGATAATATCGACCATCCAGGTCGATTAGCCGACTACATTGCTTCGGTCATCAGCCTCAAAACNGAAGACAAACAACGAATCCTGGAATTGATAAACGTCAAAGACCGATTTGACGAGTTGGTCAAAATGCTGTCCAAAGAGCTGAATTTAGTCGAATTGGAGAGCAAGATCCAGTCTGATGCCGAAGCAGAAATCAATCAATCCCAAAAAGAATACTTCCTAAGAGAACAGATTCGCGCTATCCAAAAAGAACTTGGCGATACGGAAGATCTATCAGTTGAGATTGATGAGTATCGTGCCCAAATCAAGCAACTTAACTTGCCTGAAAAAGCCCAAGAATCAGCAGGGCGAGAACTAAAGCGGTTGTCACAAATGCAGTCTTTCTCGCCTGAAGCAACGGTGTGTCGGAACTATCTGGACTGGATGGTCAATTTACCGTGGAACAAAGAAACCGAAGATAACCTTGATATTGANCATGCCCAACAGGTCTTGGATGAAGATCACTATAATCTAGTCAAGGTCAAAGACCGGATCCTGGAATATCTAGCCGTTCGNTCTTTGAAAACAGAGATGAAGGGGCCAATNTTGTGTTTTGTTGGACCACCCGGTGTTGGCAAGACTTCGCTTGGACAGTCAATTGCTCGCTCCATGGGGCGAGAATTTGTTCGAATTTCTCTGGGTGGAGTACACGACGATGCGGAAATACGAGGCCACCGGCGGACCTATATCGGTTCCATGCCAGGACGAATTGTTAAAAGCCTACGCCAAGCAGAATCGAACAACCCAATCTTCATGTTGGACGAGTTAGATAAGCTTGGATCCGATTTTAGAGGTGATCCCGCTTCAGCCCTGCTAGAAGTTCTAGATCCAGAACAGAATCATAGCTTTGTCGATAGCTACATCGATGTCCCATTTGATTTATCGAAAGTAATGTTTATTGCCACTGCTAATCAACTAGATCCCGTTTCACCACCTCTACGCGATCGGATGGAGATTNTAGAANTGCCTGGTTATACACTCAAAGAAAAGTTGATGATTGCCAAGCAGTATCTGGTGCCACGCCAATTAGACGCCAACGGTATCGTTGATAAAAACCTGCAAATTGAGGATGAAGCTATTGAGAATGTCATCAATAGCTATACGCGTGAAGCAGGACTGCGGAATCTAGANCGAGAGCTAGGAACAATCTGTCGTAAAGTGGCGCGACAGTTCGCACAAGGACGGAAGCGAAAAGTAAAGGTTTCAGAGGCTCAAGTTGAAACCTATCTAGGCCCAGTTAAGTTCTACCCTGAAGTAGCTGAACGAGAGGGTGATGTTGGGGTTGTCACAGGTCTGTCAGTAACACCGTACGGTGGGGAAGTCCTCTTCGTCGAGTGTACTCGAATGAAAGGGGAAGGGAAAATGACCATTACCGGTCAGATTGGCGATGTAATGCAAGAGTCGGCTCAAGCGGCCATGAGTTACATCAAATCACAGTCTGAATCCCTTTCAGTCACACCGGAATTTTTCAAAGAGAATGATTTTCACGTCCATGTTCCTGCTGGCGCTACCCCGAAAGATGGCCCTTCTGCCGGAATCACGATTGCCACTGCCCTGGCTTCACTGGCGACAAATCGCATGGTGTCCAACGAGGTAGCGATGACAGGTGAGATTTCTTTGAGAGGTCGAGTNCTTCCCATCGGTGGATTGAAGGCAAAGGTTTTGGCCGCCAAACAGGCAGGAATCAAAATGATCATTGCCCCTGAAAAGAATCGAAAGGATCTGACTGAAATTCCAAAGGAAGCTCAAAGAGGGGTAAATTTCGTTTTTGTCGACCATGTCGATCAAGTATGGGAAAACTCTTTCCAAAACTAGTTGATAATCAGGCTGACTCCTACGAGTTGGCCTTTGGTTAACTCGGCCTTAGTTAATGTGCGCTTGTACACTATACATCTACGATCGACCAATCAACCAAGTCGTAATCTAATGAAGTAATAGGTTAATCGTTCCCTTTTTCCAATCAAGTCGAGGACATGCTTTTAGCTCGGAACCGACCTGTCTACCAAGCATTGGTNACTATTGCTGGGATTCTACTGGCCTTTGGTCTGGCTCTTCTTCTTTATCCCTATTTACAATTTCCTTATCACCCGAGCAGATCTGGCATTGTCGGCTGGATTAGCGTCCACCAGTACCCAAAAGGAAACGAATTCTTTTATTTCATAGTTGCATTAGTCGGCTTACCGGCCTCCATCTGCTTGGTCTGGTGGCTATCTGGATCAAGACCGTCGAGGATTCATCCGACGCCGTTTTTCGCTGATGAGGATGCTGAGCCAGAGCGAATACATCCGCCAGGTTCAAGATCAGACACTTCTCTTCACCCAATGATGTCGTGGGTCTTGAATGTGCTAATAGCGTTACGGCGACTATTGGTTTACCTGTTGGTACCGGTACTGATTTATGCGCTTCACTACAGCGGATGGATCCACGGTGATATAGACCTGTTTCACGAAGGGGAAAGATTGGCTCCACTGAACGAAATGCTGCACGGTGGAATTCCCTATGGCGATGTTTATCTGCAACATGGTCTATTTCAAAACGCCTACCTGNCATGGACTGCTTCCAAGACCTTTNGTCCGACCTTGGAAGGCCTCCGCCTACTAGAACGGATATTAGATCCACTCGGCTATATCGCCCTCTACTTGCTAGGAACACAAGTTTTCCACCGGAGGCTACTCTTTGCCTGCTTGACGGTCTTGGGCTCAAGTGCTGAACACAGCTCCATTTCCCCGCGGCATAGCCTCGGACTCCTTAGCCTGGCTATGACCGTCGGCTATCTGCACCATCAGCGTCAACGTGGGATCTTCGCCGGTTGGCAACCGTTTCACCACCATCAATCGGATAATGGCCTTTGGTGGCGTCAACAATTGAGATTTTGTTTAACCTTTGGCTGGCAGTTGATTTTAGCGGGAATTTTTTCCAGCCTGGCTTTTTGGTATAGCACTGAAATTGGCTTGTATACNACTGCGGCAACCGGCATATTTTTGTTTGGCTATAGTCTGCAACCTAATCAGTCTTTGAATCGACGCTCAATTCCANTGATCTGTTACAGCGCAGGCTTTCTGGTTGGTTTTCTCCCGATCTCTATATACTTTACCTGGCATGGGGTGTTGGATGATCTGGTCCGAAACACCTACATTCAAACCAAATACCAGATCGANACCTGGGGACTAAAGTTTCCCGACTTGATTGAGGTATTGCACCAACCAAATTGGAAGCAATTGGTNTTGAGTGAAGGTTTCCGCTGGTATTTGCCGATCATTCTATTTCTAATTGCTATCTCTTATCTGACCCATCAGTGGTTATGTCATCGACTCTGGGCTTCGATCAGCGACCAGAAACTNCTATTGATGCTCTTGGGTGGGGCGGCTTTTTTCCGAACGGCACTTGGTAGATCTGACGGAGGGCATCTGGTCTACGGTTCAACCTTTGTATGGCTCTTGATCTGCTTTTTCTTCGATCACATCATCGATCGGTTGGTCTGCTTTTTTCGACGGAAGCGGTGGATCACCTTCGTGCTGACATCCATTCTGGTTCTCAGTTCATTAATAGGTGTATCGTGGTANGCTAGCCAGGTACATCGTCCACTAAAATCACTGTCCGCAAAATGGTATCGCTTGTGGCATCGTCCTGCTGAGTTGGTAATCGAAAGGCAACTGGCNCGAGCAGGTCAGGTGCAGATCCCTAAACATCGCGTCGACCAGATTGAACAGGTGGTCGAATATATTCAGTCCGAGACCGATTCTGAAGAGCGTATATTTGACTTTACCAGTCAAGGTGCATACTATTTTTTTGCTAACCGTCCTTCGGCCTCGCGTTATCATCAAGTTGCTTATGCTTCTACCCTTGAAATGCAGCAGGAGATAGTTGAAGCACTGGAAGTAGACNAAACCCAACTGGTTATTTTCAAAACCGGGGGATGGTTTGATAACATCGATGGCATTCCATCTGAAGAGCGTCATCCGGTNGTTGCTCGTTATTTAAGCCAGCATTATCGGTTGGCGATCGATATCAACGGCGTACAAATCTTGAAGCGTAAAAGCATAAAGGAGAAACAGAATGAGAATTNTTGATCCGCACGTCCATATTTGGAAAAACGACCCCCGGTTCCCCTGGGCTAAGGAAACAACCAGCCCTCCTGCAGGGGATGCAACCCCGGAAATGTTGCTCAAACTGATGGCAGATAATGGCGTAGAGAAAACGATTCTTGTCCAGGTAATTCACTACCGTTGGGACAACAGTTACACCGCATATGCGGTTAAGGAATACCCTGACAAATTCATGGGTGTCGGTCGGATTAATCCGGAAGATCCAGCAGCCGCGGATCATCTCAGCTACTGGACCGAAGAACACGGATTACACGGTATGCGACTCAGCCCTTCAACCGAGGCTTCCGGTGATTGGTTTGCGCGGGCAGAGATGATGGATCCGATCTTCAGTCGCGCCACACAACACGGCATCCCGATGCTAATTTTGACTCGACCCGGCCGATTGACAGATCTGTCCAATATTTTGGACCGATACAGTGATTTGGATATAGTCATCGATCATATGGCCGATTGCTCTCCGGGCCAAGCGAATCAATTGCAACTCTTGCTAGATCTAGCGCGGTTTCCACGCGTCTACGTCAAAATCAGCCATACGTGGTCGATTTCTCAGACGGAATACCCGTGGACAGATACCCACGATTTGGTTAAAGCCGTTCACCAGGCATTCGGGGCTAACCGGATAATGTGGGGTACGGACTGGCCGGTTTGCTTGAGTAAAGCCNCCTATGCNCAGACGTTGTCCGTNGTCAAAGATGAAATGAAATTTTTTNCCCCGGAGGAACTAACCTGGGTACTGGGTAAAACCGCTTGGNGAATCTGGTCCTGGTCAGACAAACTATAGATTGCNGCAAATGTTGGTAGCCGGGGACTTGACTTGGCTAGGGTAATAAGAGTTACCAAATCACCGATACCATGAAAAGTTGCCGTTTACGTCCGAGGTTTTGGTAGTTGGCANATACGGTCGAGGAANAGACGAAATTTAGATTTTTATTATACCTTATGGTACTTATGGGGACCTGACGANTAGTTTCAAGCAGGTACGTCGCAACCAACTGAAGTTGGCGCTAGAAACTGGTCAGCTAAGGTGGATGAGTAGAACCGNTAGCGAGAGGATTGAGAACATTTTGCTGAATGNTTAGTATNAGGTTGGTCGAAAAAATCGTGGCGGATAAATTTTGCATATTGTTTAATAGCGATTAGATGAAAGGATAATTTTATGATGACCCTGCCGGTTGGACCTCTACCAGTCCGTTTTACTGTCATGAGCCTAAATTTATGGGCAGATAATCGAATGCCAGAGAGAACAGAATCGATAAAAAAGCTGTTGGTTCTCCATCAGCCAGATATTCTTTGCTTGCAAGAACTGCGACCTGCCACCCGAGATTTAATAGATCTGGCTTTACCAAGCCACCAGCGGATCGGCGATCCTTTCGAAGGTTGGATTCGAGAAGGGAATATCTACTACAACACAACTCTGTTTAACCTGGTTGAATACGGCGCGGAAGATATTGGAATGTTTGAAGTTAATCGCCGTCTATTCTGGTCGCGTTTATCACTGAAGTGGGGAGACGATTTGCCACTGTTTGTCTCAACCGCCCACTACACTTGGTCAGGGAACCCGGTNGAACGCGAGGGAGGAGTGAATCCAAGATATCAGCAAGCTCAACAGACGGTAAAAGTACTCAGTACGATTACCGGTAAAAATGAACCCATTCTCTTCATCGGTGACCTTAACGACTATGTTCATCCAGTTCGAATTTTACGTGAGGATGGCTTTGTTGACTCTTTTAGTGGACTCGGAAGAACGT
Organism: Candidatus Poribacteria bacterium; assembly: GCA_002699335.1. The sequence goes on from PACG01000133.1 coordinate 31,782, forward strand.
CACCCATCACTATACCAGCGATACCAACGGCCAAAGGAACACCGCAGACCATCGATTGGATCTTCCATAAAGGTCCACTTCAACCCATGACCAGCGAAGTGGTCGATTTCTTTGAAGGCGATATCGCTCCCTCTGACCACAAACCGATCTTGGCAACCTATTCAGTTTCGACAGAAAAACAAGCAAGGTCCGGTAGATCTTAATCAGGTAGCAAACCTAGCCTGCCGATATTGGGATAACTTAATCACCAGCGTACATTAACCCGTCGATATTGGGTGCTTTTTGTGAATTTGTCGGTGTATACTAGAAATTAAATTCAAGCCAACCGCTTTTTGGTTCTCTGGAATCTAAAAGCGCCATCTCAAAGGGAAATATAAAATGAGAGTTACAAAACTGGTTCTTGTTGTTNCCGTTCTTGCATTGCTCATTAGTNCAGTTTCGCCGGCAGCAGAAATTGCAATNGTTGACTACGNAGATCAATGGACCAAAGTCGATGCACTGAGACANACTTTAGATGAGTTCAAAATTAAGTATGAGGATTACACTAAGAATGTCGAAAAAGGCACGCTGGCATTCAAGGTTGAAAACAGGTTGTTTTTTATCGGAAGTATGACCACCAACAATCCTAAACTCCACCAGAGTCTCGACAAGAATGCAAAAGCCATACAGGATTTTGCCAAAAAAGGTGGGATTGTCATCGAACCTACACAAGCAGATCAAAACGAAGCTAACGTTGATTGGTTACCCGATGGGCTCACCTGTGTGCGAAGTGACACGGACTCAGCCGATTTCAAGATAATAAAACCTGACCATACCGTTTTTGCTGCTCCCAACAAGATGAACGAAAAATCTTTTCAAAAATGGGGCCATCAAGGTTGGCCGACAGTTTGGGAAGTAATCGCCAGTCAAAAGGGGTTTGACGTTATCATGGAAAGTCTGAAGAAGCCTGTAATTATGGAAGCGGAATACGGAAAAGGAAAGTTTGTGATGATGGCGCTGGCTCCAGATAAATATCACATTGCAGGGAACGATGATAATACCAAAAAGATGGCGGGCTTATTTATGGAGAATCTGCTAGAGGCTTACTTATTCTCTTTACCTGTTGAGGCCGAAGGGAAATTAGCAACGGTGTGGGGGCATTTGAAGAGGTTTTTTTGAAGGTGCGCTCACTATTACAGTAGCAGGTGAAACCACAGTACCAGAAGCAGAAAAGCTAACAGGTGATGTAAATGGTGATGGTACTGTTAACATCTTTGATTTGGTAATAGCGGCTGGTTCATTTGGTAAAACCGGTGCTGGCATCATGGGAGATGTGAATGGAGATGATGCTGTCAATATCTTTGATTTGGTAATAGTGGCAGGAAACTTCGGTAAATCCTTAGTAGCTGCAGCACCTTCCATGGTTTCCAAGGTTAAATTAACTACTGAGCAAAAACATCATATTGCCTCAGCTATTGACCAACTAGAATCAAATGCGAATCTGTCTAGTGCTGAAGAAATAGCGTTGAATGTTCTGAAAACAATCCTGCCAGAAAGATTACCAACACAAACCCAATTACTAGCTAACTACCCCAATCCCTTTAATCCTGAAACGTGGATACCTTTTCAATTAGCGCAAGATGCAATAGTCACGGCTAAAATCTATGACGTAGCTGGTAAGCAAATTAGAATGATTGAATTGGGTCATATACCAGCAGGGAATTATGTTGAGTCAAGTAAAGCAATATATTGGGATGGTAGGACTGAAGATGGAGAGCAAGTATCTTCAGGAACTTACTTCTATCA
>PACG01000134.1 GCA_002699335.1 Candidatus Poribacteria bacterium
ACAAAGGATGTTGATTCTTTATAGATAGCATCGTAGACTTTCTCAACCGCAATAGGTGTATAATCACTACTCAACCCTTTTCCGACCGACATAATGTCCGGTACAATGTTCCAATGTTCCAATGTTCCAATGTTCCAATGTTCAATGCCAAAATTGCGTCCTGTCCAACCAAAACCTGTCACTACCTCATCGGCAATCATCAGGATATTGTACTTGTTGCAGATTTCTCGAATGCGGGGATAATAATCCGCTGGTGGGGTAACACCAGCGGCGGAGGTACCGAGGATGGGTTCAGCGATAAAGGCAGAAATATATTCACTCCCCTCCTGCCGGACCACACGCTCAAGTTCATCAGCGCAACTCAACTGGCATTCCGGATACGTCTTCTGATAGTCACAACGATAACAGTAAGGCGAAGGAATATGCGGAAAGTTGCGAAGATAGGGAACATAGTCACTTCGCCAAGATGTTCGTCCAGACATCGAAAGCGCCCCTATCGTGTTTCCGTGCCAGCTTTGTCAACGGGAAACTACCTTGTACTTCTTAGGATTGCCGGTTTCGAGATGATATTTTCGGGCCATCTTTTTGGCTAATTCGGTCGCCTCAGAACCACCGGAGACAAAAAATACCCTGTTCAGTTCCCCCGGTGTCAGAGCCTCAATTTGCCCTGCGGTTGTGTAATGAAACGGCTATAAGTGAAACAAACATTGCTCGCCTATTCAGCCATGGCCTCGACAACTTCTTGAATACCGTGACCAATGCTGACGACGTGAACCCCAGCACAGGCATCGAGATAACATTGACCTTCCGTGTCAAAAAGATAAACCCCTCGGCCATATGAAATTTGTTTCCACTTCTCCCGCAGAACTCGATGAAAAATATTATCAGTGGTTTGCGTTTGGCTCATTCGCCTATTGCTCCCACTCTAACTTGGCAGGTTTCCCATACAAAACCGATCTCTAGTTCAAGTTCATAATCCTTCTATCTGGCTTGATGCCTGCCTGGATGGCATCGCCCACCCTTCTTCTGGTAAACCAGGCAGAGGGATTTAGATTCGCCTCCAACGAAGAACAAGGGCTTCTGTGGTAATGCGGATTCCCCAATCGGGATAGAGACCGTGTTGACACAATCCAAATTCGATTCGTTTGTTTGGTCTAAAAAAAACGGTGGTGTATGTCTGATCAGTCGACTCGACACACAGGGGAAGCCATCGTGAAACATGCGCCTAACTTTATTGGGGAATCGATCGAAGGTCGAGGGGATTCCGAAACAAGCAGATTTAGTTAGTCCATTGTCCATCGACAAAACGCCAAATACCAAGTGGATTTTCGTCCTCAAGTTCTGCCGGCAAGCGACTAGAGCGAACATTATCAAAACACTGTAGCTGNGCAAAACGGGTNATNGCCGCNGGAATTCCGACTGCGGTGAAACCGGGATGACCTGTNGCCGGGAATGGACCGCCNTGATTCATNGCTGGACTGATTGCCACNCCGGTAGGCATTTTGTCGTTTGACAGGCGACCAACTTTCCGTCGCAAGATGGGGGCAATGCGATCATAGGCGATATCATCTACTCCATTCTGGGCTGAGTAGATCGTTCCTGTCANGTTACCTTCCANTGACNTTAAAANCTGGCAGGTTTGATCCAAATTTTCTGCTAGCACTAGTAGNCTCTCGTTGCCGAAGGCTTCCTCTTGTAAAGTTTCAGATTTAGCTAAAAACTGTACACCGCTTACTTGCAACAGTGTATTTTGGTGACAAAATCCAGTTCCACCGCCAGATTGCCCGCCTGTTAACAGTTCAGCTCCAGCATCCTGCAAAGCCTGAACACCTGCCACCATGCCTTTTTCTACACCTTCACCGAGTAAGGTGCCGACGGGTGCATCTCCAAACCGTTGGATCAGGCTTTGGATAAATGTCTCTGTCCCTGCCCCTTTTTGCAGAATCACCACACCAGGATTGGTGCANAACTGCCCCGTGCCAAGTAGACANGAACTAACGAATTCTTCAGCGATATCTTCCCATTGTTCTTGTAAGGCACCTGGTAAGATCACGACCGGGTTAATACTACTCAATTCCAGATAGATTGGCTTNCCCGCCCGATCNGCCGCATTTTTAAGGACCAATCCCGCACTTCGAGACCCCGTATAACCGGTTGCCCCCACTAAGGGATGCGAGACAAGTCGTTCTCCAACATCGTGATGAGTTCGGTAGATCAATTGTACCATACCAGTTGGTAGATCTAAGTCCTGTACTGCCGCTAAAGCCTCTTGCGCAAACAACCGGGTGGTGCCCGGGTGTGAAGAATTAGCTTTAGCGATTACCGGATTGCCAGCAGCGATAGCTGCCGCGAAATCACCACCTGATATACTACCGAAGGCAAGCGGAAAGTTATTGGGGCCGAAAACCACCACTGGACCTTCTAAGGCNGCGTAAATTGATCGGATATTGGCTTTGGTATCGATGACCGGTTGCGTCCAGGATCTATCTCGTGCTGACTTAGCGGCCTGGCGAAGTTGGTTGGTGGTTCGGGGTAACTCAATGCCATCTAAGCGGGTCTCTTTCGGATAAGCCGTTTCTAGATGCGCCATCTCGACGATCTCGTCTCTCCTAGCTTCGATTCGGTCAGCGTAAAGATCCAGGAATTGAGCGATCTTGTTTGCCGAAACAGGTAGTAGTTGTTCTGAAGCTTCTGCTCCTATTTTGACAGCCTGATCGACATCAGATACTGAGCTAACTGGATAGATTTCACCCGTCGGTTCTTTAGTCTGTGGGTTAAGCGGTTGAAAGTTACTGACCGCATCAGCCGGCCGCCACTCTCCGCCAATTAAAATCGGTTGTGTCATTATTTCTCCTTTTTNGTTAAAGANTTGGTTAAAGATCAACCCNGCTTGATATCGGTCAAGNCTGATCTTCGGCCGGGTTGTTTCAGAAGTATGAGGTGTGAAAAGGTCATTTCTGATTTCTAACTTCAAAAGTACTNGTNCCAAGATCCTCAATTCAATCAGCNGAAATGGTGAAATCGCATATAGCTATTCCTCCGTTTCAGTNCCGGTGTATTGACGTGGAACACGCNTTGANATCCNTGTTAGGGNTTCATAAGCGATGGTTCCTGCTTGGGTTGCAAATTGATGGGCTGATAACTCAGCCCCTTGCTGTTGGCCGATCAAAACAGCTTCGTCTCCTATCTGAACTGAACTGTTTGGTTTTAAACGACAAACGGTAATGTCCATACATATACGTCCGACAATCTCACAGGCTTCTCCCGCTATCAGGATACAACCCACATTCGACAAGGTGCGAGGGAGGCCNTCACCATAGCCGACTCGTACGGTTGCCAGTTTCTGATCGACTGTGGCGGTATAATCCCCTCCATAACTGACAGATTCTCCAGCCTTGATCTGTCGTACAGAAATGACGTTAGCTTTCCAAACTAAAGCCGGTGCCAACTGGATTGGCGTGGGCCGGGATGGCACGGGGGGAATGCCGTAGAGTGCCAATCCAACACGAACAGCATCGAAGTAAGTCTTGGAATACAACATCGCAGCGGCACTATTAGCAACATGCACCAGTGGCGGCCGAAGTTGCTGATCTGAGAGTTCTGAAAGGACGGCCTGGAAACGATTCAGTTGCTTGTCGACCTGAGGAGAATCACATACCTCAGCGGTCGCAAAATGAGTAAAGGCACCCGCCATAGCAATCCCGGACAGCGACCGTAGCCAACGGATAAAGGCGACTGCTTGCTTGTACAGGACGCCGTCGCGGTTCATGCCGGTGTTGATATTAACGTGGAGCTGAACGGTTTTGTTATTAGCTGTTGCCAGATGGGAGAGTGCCAGGCATAATTGAGGATCGGAGACGGTCGGTTGCAGATCGTATTCGACAATCTCTTCAACTTCTATTAGCTGATTACTGTAAAGAGTTAAGATCGGAGAGTGGATCTGGTTCTTCCGCAACTCAACCGCTTCAGAAACCGTCGCTACCGCCAGCAGATCCGCGATATTGGTGAGTGTCTGTGCCACAGGAAGTAGCCCATGACCGTAAGCATCAGCTTTGACAACAGCAATTAAGCGACGGTAATCAATATGAGACTTGACGGCTAAGGCGTTCTGACGAATGGCTGAGAGGTTGACTTCGACCCAAGCCATGACAGTTTAAGTCAAGGTCNTCGGTTAGCGAGACGGCAAATTTAGATGNCCCGTTTCNGCGTAGGCTTCGTAGTCCAGTAGTAACCCGGTCAGTTGTAAATCAGAACCACAGGCAATACAGGATTCATCACGGTTGATCTTGAACTCTTGGAACTGCATCGACATCGAGTCATAGGTCAGCAAACGACCCACTAACGAATTTCCAGTTCCTAGCAATAACTTGATAGCTTCGGTAGCCATCAAAACACCAATTGTTCCTGGGAGCACGCCCAGTACACCTGCTTCGTTTCAGCCAGGCACCATGCCAGGTGGTGGTGGTGAGGAGAACAAGCAACGATAGCAGGGACCTTGGGTTGCATCGAAGACCGTCAACTGTCCCTCAAACTGGAAGATACTGCCATGAACAACGGGTTTATCTGCCAAGACTGCTGCATCATTGACCAGATAGCGGGTAGCAAAATTATCAGTGCCATCGACAATGACGTCGTAGTCAGCGAAGATCTCCATTGCGTTGCTTTCATCTAGACGAATGGGATGGGGAATTACGTTGACGTCGGGATTAATGGCCTGGATGGTCTCGATGGCCGAATCAACTTTTGGCTTATCGATATCAGCCGTTTGGTGCAAAATCTGGCGTTGTAGATTACTGAGATCTACCACGTCTGAATCGACTACGCCGAGAGTGCCAACTCCGGCAGCTGCTAAATAGACGCCGGCCGGAGAGCCTAACCCGCCTGCACCGATTAGCAAGACCCGTGACGACAACAACTTGGCTTGACCGTCTTCACCGATTTCGCGCAACATGAAGTGACGGCTGTATCGCTCCAGTTGTTCTGCAGTCATGGCAACTGGTTTGGCGATTGGATTACCCGCATNTGACCAATCCCGAAACCCTCCGGACATCGAGATAATCTGGTTATACCCTAGGGCTTTGAGAGATTGAGCGGCTAGCAGAGATCTGACACCACCCGCACAATATAAGACGATCTCTTGATCACGGTCNGTGACGTGGTCTTCGATTTCGAACTCCAGCATTCCCCGACTGATATAAAGTGCATCAGGGATGTAACCCGCACGATATTCGTCGTTATCTCGAACATCGAGCAAAACGAAGTCGTCTCCGCGCGCCAGTTTTTGTTTAATATCAGCGGCCGAGAGTTCCGGGATCTCTTTTCTTGCTTCTTCGATTAGATCTCTGGAAGATTTCATCGTTTGTCCTTGCCTTACGAACCTTAGAGTTGAGCTTTGAATTGTACGATCTGTATGCGCTCCGCCATCGGTGGTCAATTATAGCATAACCCTACTTGACCTTCAAGGTCAGGCCTGTCCTGACCTGGGTAATGTAGGATAGGAGAACAGTAAGAAGGAAGCACTCATCGCAAGCCGCCAATAGTTGCTTTGTTGCCCATCCCAAACCTAAGCGAATTCTCTGGCTTCAACCGATTTAAAGCCCTTCGACAAAGGATGGTAAAATTATGCGCCTCATCACCTTTGTCAATACGGGAGGCATCTTGAGCCGCCACCAAAGCCACATCTAAGGCCCAAATTCGATAGCGATTGCCCTAAATTGGTAAATCGGTAAATTGGTTATTCAATCTCCCTCAGATTGGGTTGCCCGTCGTTTAGCGAATAGCAGTTGGTCAACATGCAGTTGAGCAAGAGAAGGTTGTGTCTCCAACGAATTACCATCTCCCACAATAGGTTGTGGCAACACCGAACTTTCCTGATTAGTCAAAGGTTCAACCACTGGTCGTTTGGATTGGAAAGGTGGCCATCGGCGGCATACAAGTTCAACTGTAAAAACCAGTAAGCTGATGAACAACAGAGGTCGAGCCAGATAGTGTTGTCGGGTTATTTTTTGTCCGGTAGGAGCTGTGATTTGATCCACCGATGGATTGAGGATGCCGTTGGTTCGCCAAGCAATCCGACCGAGGAGTTGTCGATTGCCGGNCAGATACCGATATTCTAGCGGATAAGGGACGACCAAAGATGAAATCTGCTGTTGTCCATCGACCTGTGCTGAAACGGTATAGATCCCTGTCTGGTTTAAAGGGAATGTGCCTTGTGCTTGGTCTTTAGCGATTCGCTGAATGGTGACAGGAAGTTGCTCTCCATTCGGACATGCTACAATCGCAGTAAGTGTATTACCCAACTGACCTTCTAAACGGACGATCCCTTCTGTTCCTCGAGATCCGCTTGTCATTTGCGTCTGTAACTCAAAGTCGGAGTCGGCCGCAGGCTTGACCACACTACCGAGCAACTGAATCCAAAACCGATCCCAAGAAAAGGTTTCGTTACTCGTTGCCCGCCAATTGTGTGACCACCGCTCACCAGCATCTGAAGTGAAAGCAACGGTTTTGCCCAATCCATAGCTCCACGAGGCTAGAATTGGTTGCCCCGAATTTTCTGGATCAGCAGAGTCGGACTCGATCAATACCTGCGCATTGTCTTTGGCAGTGGTTGCCACGTAACCATCCAGCATAGGTAGGTGTGTGATTCCTGTCAGCATCGGACTTGAATCGGAAAAAATCGGTTGGGTTGGTTTTTCAACAGCGTACTTCCGACTTTGGCGCACTTGATCAACTAAAATGCGGGGCAATTGGGTGGTATTTTTAACGTGCCGATAACTACCCTGTCCAACGGCCGCTAAGCTTCTCAGAAAGGTTTCCGCCGCATCGCCAATGGCGATAGTCGAAATCGAAATTTGTGCTGCTACAATTTTTTGAATTAGTGGATCGAAATTTCCATCCGACTTTCCATCCGACAAAATCAGCAAATGCTTCTCTTTCGTACTAGCAGCTTGCAGTCGCAGGTAAGCCTGTTCAAGCGCGGGCAGCATTTGTGTACCTCCCGATGGTTGAAACCGTCCCAATGCGCGAATTACAGATAAATAGTCCGTGGTGAGGGGGATATCGTGTTGAATCTTCTCTGCAAAGCCAATGACACTGACTTGATCGGTTTTATCCATCGCCATAACGGCTGACCGAACTCCCTCTAGTGCCAGATGGATTTTCTGATACCCACCCACCCGATTGGCCATTGAACCCGAGGTGTCTAACAACATGACCATTGCCATTGATCTCTTTCGCTGTTTGGGTGTCATTTCTACGGGTAATATTGTCTCCAGCAGCGTGCCATGATAGCCGCCTAAGCCAAAAGCCTGTTTCCCACCGATGACAGCTAAACCACCGCCAACTTGACCAACGTAGTTTTGGATCGCTTTTTGCTGAGAGTCTGAAAATACGCTGGCGGGTAGATTATCGAGGATAATAGCATGGTAGGGTTGTAAGTCCGGTAAGGTTCGCGGAAACTGGGTCGATGGAATTTGGGTTGTCTTGAAGTTGACGGCTTGGGACAAGGTCGACCACAATGCACTATCGCCTGTGCTAGAAACATAAAGGATCTCTGGTGATTCGGTGGCAATATGTGTAACTGCCAAAGCTTGATTGTTCTCCTGGAATTGGTCTGCAACTAACAAGCTCAATTGAAACTGGTAGTAGCCTGGCCGGTCTAAACGGTGTTGGAATTGGATTACCTGTTTTCCGGCTTTCAACTGTAGCCGTCGATTTTGAATGATGGGTTGTTGAGTTGATCTGTCAATCTGCCAAAGTTCAGCTACGGCTTCAGCCTCGACGTTGCTCTCGATGAGTGCCCGGAGTCGAAACTGTTCCGATGGCCGTGGAGTTGTTGGCACTTGCAGATCGTGGACAATGACCTCTAGTGGTTGAGCCTGTAGACCTGATGGCTCCTTAGTTGGGGGCGAAGACAGGTTCAGTGGTACCACAAAGGTCTGAATCTGGCTAGCGGCTAGTAGATCTAGTGCTGTCTCTAAATCGCCTTGGGTTTGTTGGCCATCAGTGAGTAAAACCAGCCGTTTTTCGGCCTCGGGAGAAAAAGTGGAACTGGCCATTTGCAATGCAGCCGCGATATCGGTCGCTGACCGATCAATGCTAACACTATGCACAGCAGATAAATCAGAGACGAGGGCCGGTCTCTGACCGAAAACAACCACTTGAACGGTATCATTGTCCGTCAATCGTTGTCTCACATTTTTGCTATATTGTTGAGTCGAGTGCTGAACAGATATGGGAATGCTATCAGAAAGGTCAATTACTAGCGCAACCGACCGTTGCTTGGAGATCGTAGCGCGATAGAGTTGTGCCAGTGCCAAAATCAGACAGAGAACAGAAAGCAATCGCAAGCCGATTAAAAACCACGAATGGGCATTCAAGGACGTTTTTCCGTCGTCCCCAGGTCGGCGTCGAAGCCAAAGTTGACGTCGATAAAGAAAACTGATCGGTTCCGGATGAACCGCTAAAAGAATAATCGGAATTGCCAACAGCAAGAAAAGGAGGGCTAGTGGTACTCCGAACTTCATNCGCCAACTGACCTTTCATGAATCAGGTCTGTATCTATTTTTATGGAGTGTTAATTAGAACTAAATCGTTAACTTGATAGATTCATCACGACAGCAATCGAGTGTATAACCGTGGATTGAGAGGTCTATCAGAAACTCAATTCTCATCATCGCTTGTCGAAGAAGGTTCGACTTCAGCGACGATTGACTCGGCCTCTTCCGCTAAGGTAGGACTCCCCAAATCCGTAATATCCCCATCATCGACTGTGTCATCTGGTTCCTGGCGGTAAGAGAGATCACTCAAGTCTGACAAAATGGACAAGAAGAGTAGGAGTGCAAAAACAACTGCCAGAGATATGCTCAACGCTTTTTGTGCAATAGGACTGACAAAAGCGAAAGCAGCGAGCATTACGCCAAGTAAAACAATCGTTCTCATCAGTCATCCTTCTTCGATGATTCAGGGAGCATACTGACTTGTCAATCAGACGCAGTCAAACGAATATGCCTGATCCAGTTTAGGTCGTCTCGATCCGGAAAATCGGTGCGGTAGTGTGCTCCACGGCTCTCGGTGCGCTGAATTGCAGCTTTAGCGATTAGACGTGCCACGTCCAACATATTTTGGCATTCGANGACCGAATCGTTAAATTCTGTTTTCCAGCTNGGATTCGTATCCAGATCTGTTAANTGTTGTGCCACTTCTGCTAACTCATTTCCGTTCCGAATAATACCGACGTGTCGCCACATCAATTCTCGAATTGTTTCTTTAGTCCCTTCAGTGGTGAGTTTTGTAGATTGAGATTGAGCCGGGATGACCGGCTGCTCAAATTGGGTGGAGATTCGAGCGGAGGCNCCGAGATGACGAACATATTGANCNGCCGAACGGGCAGATCTGGCGCCAAAAACCAGACATTCCAATAACGAATTGCTGGCCAACCGGTTGGCACCGTGAACCTTCGTACAAGCGGCCTCACCACAAGCAAACAGGCCTGGTAAATGTGTTTCGGTATCGAGGTTGGTCTCAACGCCACCCATCATAAAATGCGCGCCTGAACGGACAGGGATTAGATCGGTGGAAATATTTAGACCGTAGTGAGTACAGGTTTGGTAGATCGTCGGGAAACGAGTTTTGATAAAATCTTGTGTCAGATGCGTGANGTCGAGGTAGACGCATGGGGTTCCTGTTAATTCCATTTCGTTCAGAATAGCTCTACTAACGACGTCACGTGGTGCCANTTCTTCCAGTTCATGGTATTTGGCCATNAAGATCTCACCTCGTGAATTGATGAGAGTGCCGCCTTCACCCCGTACNGCCTCAGAAATGAGGAAGTGGGGAGCACCGTCGAGAAACAGTGTTGTCGGATGAAACTGGACAAATTCCATGTCCATCATTTGGCAACCAGCTCGCCAGGCGATGGCATAACCGTCACCTGTAGCAATGCTCGGATTAGACGTACACTGATAGATCCGCCCCAGACCACCGGTGGAAAGGATAGTGGCTTTAGCAAAAATAACGTGTAGAACCTGGTCGATCATTGCCAGCACACCGTGACAAACGCCGTCTTTAGTTAGGAGATCTACTACAAAACAGCTTTCAATCACCCGAATTCGATCTTGACGTTTCAGTTGGTTGACGAGGACATTGGTCGTCTCTTTACCAGTTTCATCACCACGATGAACCACGCGACGCTTTTGGTGCGCACCCTCTTGTGTAAAGCTGAGTCGTTGATCTTCGTGTTTATCGAACTCAGCTCCCCAATCGATAAGTTCCGTCACCCGGGAGACGCCTNCCTCAACCATAACTCTGACGGCAGCTTCATCACACAGCCCAACGCCCGCTTGCAGCGTATCTTCGACATGAAANTCAAGNCGGTCATCGTCATTCATAGCCACGGCAATACCACCCTGGGCATAACGAGTGTTGCTCTCGCTGATCGCACTTTTGGTCACCAGTAGCACGTCACCGTGTTGGTTGGCTTCAATAGCGCATCGCATCCCTGCACTCCCACTACCGATGACCAGAAAATCGGTTTCAAGGTACGGTAACCTGTCAGTGTCAAATGCCAAAAGATATCGTCGACCCATAACTGGATTTTACTTGCCTCGCTGAACGGATTCAAGCTCGCAAATGGTGGCGTATTTTAGCATAAATCTCTAAGCGAATCAAATTACCACGTGACTTGAAATCACTAAACCCACGTGTCAAAATTGATTCGCCTTCATGAGCCATACATTTGTCGCTGCACTAATTGGCCAATCAGACCTAGTTAGTCACAGCTATTTGTCAGGGTCGAAAATCGAACCTGCGAATGTGACGGTTAATCGACGAGCAAAGACCAGAGATAATTGAGAAACGTGTGCGGACAGGTAACTTGCCAGACCGGGGATAACAAGATTTTTACCGTGCAAAAAAGCGTTAAGCCCAACCTNGACAACGAAGTCAGGACTCCGGGTTTTGGAGGTTTTCTGCATCCGCATTTCTCGCTTGCGCTCATCTGGAATTGCTACCTGGAAGAAATTAGTATTAGTGGTACTCGGACACAAGGCCGTAATCGTAACTCCATGCTTTCTGCATTCTCCCCATAAGGATTCGGAGTAGTGCAGGACGAAAGCTTTAGTGCCGACGTAGACTGAACCGTAAGGTATGGGTTGAAAACCGACTACCGAACTGACGTTGATGATCCCGCCGTTTTGCCTCTGGATCATGGTGGGTAGGAAGAGATGGCTCAAACTAACCACAGCTCTGACATTGAGATCGATCATCTGCTGAAAATTGCGTAGCTCTCCTTCGGTAAAATTGCCCCAATAGCCAATTCCTGCATTGTTGACCAATACGTCTACCGAGAGATTAACGGAATTAACCTGTTCAAAAAGAGTTTCGGGGCTGTCAGCAACGGTTAGGTCCAGCGGGAAACAGTCGATGCGTACATTATGCTGTTGAGAAAGCGTTTGGGCGAGTTGTTCCAATTTATCCGCCGAGCGTGCGACTAAAATCAAATTGGCTCCACGACCAGCCAGATTTCGGACAAAGGCTTCGCCAATACCAGATGAGGCTCCCGTTACCAAAACGGTTGCGTCCTGGAAAGACCTCACGACTTCAGGCCAGTGGCCCGCAAGGCTGTATTTTCGAGCACCTCTGGGTTCATTAGAGAATGGGGCATCTCTGCCGACAACACCCGCGTTACCTCCTTTGCTGCCGTCACTTGCAAATCGTAGATCGACTCCTCCGACCAGAATGCGGAGTGAGGGGTAATGATAGCGTTATCCAGACCTAGTAGATTGAAATCTGGTGATGGTGGTTCATCNGGCAGAACATCCAAACCGGCACCCGCAATCCATCCCTCAGTTAAGGCCGTATAAAGAGCATCGTTGTCGATAATGTCACCACGCGCGGTATTGATCAGGTAGGCCGTTGGCTTCATAGCCTGCAGTCGATCAGCATTGATCAGATGATGCGTTTCAGGTGTTAGAGGACAATTGAGCGAAATGAAATCTGAAGTGGTGATCAGTTGATCTAGATCGACACGTTGAACACCGTGTTGGGNGGCCACTTCGTCTGTTAGTCTTGGTGTATAGNCNACGATCTCCAGACTAAATCCTTTGGCTTTTGGAACTATCAGTTGAGCAATTTTACCAAAGCCAATTAAACCGAGCCGTTGCCCTCGCAGTCGAAACACCTGTGGCCCGATGTTTCGATCCCAACCTCGATTCTTAACCACTTGATCCAGTCTCGGAATCTTTCGTGCCAACCCGAGTAATAGAGCCATAGTATGATCTGAGACCTCCTCCAAGCAGTAGGTCGGTACGTTGGTGACAGCGATTCCCAGTTGGGTAGCGGTTTCTACATCGATATTGTCCAAACCGATGCCGTAGCGCCCGATTATCTGGCACCTGGTTGCTGCCTCGATAACCGTAGTTGAAACCTTAGCCCAAGTGGTTAGAATCGCATCGACCTTAGGTGCATATTTGACAAAAGTAGCCTCCGATTCGTCCTCGGCCACGATCAGGTCAGCCCCGATTTGGTTCAAGATGGCTTTTTCTGGCTCTAGTGTTTCCCACACATAATCTGTAACTAAGACTTTCATCCTATTTGACACTTAAACTTCTCCTCAGTATATCTTTGGTGCGGCAATAGTTCTCATATGTATTACTTTCGGTCACCGTGAAGTCTACCAAGGCCATCCAGTTCCCGGCTTACGCGTACTGGTGTTGCCGCAATTCACGAAGTATTCTTATGCACATAATTCTAACTGGACNAGGACCTATGCCGAAGGTTCGGGAATGTCGGTCGTGTGACCGACATTCCCATCTTTGAACCAACATGCTCATTAGAACAGTAGCGGCCCCGGAATTCCTCCGAAACGGTTCCACACGATTTCGACCTCCACGTTATCCGACAGGCCGACCCCGGAGGACGGCGACTCCGAAGTTAGGGTGAAGTCTCCATAGATCCAAGGTTCATCTGTATTCTCGGATTCTTGAAAGGCGTTACCCTGGATTCTTGGCCAAGCGTTTCCCTGTAATTGTATCATGATTCTACAGTCTTGAACCCTGTTGTTCTCGAAAATAACGGGCGTACCGGTGTGGAAATTGATGCCCCCCGTACGGGCACAGCTGATATGATTGTGCCTGACAGTTGGGCTCGCCTTGTGGGTATCGATTGCCTCATGTCCAATGTCGTCCAGCATATCGTATCGAAGACGAGAGAGCATTGAAACGCATGCAGACCACCCCAGAACGTATGCTTTACGGTGCAGTNCTAACAGAAACGTTGTCCGTCCCGTGCATAGCAGGTCCTGTATAGACCCACTCAATTGAGGCGTACTCCAGTTCATCGACACTCTCTTCCCAGAACCAGAGGCCGTTCCAGGCCGTGTGTGACAGGGCCACCACGTCGGAAGTGAACTATATAACNGCATTGGAGCGACCAATGGCGATGAGATGTTCGTACACGTTAAGCCCGATATGGGATTTGCCGTAGGTTTCGAGCGTGGATGGATCGTCGACTGTCATCTCGCCAACGTCAACCCCCATCGGTGATTAAAAATCATCACCTCCCCTTTTACCAAAGAGGCTCCGTTCACTAAGAGGGAGAAACAGTGAAACAGTATAATAGATACTATTTCACTGTTTCACATCCGCAGGACAAGTGGGGGGGTCCTTACAACCCCAAAGTAACCGTCAAAAATTCTATCCTCTGCGCGGCTCGGATAGCCTACACTGATGGCAAGACTAAAGGCCTGATTAGCTGGTATTAACCATTCCTCTACCACAGTGGTAAAGTCGTGCCTGACGCCGCTTGTAAAGACCGCACTTCGTGCGGTTCAAGAATTATCGGATCCTGACACGCAGCAACGAAACCCGTTGAGGCGGTTCTTATTAGTCGGTACATTGTGGTTGCGAGAGGCCACTCGCAGGAAACTAGCATCATTGGTCCAAGAACCACCACGCAACAGCCGGGATGAATCTATGTTCGGCCCTGGAGGATTCTTGGCTGGTGAGTTTTTGTAGTAGCCTTTGCTATACCCATCAGCACACCACTCATAGACATTACCGGCCATGTCATAGAGTCCATGGCCGTTGGCATCAAAGCTGCCCACTGATGAACAATACTTCCACTTATCCTTACCACCAACACCGTTGTAATTCGCATGGTCTCGTGCTACGTCTTCACCATCTCCCCACGGATACCGTTTACCTACCAATCCACCACGAGCAGCGTATTCCCACTCTGCTTCGGTNGGCAGTCTNTTCCCTGCCCAGTTGGCGTAAGCAACAGCATCGTCCCAACTAACAAAAACTATCGGATGCTCATCCGTGGGTGAATACTCATTAACAGTGTTCCAATCTGGTTGGCGATGTCCTGTCTCAGCCAAGAACTTTTTGTANCGCCCCACCGACACTTCGTAGGTGTCCATGTAGAAAGCATCTAACTCCACTCGGTGTACTGGCCGCGCATCCCTCATCCGGGGTTCTGGCTCATTTTTCGAATCACCCATTTTAAACCTACCGGCTGGAATCAACACCATTTTGGATCCATCTTTATCCCAGGTAATCTTGTCAGGTAGTGGTGGTTCAGTTTCAATAGATTCAGTTTCAGAAACAGTCTTCGGCTTCTTTNCCTCCTTTATAATTTCATCATCACACCCGGTCAAGATCAATAGGGCCAATAAGATCCAACTTAGTTTTCGCATTATATTCCCTCCNATAGGCTTCTTTTAATTATAGCNGATTAGGTCTTCTTCTGGGTGTAAGTCTCCACCGCTCAAGCTAACTAACGGATATCTCTTGGCCTCTATTATATCGCTATCTGCGGCTTGACCTCTACCAGTGGTAAAGCCGCGGCTAACGCCGCTTATGAAAGACCGTACTTTGTTTGGTTCAGGAGGAGGAATAGAGAACGTAATAGATACTGTATCTTTATACCATTTCTTCAGGCGATCCTGACACAATATAACGAAATCCGAGGTTGTAGTACTCACTATTATCCGTTCATTGGTGTAGTGGCTAGCCAGAGACGCAGGTAGCTAGTATCGAGATTAGCAACTGCTTGCTTTAAAAGCGCGCAGGATTTAATCCAACGCACTGNTCGGGTTTCCTACCGGATAAGCGTCCAGGTATCTTTGAATACATCCTCGTGTCAGGGGTGGCATCTGCTCCAAATGCCCCGGACTACGCATTACTTCCTGTTGACCCGACTCGTGCTCCCAAACCGGAATCTCTGCCCGCCAAAAGGCCGTATGCATGGTCCAGCGCAGAAGTCCTTCCGGGTTCAGCCCACGGTGCCAGAGATTGGCGTCGTAGTAGACGATGTCGCCCGGCTCCAATTCGACGGTTAACTGACCTGGCATTTCACTGTTGGGATTCCTTTTGTAAACATCCATTTCCGCTTTGGTGGAGGGCCGAGAGTGGCTGGCGGGGATAATCTGCAGGAAACGGTCGTTCGGTTTNAAGGGGGCATTGAATTGCGTGTGTCTAAACAATTCCCGTTGCAGCACCTTCTTTTCATTGGCATGGCCAGGCCGGCAGAGGTCGCGATGCCAGGCCGTGCGGTAAGGTTGTTCCCCGCCGGAGGCCAACATGCCGAAGAGACTGTGTCGAATTGCCCCCCCAAGAATNGCTTCAACCATCGGAATAATATTGGTATCCAGCCAGTCGGCAAAGGCCAAATCATATTTGTCAGGATGGAGCATGTGGCCGATACGGTTTGGCAATCGACGTTGCGGATCAATCCATCTAATCTTACCGGTGGTTGAGAGCGCCCGGTCAAGAAGCCGNTCCAGCCCGGCGAGCAGCGACTCCACCCGATTTAGATCGTAGGCCTGCCGAAAAATAAGATAGCCNTCCTCTAAGTAGAACTGATGCTGAGAAGGAGTGAGTTGAAAGCTCAGGCTATTCATGTGGTTTTCGAAGTCAAACTCCGTCAATCAGTCAATCCTGATGAGCAGAAGACACAAGAAGCTGGGGAATTGGGTTATTTCCCTGCCCCCTGTGTCCCAAACTGTTTAGTGGGATGGGCACCATCGTACAGTCCGCAAGTGTTCCAGTAGCGTGGCCGTTGCTTCNGGTGTACCATTTCTCTCAAGAGCGTGCACTGAAAATGCTCGGACAAAGTGGTTGGAATCCTTTAAGGCCAGGGTCAACGCCGGCACTGCTTGGGTTGCATGCCGGCCAATCCGGGCCAGAGACAAAGCGGCATTTCGACGTACCAGGTCNACCTCGTCCGTTAGNGCCTTTGTCAGTGGTTCGACAGCAGTNTCGTCGTCANGTGCAATCGTTCCCATTGCCTCAGCGGCGTGGTGCCGAACTTTATCGTCTTGATCACTCANTTTGTCAAANAATGCCGGCAGCGAGGATTTGGCTTGGAGTCCCAAATCGCCCAGCGTATCCGCTGCCCGTACACGGACGTCCACTTGATCATGAGAGAGCAACTCAATTAATGATGGTACTACTTCTTGCCCCATATGGCTGAAGCCGTAGATAGCGTTTCGGCAAGCTACCGGGTCGCCACCGGTAGTAGCGTCGATGAGTGGTTCTAACCCCTGTTGCCCCAAACGGCCNAGTTTATACGCTGCCTCAATGCCCACNGCTTCCTGGTCAGAGCCGATCAGATTTGTTAATTCCGACACTGTTTCTGATGTCGCGTGTTGCCCACTGCCATTCCGGTGTCCTAAATGCCAGTTCCATATATACTGCCAGGTCTGCTCCTGCACATCGTCGCTTTCTTGCCACTCGGTGCCCTGATAGTTCCAACTAGGATAGGTTGGCTCGGACATCCGGGTAAACAAAAATTTCATCATATACCTAGNTTTTNCGGACTGATTCAACATTTTGCGGTGAAACACATCGTAGTTGACGATAGCAACCGTTCCAGCCTCACCTACCAGGGCCAATTCGTCACTTCTTTCCAATGGTGGCTGAGTATTGAAGTACTGNGAACGNGGCCAAATAGCGGTTGGACCAATCTCAACCAAGCTATCTTGAGGATAGTAAAAAGCCATGGCCCAACGGGTATGGTGGTGACGGTGATTGTCATCGACTGCAAACCGACTGTTATGTAAGCTATCTTTGTGCATGCCCTGCTCTCCGCTATCAGGAGTATTTTCATGGCAATGGCGATGTGGGTGCAAATAGTAGTCGGGGCCTAAAATGCTAACCATGGCACCATGCACAGCGGGATCACTAAATACCTGCTGCATCTCCGGCAGACGGGGAAGCAGGTTATTACCGGGGTTACCAACTGACGAAAACATTTTCTCCGTCTTTTCGTATAAAGTGTCGTGAAAACTCGAAGGCAAATCGACCCTGACGGAGACATAACCATCTCGAATAAACTTCTGCATCTCTTGATCACTGAGTAAACGGGGGATTGTCATCCTGATGACTCCTTGTGAATGATTAACTTGAACTTTAATGATATCAACTCTGTTAAAGGGACTTCGTTCTAGTTTTGTTTGAATCTAACCATACCAGGTCGAATTGTACCCCAAAACCAAATTGGTGAAAATCGGCGCGATTCATTACCGTCTTGAACTTGAGCCAATATGAAAGACGTGACGATTTCTATCAGTGACTGGAATCTGACTGTTTCCGGTCACTAAATTAGTGCCAAAAATCTTCTTCCGTTAACCTCCCGTGGATTTTGCACAATTGGAGGTTGACAGAATATAACAAGAATTTTAGCGTCCGTAAAGGTAAGGAGATCGGAGCCCGCAACTAGCCGAGATCCGTTCCCACTCCTTGTGGCAATGATAAAGGCAGTTTTAGCGGCTAATCCTTAACCAATCACATCCTGGCGGTCTGACTGAATATTCAAATATTCTAAACAGTTTTGCCACCTTTTTACCGCTTAGCTTCCCCGATTTAATTACCCTTTTAATGTTGCTATCAGGGAAATACAGGCAAATCGGTATCTGCAGGTAGAGTGTAATCGTTATGGTTAATCAGGGGCAATGAAATTACGATCAAAACAGGCTCTGAACGGGAATAAGATTACTTGGGGGAGTGATTCACGATCAATCCCCATTCTCGGCAAACAGTTTTAACCAGTCGTGATGATCTTTAGCCACCCGGTTCGGTTGCGAAACCGAACGCACTAGAAATCCAGGCACATGGTCTCGCCCTGTGGGCAGCGCCGGGTCGCTATAACGGATATCCAAGCTCCAACGAATATGGTTTGAAAAATTGGGAGTGGACCGGTGAACCGTTTTATGCTGGAGCATCAGCACACCACCAACCTGAAGAGGGCAACAGACCACTTCTCCCTCCGGGATTGATTCTGGCACCAAGTCCTCCGCCCCACCGCTGTTGTAAGGTAGAATACCGCAATTGTGGCTTCCACGGATGACTTCCAGGCAACCATTCTCGGCGTTGGCATCGACCAGCGGCAGCCAAAGATTGACCATAAATGTCTCTTCAGCGCTTTTATGCAGATAGCCCAGGTCCTGATGCCAAGGCACAACCGATGTACGGTCAGGCAACTTGGCACGGGCGTTAAATTGGGGATGTGCCAGGATCTCGGGACCAATCAGGAACCCCACTAGATCCAGAATTTCAGGTAAGGTCATCACATAAAACATTGCCGCTGTTTTGCGTTTACCTGAGATGCCTGTCAACAGTTCGTGACAATCACCAGTCATCGCTTGGTGAATTGAGAAGAGACGGTGTTCAAAGGATTGATCCGCAAACAGGTCTGTCAGTCGGCCTTGCTGATAGTAAGTGTTTGCCCAATCGTCAACCACGCCATTAAAATCAGCGCGGAGAATTTCCAATTCAGAAGGATCAAAAAAATTTTCCAGTACTAGAAAGCCATCCCGTTTATAAGAACCATGCTGTTCTGACGTTAATATGGGTTTCATACTCCCTCCTTCAAACTCCATCAGGGGTTACAATTTAGCGACGATGTTCGTCAAAACCGTATCGCGGCCAACCGAGATGCCAATCAGTAGATCCTCGCGGAATATAGTGATTGGCTAATACGTGCCGAAACGACCCGCTGTCNAGAATCGGGCCNCCTCGATGGACCAGGGCTCCGTGCAACATAACCACATCTCCAGTTGAAACTTCAACCGGGATTTCAGGTAGGTTGTTTCGCTGGAATATAAGATCAACAGCGTCATTATANTCCATACCATGGAATTCGCCCGTTTCTCCAAAGTTGTGACGCGTGACGAGGCGATGCCGGTGTGACCCCGGCTGGATATAAATAGTACCGTTATTAACCCCTACATCNTGCAAGGCAATCCAGGCCGACATACAACTTGGCAGATAAAACTGATCTTGATGGCGTCGCTGTTCGGACCCTTTCCAAAAATACATCGTTTGAATACCATCCGCCTCTTGACCCAGACAATCATACAGGGGTTGATCGAGTCTCGGGTCCACGAGCCACTGCATGGCAACGNCNTCNTAAGCATGTTGATTGTGGGTGCGGCCCCATTCATCCGGCTGTCTGGGTTGAAATNCGTCCAGCTTTNGTCGACCTGCCTGTANNTCCATCATGTNAATGGTAAACTCACGGCANTCAGTTTGTGTGAATACCTCTGGCAAAACGACATAACCTTCAGTTTGATAGCAGACTTTCTGCTGAGCCGTTAGTTTATATTTTTTCATAGGTCTTAAGCCACTAAGCTCCTTTCGGCGGAATTAAATCTCTTTGGGTTATCTTTCCCATAGCTTTCTGCGGGGTTAGACCCCTATTNGNCCTTATCCAGCAGCGTCCTGCGAGTTGGTCTGCTCTTCTAACTGTCGTTGCCACTATTTCCAATATTCTTTCCACCATTTCCATTAACTATATTCGACTGGATAGAAGGGATTCTGACTACTTCTATCTGTGACCAACTATNGTGCCAGCAATAATCATTTTTCCCAATCAGGATAGAGAGTTGATCAAAAGGAACAAGGCGACACAAAGAGCGAAGAACAATCGAACCAAAATTCNGCTTGCTACCATCGACTGATACAACAGTTGTTCCGGTGAGAAATTTGGCTGGGCTTTTACCAAAAAGTCNAGCCAAATAGAAGATAGTAAGAAACGTAGAGAATAACACCTGTANTTTTTTCAACAATTGAATCGTCGGCAATATTTTCGTCTACCTCAATCATGCCTACCACGGCAAGAAAAATACCAAGTGGCAAAAGCAAAAGCATAGGGCCAAATAAAGTTGATAATTAACCAATCANCGATAAGGTATATTAACTGAGACAGNGATCGTGGATACATTTTCAACTTGGAATTTTCCTTAGATTCTCTGCTCTGGTAGGCGGCCAACTCTTGTTGTAGTTTTTCTTTATCTATCATATCAAAANCACNATTTGATNATTGCTAGTTAGAAAGTAACTTGCCAATAAGATGAGGTGAAAGTGTTTNATTTTGAATTAATTAATTTAGCCAAGATTCGGAAGCCTCCATTACTAGACCATGCTTTGTGCGGTTCAGTGTTAATCGGATCCTGACACACATCGAAACCCGAGGTTGTTACTCCTATTATCCGGATAGATGTCGAGGCGGTTAGCTACCCGCAGGTGGCCGGTAGTAGCGTAACAAGAACCACCCCGTAACACCCGCCCGTCTTCGTCGCTATCNTACCAGTCCTGACACTATTCACAAACGTTACCAGCCATACCAAACAAGACATGTCCATTCAGCTTNAAACTCCCCATAGTGCTGTCCCATCATTAGGCCAACCTTTCATCATCTCCCCATGAATACTCTTTATCAACCAACCCACCTCGGCAACCCATCCCCACTCCACTTCTGTCGGCAATCTATTGCCGGCCCATTTACAATAAGGCCTCAGCAGCCTCAAACATGACATAAGNCATTGNGNGTGCATCCGTAGGTGATATTTGGTCGATTTTAGCCCAAAGTCNACCATCANAAGCATACTCTGTTTCCTGCAGAAACTTTCTAAACCGACCTCTCGTGACTTTATGAACATCCATCAAAAANGCATCACCNGTCTCGTACTTTTCCCCAAGTACCACTTCCCCAAGTGGTGTTATTTTGTAAGCCCGTTTNAAATACATATCTGGAATTCGTACCATTTGGGCTCAATCCCTTTTCNAGACAGTTTCCTGGGGGAGCGATTTGTTACTACTTTTTCATCCACTGCCTCTATAATAACTTCCTCTATTATNTTATTGAGCNTCCNCGAGGACAANAGCTGAGATCCCGCACNACATCCAGCCAAAACTAACAAAGCCAACAACATCCAACTAATTTTCCGNNTCATACTTCCTCNAATCGTTTTCTAAACTTTGTAATTATATNAGCCGACGAGGTTTCTGGGTGTAAGCTGCTGGGACTCCTAAATGTTTTCAGCTCCCCCATTTTGGACACCCTTTCCTACATAATACTAGCAAACCTTAGATCTTCTTTTCCAATCAGGTAACCCATTGTCCGAGACTACTGGTGATAANCGATAGTAAAACGGGTTATTTCCCTGGGACCAGTTGGAGAGAGTTATCAGCAGTAGGGTGATGATAGAAAAGCGTCGGTTTTTCACATAGTTTCTCATCTTTGAAGCCTTAATTTGAATCAATACTCTCGTCTCATTAAGCCCGGTTCCGGATATTCTGTGACGATAATCTCTTCGTTTCCTAAAATNTGANCANCTAGCATCTGATTTCTCCTTTCGGTGACTGNATGCTATACACATCGTCCATTGTCTATGGTGAGCAAANACTATGGCATCAGTACTATCCTGGGGAGTTGGATTTGGCCTTTCAAATTCGGGCAATGATGCCGAGTAGCTATTTTACTACGTGCTGACTTTAGGAACTTACNTCTGGTGGAGGACCGCAGNTATGAGAAAGGTCAACAATTAATCTGAGAAACNGGCGGAAGGGAATTTTACAAGCGGAAGAAACACATTACTATCCCGGCTTTCAATCGAAGCCGATACGTTGTTTTTTACCGGTTGCCGGGTAACTTTACTCTAGATGACCTGATAAACAGTTGGAATGAAGATTAAGGTTGACCAATCGCGCGCCTGACAAATCTCGTGGTCGAAGAGTTGGTATCGCCCCAATCGCAGATGGGTATTATCGGCTTTGTTGNCCCCTCTGCTAAGGTGGTGACTCAAACGGATTAGAACACTCTTATCCATCAACAGGTACAAAGAGGCCCGATTGAATCNCTTATAGTTCAATCGGGCCTCTTTTTATGATGCCAACTTGGTTCCGTATTATCGTGGCGNCAAGCGACTACACCATTACCTTCTGCGGCTGGTACTCGCGCCGTCGGAGGAAACGCTCACCTACATCGTAGTCCGGTTGATCGGATACATACCGCCAAAGCTCGATGCGCTTCATCAGTTCGTATCGGTGCTCGTTTCCTTCCCAACCATGACGTGTGGACAGGATCCGGCCAATCTCAGGATCGTCTATATNCGACGTGTCGAAGTTTCGGATCTGTGGCTTCGTCGGGTTNAGACGCAACTTGTACATGTAGCGATCCTCGTCCGTATAGTTACTCCGCGCACCGTGCCAGACACGTGTGTTCCACACGTAGATCGTGCCGGCCGGACAGGTGGCCCAGATCTTACCGATGATGTGCTGGTATCCGCGGATCTCACCCGTCCGAACGTTGCGGAAGTGCGATCCTGGCACCAGGAATGTCCCACCCATCTCGTCAGTTGTGTCGACNGGGAAGAAGGACAGCTGGATGTCGAAGTAGTTCTGCCGGAAGTCGATCACTGAGTCCTGATGCATATTTGGCCCTCTGGTCGTATGCGCCNTCACCAGGTGAGCAGCGTGATGATCATAGAGCGGATCCAGCCCGACCAAAGATTGAANCACCCCCTTCACCTTGGGCAGTCGAAAGGCTTCGCCCAAAGCGGTGTCCTTGGGCCANGTNTCCTCGAACGGCATNCCCACGGCCAGGTATCCCCTGTTGTTTTCCATCTCTTTGAGACAGGCTTTACACAGGTCTTTCGGCACCATGTCTTCGTACTTTAGGTATCCCGAAGCGACGAACTGGGCCATATCCTTTGATGAAATAAGATGCTCCATAGACTAACTCCCNTCNTCTTCCGGCTGCATTTCTCGGAACCGCGACAGCACCGTCTGGTACGGGAGAGGCCCCAGTTCGTAGCCGTCGACCTCAGACCGCTGAAGGTACTCGCTCATCTGGATGACCTGCCATCCGTCGCGCATCGCGGCCATCGCATTCTTGTATGGAGGTTTGCTCTCTTCGATAAGATCCTTAATTCCTGTTCCCTTCGAGGCTTCGTATCGCGCCCAGGCGGCCGGCGCGACGTCGAGTGCAGGACTGGTCTGAAATAACACGAGAATATCTTGAACCTTGGGCATAGACACCATCTCCTGAAATCCATTTATTTCTCGGAGGTTTTTATCAAACCCCCAAGTATTGTAGTTATTTTCCGATTCTGTGAAACCAATACAATCATACCTTCCACCTTGATAAAAATAAGCATTGCTACAATAATCTATCAGCCTTCCTTTGTCAAGCCCTTCTATGCCCGGAAGTTTATAATCCTTTGTTAAGTTTCAAAGCCTGTACGAGGAGGACTTAGGGGCTGAGTTTGGCGCGGTCGATCAGTCTCCACATAAAGATATTCCTCATCGTCGTGCAGTAGCTTCCGCCAGCAGGCGGAAAAGGAAAAGTGTAAAATTAATGTAGAAATTAGGCCGGCAGATAAAGTAGCATTCTGTTTCAGTCATTTGTAGGGGGATGCTAAGCCGATGAGTAGAAGACATCTTACAACTGAGGAAATCCATTTGTTTCGACACAATGGATTTGTAAAATTTCCAAATATCCTGCCGACGTCACAAGTTGAGGCCATCAAAACGGCTGCACTAGACGACGTGCAAAATCAGATCGAGCCTGTGGTCAGGCAACACGGGCAGGTAATTCGCATCTCAAAGATCTGGGAACGCGGTGGAATCTTCCGGCAAACAATTGCCTCGCCCGACGTATTGGAGCCGCTTTCTTCCTTACTGGGAGAAAATATAGACTACGTCCTGAACCGTCATAACCATATCTATCTGCGCAATCGCGAATCGACTCATTCTCTGGAACTACATCGAGATGTTCAGCACTGGAGCCGGACTATCGCTACCGTCCTGATCTACCTGGAGGAGACAACATTGGAAAATGGTTGCACGCACCTGATTCCAGGATCACATTTGTTGTCCGATCTGCTGAAGGAATTAACCGAGGCAGTCAAGTTGCAAACTGTACCGATTCCGATGCCGGCCGGAGGGATGATCGCCATTGATAGTATGATTTTGCATTCCACCGGCGTCAATCGAACCGAGGGCACGCGCATGAGCATGACGCTCGGTTACCATCGTACTGACGAATTGGCGTTGGAAACACCAAAACGGGTTTTAGTTCGAGGCAAGCGGATTTATAGAGGTAACGACTAGGTTTAATCCAGATAGAGTTAGAGGTCCCACAAGTAGGAGACTTTTATTAAAAACGAAACGTGAATAGCCCGCCATTCATGGCCAAAATGAAACGTTGTTTCCTCGCCTGAAACCCAAATTGAATTCAATATCAGCATGTCGATCAAACCAACTCGTTATGCTATCTACGATACTTGCTAGCGTTAATGGCTTTGAGATCGAAACCATGGGAATATCTTAGGCTCATGTCCATTTATTCCTCGGATTTCCTCCCAAATATTCTACGGCCCAAGTCGTACAAAGGACCAAAGGTCAGTCTGCCGTGGGATCTTTCAGCCGTCACCACAGCTCAAGCGAGAGTTGTGGGCGGTGAATTCTGGGCCAACAGCTATTTTGGCCGCCGGGAGATAAGGTAACCACGCAAATGAGTCAGAAAAATACATCCAGTATCATGCAGAAGGAAGGTAAACCAGCTGACTAACAACTGAACTTGTTTGAATAGCATCTCTTCTAAAATCCCCGCCTTTTAAGGTCGTATACTTTATTGCCCCGACCTGATTCTTCAACTTCATTACTGCTCCTTTGGATGGCTAGTCTTGGTTGTAGGCCAGAAAGAGATACTTGGTTGCAGATAAGTGTAAGTGCAACACCTATATTTGTCTCAAGACGGCTGCCATCAGTGCCGCTTGGATGCCGCACCGCTGGCAACTATGGCTGGGCTAGCCGGCTGTATCGGTCTAGGTTGTAGGTCAAGTTTTGCCAACCAATCTTACCTTTGACCCTGGCTAGGCCTCTGCTTCCTATCATCCAGTTGCCTGCCCCCATCTGCTGGATTCCGAAGATGGGCTCCACTCGGCGGTCAGTTTTCCAAGGCTGATGATTAGCTTCTATCTGAGGCTGAGTCAGCTTCTTATCACGGCTGCCTGTTGGCTGAATGTGGCCGCGGTAACCATCTTCCTGCAGAGCATCTCTTTTGACGCTGACCTATCAGCCGAGTCAGCCCGCACATCCTGGCGGCTGTTATTTTCAGCTCGCAGTTCTTCCTAAATATGGCGGTCATGAACCCAAGCCGGTTTCACTTCATCGCGGCGAATAAGTCTGTACTTAACATCAATCTCAATCTGATTCTGATCACCGAAATGATTGAGGCCATTCTTGATGGATTTATCCTCCTCTCTGCTGTTAAGCTGCTTTGGAACCGCTACTATGCTGGCAGCAACCATTTGTCCTTTCGGGGCCGAAAAACCGTTTTGAGGCCGAAATTAGTCCAACGGCTGAAAAAGTTTTTCACTCAGTTCTGCCGGGGTGAGTTTATTGTCTGAAAAGCCAGATGGTCTTGGCCTCAGACAGCGTATCGTCAAAACCCAAAGCCAGAACAGGCAGAAAAGAAATGCGATCTTAGATCTGAAACTCAAGCTGAAGACCAGTTGTAGCAGGAATCCAGAATCATGATCTGGAACCGGAGTCTAACATCAAAAGGCTTTCGGCCGGCATTGGACTTTGGATCCTGGTCTCGAACAATTAGTTTGGCCAAACTGCTACCAGTTGACTCTTTGGTTAAGTTGAAGCAGT
>PACG01000135.1 GCA_002699335.1 Candidatus Poribacteria bacterium
AGAGCGCTAGCGTAGTCGAAACGATCATCGACAGACGGCTGACCATCGTGGTAGCCTGATTGGGTGTGGGAAATGCTTTATTAGCTTTATTACTTTCGATGCCTGATCAGTCAGCTTCATGTTAAACATTCGCCCAACTATCTGAGTGTGATCACGATCTTTGTCATGGGAATCTTTCTCCTTTCATCTGTAGTCTGTCTAACGTCTGAGTATAGCGGGAGGCAATTGTGTCACTTGATCCCAGTCGTTGTCCTCACTCCAGCAGGTTCTTTCTCCAGGCTCGCACTGATTCCTGATTGACCTTAGCCCACTGGCGTTTACATAGAGTATTTCAATTGGCGTGCCCGGGACTACATCGAGGGAGTTCAGCCCCGGACGAGCGAACTTCAGTCGAAGGCCGGTAATCTGGCACTGTAGAGGACCGCCCGGTGTCGGTTATCATCGAAGGCTTTGTCAGCCACTGCTTGTCCTGGCTGACAAAGCCTTCCGGATAATTTAGTCGGCCATCCGGACCGTCAACTGATTCAGTCACCAGCACGCGGTGGTAGGGCCAATTCTTCATCCCGTCTTCGCTCACCCACAATGCCAACGGGCTACGGTGTTTGGAATTCGGATTATGCAGAATTGCCACCCGGTCCCCGCCCAGTGAATATAGTGTCGCCTTGGAACCGGGGTTGGGAATGTCTGTTTTGATGGCTAACTTTGGCCAAGTGTACCCACCATCTTTCGACTCAGCGTAATACAACACACCATCCAGCCCATCTGCCCGGATAATCATCCCAATACGGCCGTCGGTTAGCTCCACAATGTTGTTCTCTGCCCAACTGTGATACTCATCTTCCTTTGTGAGGCGAATGTCGCCGTGTTCGGTCCATGTTTGGCCACTATCTCTACTGATTAAGACCCCATTTCTTGGATTCTGCGGCGCAGAAAAGCGACGGTTGTTGGTGATCGCTTTCGTCTCGTCAGCTTTCAAATAATGCTGGAACGGCAACAGCATACGGCCGTTGCGAGTCACAATGTGATTGCGAATGAAGGTGTGGTTATGGAGCCTGCTTGGTACCGGTTCTAATGACTCCAGGTTCGTCCCGAGTCACGGCTATGCGTCATCCACTCTTTCCACTGGGCAAAGGTTCCGTCGTGAGTAGCCACAAACATAGTGCAGAGACTCCGATAAACCATCAATTCAGAGGGAACAAGGGCCGTGTTGGGGTTTGCCTTAAGGCCAAGGTCAACTGGTTGCATTGCAGTCCAAGCTCGCCCTTCATCGCTGCTGCGGGTCAGGAAAATGCGGTTTTGTGGCAACGGTTCAGTATGGCCGCCACCGACCCTGACCATCACCCACCCATGAGCCGTCGGGCATAAGGCACAGAGTGGTATCGCAGGACAGTTGGTTGGGGAAGCATCTTCGAAGATAATTGTCTGACGGTCACATCTGGGATTCTGGTCAGGGTAACANACAACCGCTGAAGTCAGGATAAACATAATAGCGGATCTAATTAGATTCCTCCGATTGTAGGTTCTGGCACAAAATATCACAAAGCCTGTCCGAGGTCAAAATAAATTAGCGTTCGCTGGACTTATACTGCCNCNACAAGAATTAGATGACAATTAACNGTTTTAGGGCTTAGGTGAATGACACTTTTGTACAAGGTACAAAGGTAATACAACCATGAGTCATGATTGACAGTCTAATCGGTAGCTTCATCAATGGAAGATAAATCAACCACGAGTCAAATAGTGNTGGGTTCAGGTGCTGGGCGATCAACGTCGCCGCCGATGGGAGAACGGCAGTGGTGCCCTTGACGGTGGTCAGATCCGCTNGTACCATAATATGATCGACGAGCAATCGGAACAATCACTGCTTNCTCCAAACAGCCACTTCACAGACCGAATCGCTATCAACACCAACAGAGTTGGTCGAGGTGTCCCTCGGCTAGGAGTTATTCAAAGCAAATGGGTTGCCCTAATGATCGGCTTTATCACTAATACCTACAACCAATCGTATCATCCGTATTTGACTTTCCAAGACGACTGGTATTACAAATGGTAATTGAGGCCATTCGTCAAGGAACCGGTTGATAGTCAATCTAAAATACTCAGGTTTCAGATTAATTGATTCATCATTTCCAGAATTGCCTGCTTGATGCGCTCTGAAGCGTCTGGCTGGACATTGCAGGTTCCCATCCAGGTTTCGTAGCCACCCAGTTGGTATTGTTCAGGTGTGGGCAGGTACCGCTGCTGATCGTTGGCCAGTTCGATGGTGAAGGCGTCCGCGAACGGTGTTTGGTCTTTGATGTCTAAGCCCATTTCTATAAAGACTTCAAACGGGATAGCGGCAATGCCGAGTTCTCCAATTCTGATTGCCTGTAACGGAATTGTGACTTCATCTGGTCCCTCCAGCAACTGTTGAACACGGTCGGCATAGTGCCGCTCGTAGCGGTGATAATACGAAGCCTCCGCTAGCTCCGACTGAATTTCAGCTATATATTGCTGTATCTGTTCGTCCGNCGGGCGTAACTTCAGCTTTAGTTCGCAATTTACGACACCTAGCTGAACCTAATCGTGATGGGTGGTCTGGTCGTGTGCTTCCTTGACCCGTGCAGCGACTAGCTCCGCTACCTGATTCATTTTTTCGTAGGGCTGGTATCGCTCACCGCTTTGGCGGAAATTGATGTTGTTGATATTGCCACTGGTACCGTTACTCAACATTCCCACGAACGGTGGTTGGCTGGATTCAGCTTCCAGCAACTCTCCAATACGCTGACTGAAGAGGCCAAAGTAGTCGGCAGAGATATCACCTTGATTCACCCCGCCAATGTAGTGAAGCGAATAGTTGGCTANCAAAGCGATTGGGCGTCTATCAGTTGCCTGTAGGCTGAGGAAAGAAATTTCAGGGTCTGTAGGGCNTGCCGNTTCAACCAATGCAGAATGCTCTCGCGGCGGATTCATTCGAACTCGATCCGTACCACCGAATGGATTTCTCAGCAAGTCAGGATCGGTGACAAACCAGCGCCGATTGAAGACCTCCGAAGGTTCGTCAATCCCNCCCCACCCAATTNGTGCTGGTTCCAAATTATCGATGGCGCNACNAACAGCNTCAGCGATTCCACGCACAACCCNAGGACGGTATTTGTCTGTGTGAGCTCTGGTTCCCGAATGGGTATGGGTTGCTGCCATCAGGATATGATCTGTATCTAACTCTGTTTCTATAGAGATGATCTGGTGAGCTTGTTGATAAACTTCGCGCTGGATTCNCNAGTTGTCACAGATCACAAAGGCAATTTGCGTTTGTCCGTTATCGAGANCCAGACAACGAGCGTNTAATTTATCGTGCACAGCAGTGGCTGGAAAAGNGTCAAACCCGCCGATGATNAACTCTCCCAGTGGTGGGCTGATATCGACCTGTGCNGNTCCTGCTNGGAACGTTTCTNCTGATTTCATCATCTGTACCNGCTTAATAGGTTTTCAATCTCAATGTGATGGGACAACGACACAATTGTAATTAAGAAATTGCAAGACACAACATACAACATGGCATCAGGTCAATTCAACCGGTATTGCACGTCACATTCAACCTTTAATCGAATTCGGAAATCATAACCGGCTCTTCCCGTTCAGCGCTCAATTTGGCGGCCTCAATGACCGCCATACTGTGTCGAACTGAGTGGCCACTGGCGTCTGGCTGACCGCCATGTAGGCAACAGTTGGCAAACTCCTCAATCTGGTTCGGCATACCTTCAGCGCTGGATCCGTCTACTTCAACTAGTTCGCCGTTATGGCGTAGCTGGTTCGCTGTTAGTTTTAGCGATCCTGATTGTCCAACGATATACTGGTCGTGCTCACTGTGATGACACACCAACGACTGTGATAGAACACTGATAGCCCCATTCTGATGCGTTAGCATAGCGGTATAGGAGTCCTTTTGTCCTCGGTACAAATCGCTACTTTCTGAACCCTGAGCATATACTTTGATCACCGGTGAATCCAAATACCAGGGTAAAATATCGTATTCGTGTGGACCAAAGCAGTACAACACACAGATTCCGCCCTGTTCTGGATCTAAATACCAACCTCTATAGGAAGAATTGGGAGCAGTGGGGTCAAAATAGCTGTAGCGTCGTCTCATCAGATGGCCGACTTGGCCGATTTCCCCATCAGCAATCATGGCCTTAATTCGCCGATTGGTCGGATAATAGCGCATCACCTGTCCAACCATTAACAGTCGATCGTTGGCTTCACAAGCAGCAATCATTCGGTCGCAGTCAGCTACCGATAAGGCCATCGGTTTTTCGACCAATACATGCTTACCCGCCTGGGCAGCAGTGACAACTTGATCAGCGTGCAGGTAATGCGGAGTGCAAACATGCACCGCTTCAACCTGGGGATCGTTGAGAACGGCCTCTAAGTTGTCGTAAGGACGAAGTTTATACTGAGTTACAGTTGCTTGAAGAGATTGCGGATTAGTATCCATGACAGCTACCGCTTCAATTTGCTGTAACTGAGATATGGCCCGCAGATGAGATTGGGCGATTCCACCCGCTCCGATGAAGGCCACGGATAAGATGCTCATAGTATTTTCTCCTGAATTCTACTGTGGAAGGTGTCACTAAACGAGTATTTCGAGCGTTGAAACCACAGGAATCGACGCTAGTCAGAGTGACGACTTGTGACTGATTCTGTCGTTGAGCCGGTTTGGTTATCAACTTTTGCCTAGTCAGCCTGCGGCAGATAACAATCTGATATTGACAGGTGAGTTGAGACCAAAGTCATCTAAATCGGTGTGCAGATGGTTTTCCTCCTTAGAAGTTGATCTGAAAATAATATCAACCAGGGCAAATATCCCAAAAAGGGGAGAGTAGTGGATTCTATGACCTCATGTTTACATAAAACTTAGAATTTCACCCCAAGCTTTACGCTGTCCTCAGGATGTTCGTCAACATCAATGTATGCTTCGGTAATATCACTAAAAGGTACAACTTGTTGGACAATATCCTCGCTTTGAAGGTTCCCATCTCTAAGAAGTCGAAAGCAAGTATCTATAATCCGCCTTTATCCCATCTCGGATGGTCGCGGTTTGGGTCACTACAGGCACGGGTCGAAATGAGGTTGGGGCGATTTAAGTGCCATTCTGCTCCAAGTTCGAACCCACCCTTGGCTTCTTTATAGACGGCTACTGTCGCCACATTACCACCGAAGGCCACTGAGCGGATGGCGTGGTGTAAAGCGTTATAATTTCCACTGACTTCAAAGTTTACATCGGCACCGCGCTTATCAGTTGCTTTTTTGATCTCATATGAGACATCACAAGCGTTTGGGTCAAAGACACCATCGGCCCCCACTGCCGTGGCCGCTTCTCTCCTAAGTTCTATCGGGTCAGCGGCAAAGACAAGTTCTGCTCCCTGTATCTGCCAGTTGGACGATGAATAACCCTATCGCACCAAGCCCAAATACAGCAACGGCATCGCCCACTCGTACGCGTCCATCTCGAACCGCGCCCAATGCGAACTCCGCCGGGTCAATGCAAACAGCGGCTTTCCAAGATACTCCCTCCGGTAGATGTCGTAGATCGGCACTATCTTCATTTCGGGTTACTGTTTCACGGCAATTCGTATGACAAAATACGTGGTCGAACAGCTAAAACCTATTCACAGATGAACCAACTTCAGTCACCCTTCCTACTGCCATATTACCAAGGCCTACTGGAAAAATATTGCGACCTGCGTCAGGAAAAAACATTTGCCATTCTCCATCGTATCGCTGACGGGTATCAACAGATGTATTTCGATATAAGCCCAGTTCTGTACCATGCTCCGCCGCCGCAAACTTGGTTTTAAAGCGCACCTGGTTTGGCTTAAGAGGTTCATCAGTATATTCACGTAAGATGGGTTTACGTGGCTCAACAGCAACTAGTTCTAATGGCCTGGCAAATCTCCTTTATTGAAAACATCAGGCCGCAGGCAACTATCAGACAGTAGAACGCGTTGCCTACTGGGATGGACATAACACCTCGGGAGAGTTGGTATCCAGTGAGGTATATTTCTATCGCCTAGTGACCGGTCAGCACACTAAGCCTGTAAGATGGTGATTATGAATGACCGACTGTACCGGTTTTTACCACTGTTTGCTTAATAACCTGCCTTCAAACAACACCTGTTGCTCTGTGGCTGTTTGTCTCGCCGAGATGCTACTGGTAGGCAGAATGTGACAGTGTGCCACTGATTCATTAGGGTAAGCCGGCCAGTCTTCGCTTGAAATAGACCCTCTCTTTGGTATTCTCCTCGCTTTCCAGAACCAGCTCGCCATTATCGATATTCCAAGTACCCATGTCCTTGCTCACCTCTTTGAAGTGGGGAACTTCATATGCTTTTGACATCATGACTGTCATTTTTTTCCAAAAATTCTTTGGCTCAGCTAGCGTTTCATCGTTAATTGTGATCTTCTGATTTTTAGAGATGCTCGATGATTCGTAAGAGTTAAAACTAGACATTAACATGTAAGCCTCATCTGCAGAAATGTAATACCCCCACAAGCGTAACCCTTCTGAATAATCTCCTTTTCGTTCGCTCCAAACATCTAAAGACCAAGTTCCTTCATTAGAAAAATACCAAGTATTGTCCAGTTCGATATTTTTTATTTCTCCGTTAGTATGAACGACTTTTTGCAACTTCCACTCACCAACCCATTGGTTATCGTCACTGGACAATCGATCACAACCGGCTATTAGAAGTAAAATCATCAAATGTACTAAATGTCTCATCTAGAACCCTATATTTCTCTATGCGTCATAATATTATACTCAGGTCAATCAGGACGGTCAAATAACGTCTGATGATTGCTAGGGGCCTCGCATCAAAATGGCGAAAGTGGGATAATGAGGTTCAAAAAAAGGGATTCACATGTTGGATCAATTGAAAACAAGCATCCGCCAATGTTTTGAAGATTTACCTGATCCTAGGTTGGAGGCTGTAACCAAAAGTTGATTGATATGATTATGATCGCAGCCCGCGCGGTCATCAGTGATGCCGATAATTGGCAATAAATCTAAAACCCGTGTCTGGGAAAGCGGTTCGATTACTCAAGGAGCCTTTTAATTAAGCATCTTATTTATCCGGCTAGGTGCGGAAGACGTAGATTGTAAATTAGCCGCTACCAAATCGTAGCTGGTGGGAAACATAGCCGAACATTGACGTCATCGCCGGTCCGGGATAGCAACTGAACCAGGTTTGCATTATCCAGACCATGGTGATTGGCAGCAGCGTTTATGGTATCATTTTTCATATATGCCAACAATTCGCCGCCAGCAATCGATAATCGGACATGGACGATTAATATGATCTCGATTTTTAGTCAGCACTACGCTGAGCAAAAAGTTGAACGGCTACAATCCTTGGCCGGCAATATTTACACTACTTACAATCAGGTCGAACTGGAAGCTCTGCGCATCGAGCCGGTCGACCCGCAAATTCTGTCCCAACTTTCAGGACGCGGATTCGTCAATCGGGACATATTGGAAACCATCCTCGGTAATCTGCTGGAACTAGTAGCTCCTGGTTCTCACAATGCGGTACCGTTATCGAAGCAGAAACCGACCTTTAGGGGGGCTTTGGAAGAGATGGTAGACCAGCTTTATGCCATGGTAGTTCAGTCCTTTCTGGCGGTTGGGGATGCGTCAGCGGCTGAAAATGCGGCCACCGAAACCGCCTTTGACTTTTTCCAGCAACTCCCGAAACTAAAAGAACGTGCCTTCTGGAACCGCTTTGCCTCGTTGAAGGACCCTGCGGTTTGGGACGCTTACCTGAATCGCCAGTACAAACGAAAAGGGCCGGCCGAAATCATACCAGCAGATTCAGACCTGAGAGATCTGCAAACTGATCGATTGGCCGAAGTTGATGTTCCTGAATTCATCAATCGTGCGATACAAGAACGGAATCCACATGCCTATAATTGCTTGCTGGCTGAGTCTGGATTTCGGTGCGCTTTCGACTACCAGATGCAGTTGGTCATGAGCAGTTACCCCGGCTGGCGGGTGCTGTTCTATCACGATGTGGCTAATGCTCTAGCTACCTCTGAGATCTCTCCTGTTCCTCTGCTCCCTCGTGCTATCTCCGAGTTAGGTGGTCGGTACTATCAGGCTGACTTGCACCCTGAAACAGAGATCGGCGATGCTAATTTTTTGGACCATACCCATCGCGGCATTACCACCGGCCAAACAGGCGTCATCGGATACGGATGTGTGATTTACCCTTGCACATTAGGCGGATTATCGACTAAAAACCAACCACGCCACCCCACAATTGGTAACTTTGTCCAGATTAGTACGGATGTCGGTATTTTCGGACGCGTGGATGTTAGTGATAGATCTATCATCGGTGCCAATACAGAGATCTACGGACGGATTCAGTTTGGTAGTGAGGTCAGAATTGGATCTTCGGTGGTTATCGGTACTGTCAAGCCTGACGACCATTCATCCCACCAACAGGTTCGACCAGGTATGATTCGAGTTGGCGATCAGGTCAGGATCGGAGATGGAGCAGTGATCGAAAATAGCTTGCCACTCGACCTGGTGATTCCCGATAAAGCAATTATTCCGACGCGCAGCCATGTCATTAACGACGGGCTGGGTCATCCCAAGTTCGTTAATGCTTAACGATCTCATTTAACGATTCCATTTTCTCACAAACCCAATCATATCGAGGGTTCGAACTACTTTCCTGATACGAATTATCACCCGTTTGTCCATAAAGGACACACTTCGTATTATGAACCCCTCGTATTTAGTCCATCGTAAGACTAGTTGTTCTTATCTTTTCCGTTCTGTCGTTCCCCTTGATCTTCAACCCCCTACGTGAAACAAAACAATTCCAATTATCTTTGGGTTATGGTATTCTGAGACACTCCAGACGACTCTCTTTCCACCTGAATCAGATAACACAGTCAATCTATAATTCAATCCGAGAAAATCCAGACATGAAAAAACTGACCATCAGTGATATTAAAGATATTCTGAAGAAGGAATTGGAAGAATCCAAACGTCACGTCCAACACTATTACCTTGGTACTAACCGATATAGTGAAACGGATAGACTAAAGAGTATCTACACAACGAAGAACAATTCAGACAACAATTGAAACAGAATTAACAGACAAACTCTCAAGGCACTTAACCCCAAAGTCAATCAGGCACTAGAAAAACAGGGATTCGATAATAGATTCATTGGGGTTTAAACAGTTGAAGGAAGAACTGATTCAATTGAAATTAGAACGGTTTCAACAGAAACAAGTTTTGTTGAGTGGCAATCCTATCATAGTTGAAAATCGAGTAGAAACTCAATCTTATAAACCTATTCCCCACTCAATCCAACCAGCAGAAGATAGTTCGTCATAGTAGGGAGATCAAACTGTTTCCCGATCTGAAACGAGGCACTTCAGGATATGGTTCTGTTGTTAGTCAGTGGTTTGGCAGATATCTAAAGAATCTTGGTCTTAAAAAGAAAGGTAAGAATTTCCATTCATTCCGGTATACAGTGGTCAATCACCTCATATCCAAACAGGTCTATGAACCCTTTATCAAAGAATTGGTTGGATATTCACACGGAACAATGACAATGGATGTTTATGGTGGAAGGAAACCTCTGGAAGTTCTACTGAATGTACGTGTGGTCAAACTGGATTATCAGATAGAGGGTGAAAAATCGGAGTACAAGAAATGAAAATAATGGATCTGATAGAAACATTGCAGGATCAAGATTCGGATATTCGTACTGATGCAGCAAGGGCATTAGGTCGAATAGGAGTAGATACAATACTCGCTCTGATTCAAGCATTACAGGATCAGGATTCAGGTGTTCGTTATCATGCGGTAGAGGCGTTAAGGAAAATAGAAGCAGAAAGTGCCTCTTGGAACCCAGAGGGAGATGCTTGGAATCAAAAATTTCAAGCATTACTAGCATACAAATCTACTCATGGTAACTACAACGTCTCAAAATCTTACAACCTCCAACTTAGTCGTTGGGTCAATAGGCAAAGGCAATTAAAGAGAAAAGATAAACTCGCTGCGGAAAAGACTGAAAGACTAGAAACAACCGGTTTCTCGTGGAATCCGATTGAAGATGCTTGGAATCAGATGTTTGAGGCATTACAACAATACAAATCCAATAATGGTGATTGCGATGTACCACAATCTTACCCTCCCAACCAAAAACTGGGCAATTGGGTCGGTACTCAACGGACAGTAAAAAAGAGTGGCAAACTCAGTTCCGACAAGATTCAGAAACTAAACCAACTCGGTTTCTCATGGAATCCGATTGAAGATGCTTGGAACCAGATGTTTGAGGCATTACAACAATACAAATCCAATAATGGTGATTGCGATGTACCACAATCTTATCCTCCCAATCAAAAACTGGGCAATTGGGTCGGTACTCAACGGATAGCAAAAAAGAGTGGCAAACTCAGTTCCGACAAGATTCAGAAACTAGAAACAAACGGTTTCTCGTGGAATCCGATTGAAGATGCTTGGAATCAGATGTTTGAGGCATTACAACAATACAAATCCAGTAATGATGATTGCAATGTACCACAATCTTATCCTCCCAACCAAAAACTTGGTAACTGGGTTGGTACTCAAAGGGTAGCAAAAAAGAGTGGCAAACTCAGTTCCGACAAGATTCAGAAACTAAACCAACTCGGTTTCTCATGGACACGAAAACCAACCAAACCCACCCAAGAATCTCCACAATTACCTCTTTTCGACTAAAATCAACTCCATTTCAACTGATACGACTCTTGGCTTCTTCCAGCCGATTGGTGAAGGTTTTCGCCGCCCATAAACTAACCGTTAGCAACAATAGAAACATCCAACTTGGTTTTCGCATTGTATTTCCTCCAAATAGGTTGATGTCCTTGCTACAAGACCATATAGTGGTACATCAGTATTTAGCGCGAGATGCGAGCTCTCAGTCGTTGGTGCAACGCCTGAGGTGGTCTTTGTGGCTGGGTAGAGCGTATTGAATTCCAAATTTTATAGTAGATTATCAAAAGCCTTTTTGGCTCTATCGCTTTCCTCAGCATTTCTCTTAATCTTATAAGTCACACGGTAAATTCTTTTCGATATCGTTTATCTTTCGCAAATTTGAAGAGGCTATCCCCCTATAATACTGGTTAAATAAATAGTGATCAAGCAGTTTGCCAATCAGAGGAAGCAATCGCCATGAACGATGATACAAGGAAAAACTCGAAAACATTGAGACCTAATCCTTCAGGTGATCGAAATGAAAGGTTGGTTAGCCTGTCCGGTAAACTTACCGACATCTGGGGAGCGATCAAAGAGTAACAGATTATTCTCCATTTAAGACCATCAATATAGGGTGGCTTTCGGAGTCGTCCTCCATTACGTTGATGTAAAAGCGAGGTACAGATGAGTCGAAAGGATGATATGATAGCGGCTTAGAATAACCGACAACCGGAGGACATGGTCTCCATCTGGGAGATCCATTTCCACTGCTGGGGGCAGGCCTCAGGTAGACCTTCCATCGCTGCTGGTGATTTCGCAAATCTTACACCGTCAAAGCAGGGAAAAGCTCTGGCGGACGACGCTGACATTATATTTTCGGTGGCGGATGAGCTAAATTTTGGCGGGGTGACAATCCCGGATCAGCCTTGTGTCCTTACACGATGCTGCAAGAAGCACGCCTAAAGCTGGCGACCTTACTGCGCGAGG
>PACG01000136.1 GCA_002699335.1 Candidatus Poribacteria bacterium
TTGACTGTGAAACTTCAACTATCATCACTTATTTTGTGACTACTACCGAGATTTTTCCAGACATCTTCTTAGGATAAGGGGTTATATTCTATTAGCTTCTGTGGAGTAGAATGAAGAAAATAAAGCCGAACAGGATCCCAATCGACTTCTCATTCCTATCTCCATTTAGCCGATTCAACCGATTTAACGGTACAAAAAAGGCAGACCAGAATAAAACTCAGGTAGTAGACGGTATCTTTAAGAGAGATCACGCCACGGGCGAAATCGTCGAGATGTGTGACCGGAGATAGGTATTTCAGCACTCGACTGGTTGTTCCGGTTCGGTCGGCGAAGGAACTGACAATCCACAGGACCAGCAAAATACCGAAACTGGTCAAGGCGGAGACGATCTGGTTACGGGTCATGGAGGAGACCATCAAGCTGAAAGACAGGAACCCGGCCCCTAAAAGCGTCATCCCCAGGTAACCGCTCAAAACCTGACCGTAGTCTGGCTGACCAAACGGTTTGATCAGAAGCGGAAAAAATAGGGTTAGTGTTAGCATCAGAAGGTAAAGGATCAGGCTCGCCAAGTACTTTCCGAGCACGATTTCAGTGTCACGAAGCGGTGAAGTCATTAACAGTTCGAAGGTACCCGATTTCTTCTCCTCAGCAAACAGTCTCATGGTCATAGCCGGTGTAAAAAAAAGCAGCGTTACACTGATATAGTTACGAAACAGCACTTGCATCACTGCTGTGCTAAGTTCTTGCCGAACGATGGCGCGGAGTAAGATNGCGTAAAAGAAAAAGCCAGATANNCCCGAAAAGATNATNAGGACAAAATAGGCCACCGGCGAAACAAAGTAGGTGTAAAGTTCTTTGGCGGTAATAGCGGGAATGCGCTTCATAGGGAACGAGGCGTANTACTNNATCTGTCGTCGGCTATGGAAAGAGNTGCGAGGCTCGTCCCGATCCCAATTNNCGGAGCNATAGGGNGNGTAGTNGCAGACCTGTGAACGGCGGGAACTCCCGGNTTTCCTGATAGGGGAGCCNNCNTGAATTAATNGCCCATTAAACAGGATCACATCGCCCTGATTGGTTAACCGTGTAATCACAGGCATTTCGTTTTATTCGGCGACTCCTGCCACCACTGGGAAGTAGCNATTAGTCTGTTGTTGCTGATCCCAATAAAGTAGGATGTTCCNAGCCCNCAAAGAAATAGATGGTTTGGATCCTTTCCACTCCTTGATCCAAACAGTCAATTCTAGNGAAAACAGNCCTTTGANCANCACGAAACCNCTTTTTTGGTAGTAGTCGGTTAGCTGTTGCTCAGTCAGTCCCACTTGAATCTCAGGCCTCGCATATTAGATCTCGGACGATCCGGATTGCCAGAAAACGTGACCGACGAAAAATGGTCCTAGCGACTCAATATATTCGGCCGTATGTTGGGTGCTTCTCATATCTTGAATCAATCGGGAGAGGGGATGTAAATCTGTACCGACCAGACCGATGACAAACTCGTTATCGTTGGTATCGAGCCCGAACGAGGCTAAACGGATATCGGCAGCAAAGTTCCTGCTGGCATAAGACTGACCTAACCGTCCATGTTCAGCTAGAATTGGGCCACTTTGACGGCGATCTAACAGGTAAAAGCTCGGCTTNCGNCGCAGAGGATACCAGANCGACCAGGGAAAATCNGNATTCATCAAATTGCGACGNGGCTTTTTCAATAGCCAGTCTTCCANTTCCATTTCACGACCGCTGGCATAAGTTCGTCCGATCATAGTCATTTCCGGTCGATAGGTCAGTTGGGAGAAACTCTCTTGAGCAAAGGCTTTCCGNACCACTTGCGTCAGGTAAGCCGGATCTTCGGCCACCACTACTACGCCAACCCCAGTTGGATGATTAAAATCCTGGTAGAGGACGCTTTCCAGATCGGCCAAGGCGGGAACCAGCGAATTGGGATTACTACAGCCGCAAAAGACGTGGAGTTGGATAAAAAGGCGACGATTGGAAACTTGAGGTTTCCCGGCAGTGGGAGCACCAAACTCTCGAATATCGAGTGATTCGCTCTCTTTTGTTGGTTGTGCTTTCATGTGTTAAGGAAAAAAACTCCTAAAGATGCTTCGTCTTGAAGTAATGTTTCTGGCAGATGGTTGAGCATCGCATAAACTAAAACGCCTGTGATTGAAACGTATAGCCAGAGTGGAAAAGTAATCCGGGCAATCNGTCGATGCAGAACGAATTTGGACAACAGGGCAAAAGCAAACGTGATTAAGACAATTGGTAACACCACGACAGAAAGANCAATATGGGAGATCAAGATAAAGAAGTAGATCGGTCGAATCAATCCTTGCCCCTGGAAAGGCGTATCGCCGTGGAAATGATGGTAAATAATGTATGAAACTAAAAACAGTGAGGAAAAAATGAAAGCTGTTATCATCAGTCGTTGGTGGAGGNCTCGTTTGCCCTGTTTGATAAAACGGATACCCAGGTAGACACAGATAGCGCTAAGTCCATTCAAAATGGCATTGGTCGCTGAGAGATGGTGAACAAAGGGGAGATCTGTTTCAGCACCTGCTTTGAAATAGATCAGCCAAACCAGAAACAGAATAGCCAGGAAACTAATCAGAAAAATGGAGATAATAACCGTGTGTGTACTTTGCATGGTGGTTATAAAAAGAGCTTGTCGACAATCATTGCTACCATAATCACCGGCAGATAGATGAGCGAAGCGAACATAATGCGTTTGGCTGCAAGTTGTGAAGGCGATCGAGCCAGGGCAAGACTGAAACCAAAGAAGATAGAACCGACGATGGTGGCTACTACCAAATACCGATAGCCAGCAATTTGGACCATGGGTAGGGCCGGTAACAGCCCAACAAAGAGAAGTATCAAAGTCTGAAACCAGATATGAAAAAAGGTGCTTTCCCCTTTAGGTTGAACGATGGGTAAGAGTCGGAACCCGGCTCGGGCATATTCTTCACGATAGAGCCAAGCAATTGACAGTGAATGTGGAAGTTGCCACCAAAAAAGAATAGCGAATAGCACGATTGCGCCTGGTTCTAGCCGTCCTGTTGCGGCCGTCCAGCCGACAACGGGCGGAAGTGCACCTGGGATCGCGCCCAAAAAAGTACTGGCCGGGGACTTCTGTTTCAGTGGCGTATAGACAAGTAGATAAGTTAGATGAATGATGGTGATTGTCACTGCTGTCAGCAAATTAACTGCTAAACCGAGATAGATAACCCCGCCGGTGCTAATAGATAGGCCAAAAATTAATGCTTCGCCTGGAGATAAACGACCGTTAGGAATTGGGCGGCAAGCGGTTCGTTGCATCAGTGCATCAGTGTCACGCTCTAAATATTGATTCAAGGCCAAGGTGCCACCAGCCGACAGAGCAGTTCCGATCACGGTTTTAATCAACTGCCACCAATCAACCGACGTCGGTGCTAGAAGGAATCCAGCTGTAGTAGTAATCAGAATCATACTCACCAATCGAGGTTTCGTCAGATCTAAAAAGGATCTGGTCCAACTACCGAGTTGCGTTGCTGGTATATTCACTCTAGACAAAAC
The DNA here is from genome assembly GCA_002699335.1 of Candidatus Poribacteria bacterium. The sequence goes on from PACG01000136.1 coordinate 3,550, forward strand.
CATCAATCTGGGCCTTTCTCATTTCGTGCTGCGACTAACCGGATTTAATTTGACCAAGTTCTGATAGGCCAGAGCTGGTTGTTTCTCCACTGGGGTGACGAAGTACATCGAGTGTAAAGATGAAAGAGAGCATAAAAAGTAAGACCCCTAAAAAATGGTGGCCACTGGTGATCGCGGTTCTCAACATGTACGGCATTCGTTCTCCCAGTTGAAACTCGCTGTACCAAGCACCGATGCCAAGTGCCATTTGCAAGATTACGACCGAACCCATCAGCATTGCCAGGCCCACAAAACCTGAAAAGGTCTGCATGTCTAAGAAGACTCGCCGCACAATCAAGATAATGTGCATAGCTACCAGAATAGCCACTAGAATATGGGCGGAGAGATGTTGTGCCGTCTGCCGAAGAATGGCACCCAGAATCAGTTGAACGTAGATCAGTCCCGAAGCAAAGATCGCCAGTCGATGAACCTGGCTAACATCGGTGGTGGGAGGTGACTGTGACCATTTCTTGGAGGTTAGTAATACTAAACTGGTGAAAAATGCCAGCGAGATTGGAGCGAAGCTGGCGTGAATAATGGCTAAGACAATGCTATTTTCGATTACGCGGAGTCCACCCAGCAAGCCTTGTATGATGACAGCTAGAAGTGCCAGGGCCGAGATCCACTTCAGTTGTTTGACAGAGTTGTAGATCCAGATAGATATCGTGGTAGCTATTGTCAATAGGCCAACTAGGGTTCCCAATAGTCTGTGTGAGTGTTCAAACAGAACACCGTGTACATAAACGCCTAACCTATCTTCTTGGCGAAGAATGGTATAAAAGCGGTTCGCTACTGGATCATGAATCTTCCAAGCCTGATCCTTTTCAACTACCTGAACGGTCGAAGTCGACGACAAGATATTTTCATCTATGTTAAGTGCCTCTTGGATCGGTTTGGTCAAGATTCCCTGGCCCAGGTTAGTGGCCAAATCGTCGGGAATCCAAACCAGAAGACCGCTCACCATTTGCGATAGTGGGTATAGAAACATGTTATCCCCGAAAGTAGTTGGCCAGTCGGGCACGGCCATTCCCGCATCAGTGCCTGTGACTAATCCGCCAACGAAGATCAAAACAAGCGTAGTTAGTAGTGTGCAAAAGGCAAGAACATAGATAGGTGGATGGTACTGTTGCATCGGTAGGTAATTGGCTGTCGAAAGCAATCGTATTATAGCATTGGACGAAAAACGAATACAAGAATAGTTGAATTGAATATTCGCCCGTGCTATACTTCGGGCGTTTATTTGGACCTCAAGTGGAGACGAAACATGAGTATCGAAAAAAGACTTGAAGAACTGGGAATTCAGCTACAAACACCTGCTCAGCCAGTTGCTAATTATGTGACGACGGTTCAAACGGGAAATCTTGTTTTTACGTCAGGCCACGGGCCTATCAGCGACGATGGCCAACTGATAAAAGGTCAGTTGGGAACAGACATGAATATCGAGGCCGGTTATCAAGCTGCACGTTCCGTCGGAATTGGGCTGATCAGTACCTTAAAAGCTGCACTTGGGGACTTAGACCGGATTCAGCGAGTGGTAAAAGTTGTCGGCTTTGTCAATTCGGCCGCGGATTTTCTGGATCACCCGTCGGTTGTTAATGGGGTTTCAGACCTGTTTGTGGAAGTTTTTGGAGATAAAGGGAAACATACCAGATCTGCAGTTGGTATGGTTCAATTACCGGGCGGAATTGCCGTCGAAGTTGAAATGATTGTCGAAGTTGAGTAACCCGATGGCTAAGCAAGTCATCCAACCCAAAATTAGAGGATTTATCTGCACGAATGCTCACCCCGTTGGTTGCGCCCAAAGTGTGCGAAATCAGATCGATTATGTGCAGCAGACGATTGTCCCGCAAAAAACGGGATTAAATGTGCTGATCATTGGGGCTTCAACTGGTTATGGGTTAGCTTCTAGGATTGCCCTGGCAACCGGTTACGGCATGAATACAGTTGGTGTTTTTTTTGAGAAACCACCAGATAACTGGCGTACGGCTACCGCCGGATACTACAATACTGTTGCTTTTCACCAGTGCACTGAACAGGAAGATCTAAAAGCGTTCAGCATTAACGGAGACGCATTCTCTGAGGAGATTAAGTCTCAAACCATAGATTTAATCCAGAAGGAGTTGGGGCAAGTCGACCTGGTAATCTACAGTTTGGCTTCACCTCGACGAATACATCCTTATACGGGTGTTGACCATCGTGCAGTACTGAAACCGATTGGGCGCCCCTATGTTGATAAGACCATCGATCTGGTTGAGGAACAGATAGTGGAGATCATTGTTGATCCTGCAATAGAGCAGGAGATCACAGACACCGTTGCTGTTATGGGCGGGGAAGATCTAACCTTTTGGGTCGATCAACTTCTGGAAAACGATTGCTTGAAAACTGGGACTCAGTTGCTGGCTTACTCTTACATCGGCCCTGAAATCACCTACCCGGTCTATACTCATGGCACGATTGGTCGGGCCAAGGAAGATCTAAAACAAAAGGTCGACCTCGTCGACCAAAAACTTTGGCAACAGATAGGGGGGCACGCCTACGTCGCGGTCAACAAAGCTGTTATCACACAGGCTTCAGCAGCTATTCCGGTGATTCCGCTCTATATTAGCATTCTCTACAAAATTATGGATGCAAAAGGAATTAACGAAAATCCAATTGCTCAAATCACCCGCCTGTTTTCCGACCACATTGGTTTAGGACAACAACCCATCCTCGACGACCAAAGACTTATCCGTCTTGACGACCGGGAGTTAAGACCGGAAATTTCCCAGGAGGTAGAACGAATCTGGTTAGAGATCACAACCGATAGCCTCCCTCGTTTGGCCGACTATAACCGCTACAAACGCGGGTTTAGAAACCTTTTCGGCTTTGAAATTGATGGAGTTGACTACGACCAACCGGTTGAAACGGATCTTCATCTTCCCTAACCCTCATTTTGATGACGGTTCGTCTCTCCCGACTTCCCATTGAACTTAAGATTTCGGTAAGCTGCTTTTTATTGATGATGGGTTACGCCTATCTGTTTGCCCAAATTAACTTGCAAATTAATACGCGCAAGGCCGACGGTGATGCCACAGGATTAGCCACCATCCAAGATATTGTGGTAACCTATCATGGGGATCGCAACCAAACCTTACTCGGCACTAAAATCAATGGTACCATGCGAGAGTACTTGCCCACCGAGGGAGATAAAATCGCCATTGAACAGTGGATTAAAAATGATAGAACCGAAGAGGAGTATCTGGAGATTGTACAGCAATTGATGGACGCTTACTGCACCAATTGCCACCCCTACGGAGACAGACCCGACTATCCATTAGAAACTTATGAACAGGTCTATCAAGCTGCCGAACCGGACCAAGGTCCGTCTATTGGTAAGTTGGCGAAGTTTACCCACTTTCACGCCTTTGGCATGGGAGTCTTTGCCTTTTTGCTGAGTGGGATATTTGCCTTTACCTCTTTTACCCCTCCCCTGCGCTACTTTGGTGTTGTTCTACCTTTTCTTTCCATTTCCCTGGACATCACAGCCTGGTGGTTGACCAAACTTGTCAGTCCCGCCTTCGCTTACGTCGTTTACTCAGCCGGTTTAATGACCGGTGTCTCTTTTGCGGTTACAATTTTAGGTTCGCTCTACGATCTCTGGATTCGAACCTCAACAGTCGAGTCCTAATCGTTTTTAACCACCACGACCTTAGTTTCTAAAATCTCACCCGCCTGAATCAACACAATATAGATGTCACTGACCAGCCGTTGGCCCGAGTGGTTATGGCCGTCCCACCAGAAAACGTGATGCCCCGCTGTAACGAACTGTCGATTAGCAACTAAGCGTTTTAGACGGTTACCAGTATCGTAAATTGAGATAGTGACGGGTACCGACTGGCTGATTGAAAAAGAAATTGCCGTCGATTGCCCCCGATTAGGAGAGAAAATCCGAGGCTGGCAGGCAAGGTGAGAGACCCGCAGGTCTGTTGCTTCGATCTCGACCTTTGGCCTGAGGCTATATCGACCTAACTGCCGAATAGGAACTGAGATTTGGCGGCTTGATGGATCTATAGTTGATCTTTCTACTGTGCCACCAATGTATTGCCATCTTTGGTCATGCCAGTGGAAAATGCCCAACTTTTTTACGGACGCAGTTTGAAAGGATAAAACTGCGGGTTTATTGACAGGAAAAACTATTTCCGATGGCCGAATCTGATATTGATTGGCTTCACCTTCGATAAAGGGCGATATCTGAGGCGATACGACCGGATTGATGGTAATCACTGTCGGAGCAGCTAACGAATTTGGAGCAACGACCAACCGTACCCGCTCATCCTGACTTTTAACACTGGTGGCTAACTGACCATCTAAGTATCTGTTGAAATAGATCTCGATCTGAGATCTATTTTCGTGGCCAACGGCGTCCGTTACCTCGAGACGGACAGTATAGTGACCGACCAAATTTGGTGCCCGCCACTCAGCCAGCAGATCTTCTGATTTTACAGGGGTGCGAAAAGGCCGTGCTGAAATCGCAGACCAGATTTTGGGTTGGATACCTTGACGGCTAGACCAGCCCTGAGCATATTCTAACTGGTATTGTGCAAAGTTACGGTCAGTTGCAATGCCTGTAATGGTCACTGTTTGTCCGGTCTGTTGCCCCGACTGAGGAGTTGAGATTTGTGCCTGTGGTGGTCGATTATCGACCGATACCACGACCGAGGTTGCTTTCTCGTTTCCACTGATATCAGTTGCACTCAACTTGATTTCATAAACAGCTTCCCTATCTGGTGTCGCCCACTGAGCCAACTGACTCTGATAGAGGGAGGTGGTACCTCTTTGGATCAATCGCCAATCAGCGGAATTACCCTCGGTCAGAATCGAGGGTGAATTTTCCACAGGTCGGACTTTCAGCTCAAATTGATCCAGATATAGATCGGTGATACTGCCCAAAATCGGTGTTTTCCCTGAAATGATAGTTCCGGCAGCCGGTACGGTGATTTCAACTACCGGGGCTCGATTATCAGCCACGATAGAAACAGTCTGGATTGTAACTCGACCATATTGGTCTTTAGCTTGTAATCGTATTTGGTATTGGCCGTCAACCCTGGGAAGTTGCCAGATTCCCAGTAGATTCGCTTCCTTTGGTAAAGTTGGATCGATGACTGAAATTGGTTGCCAGTCAGCATCGTTAGTGCGTGCGCGATAGTCCAGCTGAAAACTAGAGAAATGGGCGTCGTTCACCGATCCGGTGATTGGTGTCTCCTCGCCCAGTACTGCTTCTGAACGAGGCGTTAGAATCTCGGCTTTGGGTGGTAGATTGTCAACCAGAACGGGTACGACAACAGCCTTCGATTTTCCAGCCAGGTCGATCACTGTTAGTCGAATCTGGTAGGTACCGTCGGTTGGTGGAGTAATCCAAGTAGCTAACGACTGATTGACTTTGGAGGTTGCCCCTTCGTGCTTGGTTAGCGACATGTCGAAAGGTTGGGACGAAGGACCATCTTCAGGATCAGGTACCAAAATAGGTTGCCACAATGGGGTGTCCACCGCCCGATACTCGATTTGAAAATGCTGTAGATTTTCGTCGCTAGCAGTACCAATAATCTCAATCGTGTCACTGACCATCTGGTTAGGTTGCGGCGAGATAATTTGTGCCTTAACTTCAGATGCATCAATGACCAGGTCTACTACTGTTTCAGCTAATAAGCCTGCAAGATCACGGGCACGCAACCGAAGCCGGTAGCGACTACCTACCAAGTTAAAGGTGCTCCAATCGGTCAGGACTGTAGTGGTCGTTACCTGCTCTGAATGGGTCCAAAAAGTGACCCATTCAGGTGATGGAGAGATTAGTCGATACGAAAGCGTATATTGATCCAGGTGGTCGTCTCTCACTAAACCTGAGATCTGGATATTCTGCTGTCCAACGACTTGACCGTTTGAGGGTTTTTGAATCGCCACCACAGGTGGCTGATTATCAACCGTCAATTTCTGTTGTTTTACCGTGTGATATTGATAGCTGTCGGTTGCCTGCAGTTGGATTTGGTACTGTCCATCGTCAAGATTTGTAGTGTCCCAGGCAGCAATTCTTTGGCCTTCGATTTCCTCATTACCAAACCAGATCGTCTGCCAACTAGATAGGGAAATTGATGAATTCTTATTCAGGGCTCGAAACTGGAGTAAGGCAGTCTGAATCTGTGCCTCATTGGCCAAACCAACCCGAATGGTAGCAAATATACCTACGGTGCCCGAAACGATCTTCGCTATCGGCTCCAGGTGGACATCGGGTCTGGTGGAAGGGTTGTCTAGCGTTAGGTGGATTACGGAAGATTGTGTCAGGTTACCGGCTAAATCTACAGCTTGGATCTGGAGGTCTACCTGACCGTCTATACCCGTTGTCTCCCACAAATAGGAATACAAACCCGGCTGACTACTTTGACCCAATAGATCGGAGAGTAACAAAGNGGAGGACGAGAGCCAACTGCTGGCCGCCCGTCGCCGATAGCGTAGCTGAATAGTGTTGGGGTGCGTTTCTTGCAGTCCAAAATTGAGACGGACAGTTCCCGACAGTTGTTCACCAGATCTAGGGAATTGGATGTTTACCTCCGGCGCAGTATTATCGACGATAAGATCAACAGTAGTTTGGGCTGTATGTTGAAAATCAGACAGGCTATTTAATGTATCTTTGACAGTTAATTGTACGCTGTATGCTCCATCGGGAAGACCATTTGTATGCCACGAAAAAAGTGTTCCTAGATCTACCGGTTGGACGACATGATGAATGATTTTTCGGTCTCCAGCGTCGGAAAAAATCTGAATTGTATAATTTGAAAAATCGCTACTGTCTGTGGCGGTGCCTTGAATGTTGAGCCTACCACCGACCACCTGTCCATCCACAGGTGAAAAAATCTGTGCCACAGGCGGCCGAGAATCGATAATAAATGTAGCTGTTGCACCAACTGGATCGACATTATTCTCTCGATCGATCGCTTGTACCTCAAAATGATGTCGACCTTCGCTCAGCCCTGACAAGACAACCCGATTTTCGTTGCCGTCTTCCCCGGTCCAGCGAAAACCATCCTGGTCAATTTGGTAACGGTAATGAAAGGCTTGACTGCTGGCGTCGCCGCCTTCAAACTTGAAAGTTACGCTAGTTTCTCCAACTATCTCATTGTTGCTCGGACCTTCTACGATACGAGTAACAGGTGGAACCAGCTCCTGTTTGAAATAGCTAATTCCACTGCCGGCTGTGCCAAATAACATTTCGTTAGTATCCGTTTGGGTTATGGCTAAAATATTGTTACTCCCAAGGCCATCGGCAATAGTTAATTGGCGGATGACACGATCACTTTCAAAAACACTAACCCCTTCAGAGGTCCCAACCCAGATGCGTCCCTGGCGATCCTGAAATAGAGCTTGGACATTATTATCAATCAAGCCCACATTGGTCGTGTAATGACGTTCGATCTTTTCCTCCAATTCTAGGTTTAGAATATAGATCCCTTGATTGGTACCAACCCAGATGCGTTGTCCTATTTCCAAGATGGCCTGTATTTGTCCAAATTGGCGTTGGGAAATCTCGGTCAACTGGTCGGTGGTCAGATCGTAGATCCATAAATCGCTTGGAATTAGCATATTCCCAACCGTACCCAAGAGAAGGTGTCTTCGACTACCGACAAATAAGTTGGTAACTGCCCGTCCAATTCGGTTTTGCACAAGCCTCAAAACCTCAANCTCTTGAGCCGGTGTTCCCAGTTGATATTTCAGTAAGGTAGGAAGAAAACCAACCGCGTCACCTGGTAATAATAAGGCGGTGGATAACCAAACTTGCTGGTCTTCATCAATGATCAACGTTTGCGTGTCATTTGTTCCACCTGGCAGATGTAGCCGGCTCCAAGTCCGGCCATCGAAAATCAATACTCCTGCTGCTGTACCGGCCCATACCTCGCCATTGGTAGCATAGGCTAGTGATCGAACCTCGGTATTTGGCGCAATGCTTTGCGGCACCAGATCCAAACGAGAGAGTTGATTGTGTTGCGGATCTGGTATAATCCGACCGATGCCGTTCTGCATTCCAATCCAGACACTACCTCGCGCATCAGTAACAAAGCTAGTGACGCGATTGGTCTCAGGTTGAGCTATCTGAAAAGTTCGCCAAGATCGGTCTGAAAAACTAATTCCATTATCACGGGTACCCACCCAGATATTTCCTGACGGAGACTCGCAAAGTGCGGTGATATTATTCCCGGCGATCCCATTCGATTTGGTTAAATGTTGATAGGCTACTTCATCACCGGAATTGAGGTCGATTAGTAATCTAATTCCTTGATTGGTACCGACCCAGAGAATTTGATTTTGATCGAAATGTAGTGTCTGTACATTATGTCCAATTAAATCCAGTGAGCGAAAGTCGGCACTCCACTTCTGTTCATTGTAGATGACAAGGCCTTTAGTTGTCCCAACCCAAAGCCGATTCTGCCTATCGGTGACCATGGCTTGAATTTGGCCATTGGGTAATCCGTCTTGAGTCCCGAAGAGTTGCCAATTTTTCCCATCAGGCTCAATCAGTGTCAGCAGTGCTAGGCCATCAGCGACTCTACTTGCCGGCTGATGTGCTAACCAGAGTTGGTTCTGTAAATCTTCATAGATCCCAGTAACATATGGGGTTTGGACTTTCTGCCAACTCTTATCACCTAGCCGCTGCCAACAAACCCCTACTGGTGTTCCAACCCAAACTTCCCCGTTGCGTCGCTCCGTTATCACGGAAATGTAGTCTGCTAAAAGACCGGTTTTCTGCGTCTGGAAGGAGGTCCAGACCATTTGTTGCCGGTCGCTTGGCCACTGACCAATAAAAATACCGATATTGGTCGCTATCCACAGATTTCCTCTGCGATCAACCAGTAAGTCTAGAATTGAGATTTGGGCCGGTGACACCCCCAAGTTTTCTGAGGAAGGTGCTGCCAACGGCACCTGATGCCAAAACCCATCAAATCGGAGTAATCCCTGGTCGGTCGCAACCCAAACTTGGCCTGTTTTTCCAACGACGATTTTACGGATAGTGTTGCTAGTTAGACCATCCTGATAACGGGTGAAATTCCTCCATTGGTAATTGTAGTTGGCAAAGGCGATTGAGGAATAAATTAGAATCCAATAAAATAAGATTAACCTTAGAACAGAGGNCCGTGTGCCTTTGGAAAAGTGCCTCGCTGTTCTCTGTACCGAGTCAACTGGGCTTCGGTCATTCCCGGTGCAATTGATCATTGCACAACCATCATTTTTTGCGTCTGCAGAAAGTCGCTAATTTCAAGTGTATAAAAATAGATACCCGATGGAACCGGCTCCCCGGCAGAGTTTTTNCCATCCCAGTAGGCAGCCTGAGACCTACCGACATAATGACCAGCGGATAGGTATCCTAGGTCTAAGACTCGGATACGCTGTCCTGAAACNGTATGAATGTAAACTGAAGCCTTCGATGGTTGAGCCAGTTGGAATGGAATCCAAGTTTCTGGGTTAGTTGGATTGGGGTAATTGGGAAGAAGTCTAGTGATAGATGGCGGCGCAGAATCCGTGGGTAGGTATATCTGATACAATCCACCGTCTTGGGTCGAGGATAAAGGCGCCGCATGTTCTACAATCGGCTCAGAGGTGTTGTATGATTCACCAAAATGTGCCGCAATTAGCACAAAATCAAATAGATCAACTTTTCCATCACGGTTAACATCGGGATTGTAATCCCAAGCGACGTTTTGCCCATAATATCGAGCAACACTGCTGAGGTCAAAGATATCGACAACCCCGTCGAAATTTACATCCCAAGGCATCACTTCTTCTTGGATAGTAATCTCAGCCTGGGTGATTTCAACCGGTATTTCGACCAAAGAGTCGTCCAGAAAAACCAGGTTTTCAACCGAAATCTGGTAATTGCCAGTCTGATTGGCGCGACATAGGATCTGAATCAGCAGTCCAGTTTCCCCGGGATCATCTTCGCTTTTCTTAACCGCAACGATATTTTTATACTGACCCGATTGACGATCAACTTGGAAGAACGGTTCCTCGATCATTTCTTTATCCAGTAGCTGAGACCTAATTGGGCCTAAAACTTCCGCATTTTCGGGAAACACCTCGTTAAAACGGGTCGTGGTAATAAAGTGAATCGCCTCTGGATTACTCCACTTTACATCGAACTGAAAGCTGGTTAAGTTTTTGACCTCCTCTATCCAGACTGAAAAACTAAAGTCCTCTCTGAGTTTAACCTGCTGTTTACCAGGAGAGATGAGAACTTGGCCGCTGAGTGCCTGTTTAAAACGAAATTTTCGGGCAGGCGACCAGCGGCTTAGATGGTTGAAATTTCCGCTCTGCACTCGCCACCAGTAGGTAGATGAAGGCGGTACCACAATTTCGTTTCCCAATGTCGGCGAGGTATCTATTCCTTGTAGAGTTGGTACAATTCGTAAGCCAGCGGGTGAAGTCTGAATTGCTGATTGGTAGCGATTTGAAAACTCTACATCCAACCCAACCTGTACTATTGAATAAAGGTTGGTATCTGACGCCTGCCAAACAAGTTGCACATTTTTAGTCAGTTCTATTATTTGATTGTTTTCGGGCTGAATTAGCTTGGGCGTATCGTTGCTCACAGACCAAGAGATAATTCCTCCATCCTGCTGCCCCACAGCGAATAGGGTTGTGCCATCATTTGTAATTTCCAGATTGTGGACTGTTTGATTGTAAAACGTGTAGATCTCCTTCTGCGAAGCAAAGTCCAACAACCGAATGGTCGGTATAAGCTGTGTTTGACTGGTTGTCCCGGCGGTTCCAACAGCTACTAAATTACCACTCGGGCTGAATCTAGTTTCAAGGATTGGGTGATCGTAGAGAAATTCTTTCCGCTCAAACTGATTTGGATCGACAAAAGGTGTCCAAAAACGTACAGCACCCGACCAGTCNCCGGACACAATTGCGCCATCTGTCGGGTGAAAATCAAGCGTCCAGACTCGACTGGAATGATCTTCACTGGTTGCTACCACCTTTTGCAGATCTACTTGCCAAAGACAAATCNTCCTATCTTCTGACCCGGTGGCAATATATTTCCCATCAGGACTGAAGACAACCGTCCATACAATCCTTGTATGAACCTGAAAATCTCCCAAGTGTTGACGCTGCTTTAAGTCAAAAAGTCGGATCTGACCACTGCCCATTCCAGTGACCAAAAGCTGCCCGTTTGGGTGCACATCCAGCGAGGTCGCAATCCGATTCTCTGNTACCGCCAACTGAAACAGATCTTCGCCCGTTTTAGGATCCCAGATAATAATCTGGCCATTTTCCGAGACGGAAACCAGACGATTGTCGGGTAAAAATTGCAGATCCTGGACTTTAGCTGAATGGCCGATTAGCTTTTTTTGGATTGTTTTCGTCTCTAGATCCCAGACTAGTACTTGACGATCNTCCCCGGCCGAAGCCAAAAATGACTGTTCGGGATTAATTGCTAACGCCAATACACGTCCTTGATGGCCATAGTGTGTTTGTTGTAAAAGACCGGCGTTAGGACACGAAAGCGCACTAAAAATTAAAAAAGCAACTAATCCATGAAAATTCAAAATAATTAGCGATGTTTTTCTCTGTGGCATGTTATTTGCTGCATTTGCTGTAGTTTGCCCATTCGCTGTTTAGTTATTGGGCAAGAGAATAGCATTTGACTATTGGGGATTTCAAAAGGTTTTGATCTGATTGCTGAAATACACTAGAGCTCAAATACCGCCTACAATGAATAAATCAAGTTGCACTGTGTTCGAAGCTGTTGTATAATCCAAACTAATAACAGATGTAAAGTGTCTGATTAAATAGACAACCAGGTGGCTAATGTGAGGGAATATTTCAACAACCCCACGTTTCTCGATAACTGAGCTAAATAGAGTAAGTTATAACTGCAATAATTCAAGATAGCAACACACGATTTTAAAAGTTACCCGCAGAAAATTATGGAGAGAGGCCTGATGANAATGAGAAGTACTTACAACTGGTGGTTCACAAAAATTTCCTTAACCCTTATACTCCTTGTATCCTGTTCGCAATTTCTACTTGCGGAGGACTGTTTTTGGACAGGTAACGCAAACAATGGCGATTGGAATGACCTTGCCAACTGGCTTAATGCCGATGAGCTCGCTGCAACAGCTGTTCCGCAGACAGGGGACTTAGCAACTTTTGACCGACCAACTGGTGGCTCATCGCCAACTGCAGGGTTTCCAGACGGCGTCGATGTCACAATCACCTCAAAAGCTGATGCAACAGACCCAACTCAGGTTGAGCTGCCAACAGGCATTACCATCAATGAACTAATCCTGGCACCAGGTGGTCAAGATGTTCAACTGACTTTTTCGGGCGCAGAAACAGTAACGCTTACAGCCAACATTACGGTTATTGGCGGCATGGGAAAAGCTACTACTATCCAACTAAACGACAATACACTGGAATGTGCTAACGGAACACTTAGCTTTGCTATCCCGGACGATGCATCAGATAGTATGATCACCTTTCAAGGTGGGAGTTCTGCAGTTGTTAAAGTTAGCAAATTAGAGATGACCACGGGGAGTGGAACTAGTAGTAGTGAAATTCAGTTTATGGGCCCAGCAGTAGAAGTGACTGGGAATGTGGATGTGACGACGGATGTAGGTAACGTAACCTTGGAACCCCAAGATTTAATTGTGGGCAGCGACCTAACTATTAACGCCAACGGTGATGGAACTCCTGTTATCACTATGGGAGCGAATAACCTTGATATCGGCGGCGCACTTAAAATTACCAAGGCTGGGACCTCNGTTGCAGTAGAAGACTGGCCGCAGTTATCTTCTGCTGGTGAGATCTTTGTGGCCGGGAATGTAGAGCTTAAAAAGGTTCGATTTGACGCTGATAAAGTTACTTTCGATGGCCTAGCCAATCAAGCTGTTGACTTCAATGGGACAGACGTAACCGCAGAAACCTTAAAGGTGGCAAATGAATCTGGCACAGTCACGTTTGATAGCGATAGCTTGTTAGCGGTGAAGATCCTCAAAGTTTACTCCAATCTAACACTAAATAGCGAGGAGCAGGATCTCACGGTGACGGAAGCCATGCAGGTCATTGCTGATGGCTCTAAGGGAGTTGCGTTTGAAGCTAACGGTGCAGATCTAACCAACATCAAATTGCTTGAAATCAAAGCTGGAANCGGAAGTGGGCATGCTACTGTTTCTGGAATGGGTCAGAATATTGTCATTGAGGAATTGAAAATCTCTTCTGAAGGAACAAATACAGGAATTCCAACACTGGATATCAGTGACAATGGTATGACCGTCAAGAATCTGACCTTAAAAGATGATGGCTCAGAATCCAGTATTCCTACCCTAAACGCCGGGTCTGGAACAATCGTGCTAACAGGTAACCTGGCCATTTCAGGAGTCTCCGATAGCCCTACTGTCTCTTTCTCTCCAGCTGTAGATTCCGATGTATCTTGTGAAGTTATTCTAGCAGGGACCNCTAGCCAAACGATCTCACTCGATAAAGGTATAAACTTCCAAAACGTCATCTTGAATATACAGAATATTTCTACTGAAGGCGTTGACTTGAAAACCTCAGCTGTTATTCGTGGCTTGATTATCAGCCACGATCAACCGGGTAAGATTCAGCACGCGGTAGAAGAAGTCAGCGGTAAAACTTTTGAGCTTAAGATAACAGAAACGTCTGGCTCTTTGACTTTTGTTCAATCTGATGGAACGACCAGTGCCTTCCGCCAACTAGCTGAGGGGGTTGGCGATTTTGCTATTACCATTGTAGCGGGTGACGACGCNGGTGAAGACGCCATTCTAAATCTGAATAGTAACGANNTACTCGGNAGTGACAGTGATCCCAGCCTGTCGGCAGATCTCGCCATGAGCATTAAGACCGGTGCTGGTGGTGGTAATGCACAGATCATTCAGAGCAATGGAGTTATGCAGTTGCGGGATGTGACCTTAATTAGTACTGGTACTGGCGGAACCGAGCTGAAACCAGGTGGCCTGCTCACCGCCCGCGAAATCCGTCTCGAGTCAGCAGGCGACGGTGATGCCGTAGTAGAAGCTAGCGGCGATATCGAGGTGGCAACCCTCATTTTGGAAGGTTCGTCTGGAACTGGTGCGCCAAAACTTGAGTTGGACAATTACAATCTGCAAGTTTCCACTGAACAGGATTCAGGATTACTGGAATTTCGGCATACGGGAGGTGGTGCCCCTGCTATTGGAACCAATTCGAGTGAGGTTGGTGACATCTCGATAGATAGGTTTGTTCTCAAGCAAGCGGATCTAACTATGCCCTCCTTTACTACTAAAGTTCTAAATATCACTGATACGGCCGCTGAAGGCGGGGCCAGAAAACTGACGATGGCCGGNACTTTAACCGTTACAGTGGCCGCTTACATTAGTAGTGTGGCCAATCCCGCAGAATTAAACCTAAACGGAAATTCACTGGTTGGTGGCGGCTCCTTTGAGGTAACCAGCGGAAGCCATCCGGGCAAAGTTTTGGCTGTTGGATCTGTCGAAATTGGTAATTTAGCCATCGATTCATCCGCTGGACAATTAGCGACCTTTACGCAGAATACGGGGACTAAGTTTGAGGCTGGTATCATTGTAATCACCACCGGAAGCAGCGGATCGGCAGAACTTGAAGTCTCCAGTTCGCTTCTNGGTGGCGAAGGTATAATTGAAGTGNCATTNAAAGCCGATNCTTTAACGCTTAAATCTGCTACNGGTAGTACTTCGGCCGGAAGCCCNAAACTCAATACCAATAGTGTTTCCATAAAGATTGGGGGCGACTTAAGGCTGTTGAAAGAGGGGAGTGGTAATCCAGTATTAAATCTTGGATCTGGAAATATCGACGTCTCGGGAGATTTGCAACTGACTGGTGTGGGGACATCGCTTCAACTACAGTCAGGTAGTGAACTGGTTTTAGATGGGATCCAAAACCAAGAGATAGATCTAACTAACGTCGATCTGCAATCAAGCAATGTCAGATTGCGAATTAGCAACAATGAAACTGAGTCTGGACAAGCGCTTGCAACTATCACTCTTCCAGATAACTTTCAAGTCGGTGGTGGTCTAACCATCGACAAATATGCTCGAGCTACGATCACCTCCGAAGATAACGATAATAACGATCGATATGCGCTAACAATTAACAAAATTGTTAATATCAATGGGAAAATTGAAACCGCAGACACCAACCTTGACTTCTTGGATTCCGAATCAGAGGGCGTTAAAATTGGTCCATTTGGAGAGATTTCTGCTACTGGTAGTGCAACTNTTAGACTTCCCAAAGGCCAATTGGATAATAGTGCGGGAGGTATGATCGACCTTTCAGCANCCTCAACCCTGGAAATTGGTCAAAATGCAGAGGTTGAAACCAACGATAACCACCTGGTCGCGACTTCTCTCGGAATGGTTATAGGTAACTATGATCGTCAGTTTACAGGTACTGGTACTGTTAGGCTCAGACAAGGGCTAAAAGATAATTTCCCGACCCCACCATCAACTCCAATTTCCATTTCAGCCGGTTCTAACGTCGAAATGGTTCTTGGTGAAGACAGCCTTTTAAGTACTCAGCATGCAAATGTTAGCTTCAATGGCCAGGTTACCCTTGGTAAGGGGACTGATATCGAATTGTGGGCAGGCCGTCCAATCACCTTTGGCCCGCTCAAAACTCAGGGGAATGGTGATGTCAACTTCCATGGGAAAGGTAGTGCCTCTGATGGTGTTTCGAAGTTGATAGTTAATGGAGATGTTACTCTTGATACCGATATCAACATTGGAAATGGTGAGAGTGTCGACGGTGGGAATATCCACATTCANTTTGCCGATAGNAGCGTCATAACCAATAATGGAACTTTCAAAATTGAAGGCTACCCTGGTAGTAATGATGGTACGACCAAAAGTAACCGACTGCTGGTATCAGCACAGAATGTAGCTAATCAATTAACTTTAATTAATAATGACCGGGTGGATTGGGAATGGGCGGCTATTCGCGGGATTATTTACGATCCAATGAGTTCCGGAAGCGTTGAATTCTCTGCCAGCGATAGCGTGGTCAATGCAACAGGAAACACCGGTTGGCCAGATGAAAAATTTGCAACTCCAATTGATCAGGGGTCTTCAGCTATCACGGATTTCACCACACACCCTATCTCCTCAGATAATAAGAAAGACACCCAACTCTACAATTTTTATGCTACCAATAAATCAAATCTCAATCAAACTATAGATCTATTCGAAGGTGGAACCACCAAGGACGGTGTTTACGCCTTTGCCCAAAATCTAGATGGGAATAGCTCGGCCGCAACTTGGGACGCTAATGACCCGCAACCGTTGAGCGAGGTGGCAATGGGGCGGTACTACGTCTATCTGGACCCTTTAGGGGCTGACGCTGGCGATTACATTATCATTTCTGACCACACGGTTAACATTAGTAAGATCGTTTTCCTACCGGGTACTGATGATCAGCCAACCTCCGGTAGCGATGTTGCTTATACCTCCTTTGAAATTAACTGGACAGACGATGGGTTAGCTTCTGCTGAGGTTGAGTTGCGCTATGCCGAAGGGAAACCAAACTTGCAGACCCTATCCGAAGTACTAGATGAAACAACGCTAATTACCAAACTTTCCTCAGGCAAAGATGGCGAGAACGGCTCTTTAGTCTGGGATGTCTCCAATTTGGCCACGGATACAGGAGATACCTACTATATTTATGGTATCTACTACGAGTCATCAAAAGCCGCTTACTCAGTTAGTAAAGGGGTCAAACTGAAGAACATCCACTTTCTTACGGAGAATGATTCCGGCCTACTAGAACGCATTCCCAGCGGAAACCAGACAGTTGTTGATACAGCCAGTAATACTGACGTTATTGACCATAAGAATTACCTGATTAAATGGTCGGACTGGAATGCCAGTGTTGGCACGATTGACCTTTATGTGTCACAAGAGCTATTTAACACTGTAGCCGAGATTCGATCAGCGGCGACACCAGAAGCCAGTACAGACGATTTAACTCGTGCTGTAACCATTGGTGAAAACCTGGATCCCTCAGGACCAGACCAAGTGAGTTGGAATTTGACTTCAGGCTTTGGTATCTCCAATTCACTAGCCGTACCCGAAGGCGATTACTATATTTATGCGGTTGCTGAAGATATTAACGATGACGATAAATACAGCAAACTGGTAATTGCGGGGCTGACTGAGGGGGAACAAAAGGAATCCAACCCAGACTTATCAAANTTGGTGCCGTTTATAACGGTTAAGCACAATCCGTTCTTCTATCCAACAGAAGTGAAAGTTACTGAACAGGTGAATTCCGGTCCAGCGGAAGGTGCGGAAGCTATCAGTGTATCCTGGAAAGGTGGGGATTGGGACGACACCAAAACTTCCAAAGTTGGAATTTTCTATGCGCCTAAATCGGCGGTTGATGCCAATCCAGGTGACTTCTCTGACCCCGCACAATTGAGTGCCAACGCTACAGANGCGNTCGCTTTAAATCAAGACGGTGATNCTGTTACCACCAGCCAATTGACGGGTCTAAATCTAGATCAGCAATACGGTTTTAGGGAGTGGAATTACTATGCCCCCGGTGTTATTGCTGATCTGGCCGAAGGTGAGTACGTAGTTTGGGTCGTGCTTGAAGATGCGGATGGGAATTCGATCTCCAAGCGCAGTGCCAACACCGTCAATATTACTCATCAAAGNTCTATTCGGATCGATGACCCAATTCCGGTNTCTACTACACGAACACCACATCCTTACCATACCATTATGTGGACNGATGTCGATCATGATCAANCAGCAACTGTAGATCTATACTATAGTGATACTGATCTACGAGGTCAAAATGGTGTTGGCGGTGCACTGACACTTCAACAGAGCTTTGATGTTGCAACATCGTTTACCAAAATAAATAACAATCCAATTAGCGAAGATCTGGACGAGGATGGGGATCGTTACCTGTTCCATCTGGTCGGTCGCGCCGGTGCACCGATCTATGATAGCCAAACCTATTATATCTATGCCCTGATTGATGCAGATGGTGATCAGCAGCCAGAAGCGGGCTACCAATCTGGTGGTTTGATACCTGAAAGACAATCTTCGATTCTGATTACAACGCCTTCTGGGGTCGATGAGGTTTCCTCGCAATATACGATTGAGTGGTTAGAATCATGGACCGATCCCCTGATAGACGTCAATGTGGACGTGTACTTTAGTCCCAGGAAAACGCTTTCTCTCAGCGAATTAGAACTCGGTCTTCAGGACCCAGATGCCGCCGCCGGGATTATTGCTCGAGATCTTCCGCTGAATGTCACTTCTGACGGTTTGATGGCTGGTGAAAATAGCACGATTTGGGATGACCTCATCATCGAGTTGGGCCGTCCCAGCGGAGAGGGGTCGACGACGAACCTGATCGACCAGAATCTACCCCAGAAAGAAAAAGGATACTATATCAACCGGCGCTTGGTCTTTACTTCTGGAACCATTACCTCGGCTCACCAGATTATTGGTTATAACCCACAAACCGGTACGCTCTCTTTTACGCCGCCGGCTGCTGTAGATGTTAAACCGGAAACAGTGACAGGATATAAGGTTGTGATCCCGGATGGCACCTACTACGTCTACGCAGTCATGGATTCTGCTGTTAAAGGGTTAGACGTCAATCGTTCAGATAAAACTGATCAGAATGGCATTGAGATCCCGAACCCATTTCATCCAGGGCGCGGTGTCAATAACATCTACAACAGCCAAATTAAGAGTCACGTTAATCCGAAATTAACGGGTACTGCGGCGACAGGATCGGATAACGGGAATACTACTGATCCTATCGCACCAAAAATCGTAGATTCTAGTTTGACGGATGAAACAGACATCTACCTGGGGGCACGAGTGGTTATGACTGCCGGTGACTTTGCCGGACAGAGCCGAACCATTGTTGGCTATGATGCTGGTACCGGTGCTTTAACCCTTGATCGATCATTTGAGCCCGAGAGTGGTGCATTATACTATCCCGATGTTGATAACGATAATAATCCAATAACGCCGGAGGGAACGAATTCTCAATTCCGGATTGACTCGTTGGAAATTTTTGCTCGTAGCGTTGGTGCTATTACCATAACTAACCACAGTGTCGATATCGAATTTCCTGGGGGCAATCGTGGATTGGGCGACTATTTTGATGTCGGTGTCAAACTGGATACCAATGGCCAACCTATTGCAGGTGTTGAAGTCTACTTAACCTATGAGGCCGCAACGCTTGAGATCGCTGATCCAGCGTCCCCGTTTAACGTTCTGGTTAAAACCGGATATGCGACGGCAGAAGCTCTAAGTCCAAATGTCCTGATCGCGGATGACATAGAGGTGATGGATTATGAAGGATTCTCAGTCATTATCACTAGTGGTGCAGCACGAGGTTCTCGAGGCATCGTCCAGAACTTCGACAACGCGGCTAAAGCATTGACTGTTGACCCCCCATTTACCAACAAAGATGGAACTCCTGTTAAGTTGAGACAAGGCGTATTTTTCCGCATTGACCGTCCAATGGGGACAGGAGTGCAACTGGGCGAATGGAGCCCAACCGTTAATGCTAACGTTAGCTTAGCTGCTGGAGAGCTTGACTTTTCCGCTATTTCAACAGGGCAAGCGGCGGCGGCCTTTTCTGCTACTGAGCCCTTCCTGTTTGCCACTTTCAAAACCATTGCAGTCGGCAACGCCAACATCAATTTCTCCTTTGCTGAGGGCCGAAAAACGGTGGTTATCGACGCTGAAGGTGAGAAACACATTCCACATGGTCCGTCTACGGTTCTGATTGAGACGATCAAAAAAGAAACAACAAAACTTTCTGGGATTGTTCGTTTGCAAGGACGGAAAGCTAACCATAGCGACACGGTTACGCTTGAACTACGGAAACCAGGTAGTATGGGGCACTTCCCCGGCTATCCGGATCCGGCATCGCCGGCTGCGGCCATAGATACAGATCTCGCCAAACCTGGAATTCAATTGGACACCAACGCTGATGGCCAATTTACCTTAACGGACCTTCCTAGTGGAATGTTTTTCCTGACAGCTAAAACAAGTCACCATCTCCGAGGACAAAACGGAGAAATGGTCAAGATTAGTGGTAGGGATGTTGTGGTTAGCAAGCCGATTGAAATCCGACCGGGTCAATATATTTCAGGTGTTCGGATCTACGGCTACCGTGACCTGAATGCAGATGGTAAGTTCGATGGAGTTGGCGAATTCGAGGGCGAACTTTTTGCGGGTGAAGCCGGTACAGAAGACAACAAAATTGACCTGAATGACGTCATATCGTTTGCCAAATTCTATAGAACAGCCGATGCAACTGCTGACATTGATGGAAATGGATCGGTTGATATCGATGATTTCAAATTTATCGCCAAAAACTTTGGCTTAGTCACTATGGCGCCGCTTGGACCGGCGGGGGTAGCTTATGGCGATGATGGCGACTATGTTGCGGGTGGAGAAGCTGCAGGTGGTGGAGAAGCTGCNGGTGGTGGTGAAGAAGCTGCTGGCGGTGAAGAAGCTGCTGGCNGCACCTCTGGCTGAAGCGCNACCTCATGTTTTTGAGGATCTACTACACATCTCTCAATTGCCTTCTTCCATCGAGTTTGGTGAAACGGTAGAGATGAATGTCACAATCGAGGCTGACGTGCTCGGGTACGGATTTAATTTGAAATACGATCCGAGGCAACTGACAGTCGAGGTTGTTGAAACAGATGGGTTTTTGATTAACAAGACTGTTACNGCCGAAAAAGATCTGAAAAAGTTGATGATTGCACACGCCAGCGCAGAGCCGATCCAAGAAACCGTTGGCTTGTCGCTGAAACCACTGACAACNGGTACATTNTTGGTAGAATTGATGGATGGTCAACTAGTTCATATCGATAATCAAACAGAACGGAGTTCAAAACTGAGCTATCAGCTTGAAGTTACCACACCTGAGCTGATCGCGGCTTCGGTCCTGTACCAAAACTATCCGAATCCATTTAACCCGGAAACTTGGATTCCGTATATGTTGAAAGATGCTGCTAATGTTCAGATCCAGATCTTCGACTCGCTTGGTCAAGTCGTCAGAGTATTAGATCTTGGTTTCCAGGAAACAGGTAGGCGCCTCTCAACGGAAAAGGCCGCTTACTGGGATGGTCGAAATGAAAAAGGTGAACATCTAGCAAGCGGAGTCTATTTCTATCAGATCCAAGCGGGTAATTTCAGTAGAACCAGAAAGATGGTAATTCTGAAATAACTGGTCANGATGCTCGTTTCACCTGATTAAACTTCTAAGGAGAGAGGTTCCGGCCTTTCTCCTTTTATTTTATTTAGATGCAATTCCCTTTCACGTTCTCGTTTTCAAAGAAAAGGTGGCAGGACCAATGGGTTGAAGTTCATTGTACTGATGATGCGTGGGAGGCTCAACTCATTAAAACTCTGTTGCATGGGCAAGAAATACCTTGCCGCCCAGACCATCAGTCCAAAATCAGGATTTATGTCGAACCCGAAAACGAAACCCAAGCACGCGAGGTAGTCAGCCAAGTTGGTGTTGTTATCGCTGAACATCAAAGTATGGAACCAGAACCAACATCGGCTATCGAAGATTTTACGCCTCTGAAAGCCGCCCCAACAGATCTCGGCGACATCATTTTAGCCGAGAAACCAGGAGTCGGTAAAGTTATCCATCACCTCAATCAAGGTTTTGAGTTGCAGGTTGGACCCGGNCCCTATCACATCATCAGAGAAGATCTCTGGGAAGAGTTCACCGACTTTAGCGCCCAGCGTCAGGAATTTGTCATTTTACTCCGTCATGAGTACCCTGAACTACTGAAGTGGCTTAACGGCCAACGTCTCCTACCTGAGTTTATTCGACTGATTCAAAGCACCTACCAAGATCGATAGTAACCTAAATTCCCCCGACTTCCCATCATACAACTTTGCCCTTGACTGTCCCGCACAAGCATGTCCTCAGCTCCAATCGGGAATGGGGAAGAANGATTAGAAATCCATAAGTTAAGCGCCCAACACCAAGCGCGAGATTTACAGACTGCATTGCGCCATTACCTTTCGTTTCAAGGTTGAGGTCTTTGGTCTGGTCCTGTGAAGGTGCGATCCGGCCTGGGGCCTTTGAGCTAGAATGCGAGCTATCGAACCACGATGGCCTTTCGAGGAGGGCCTTGCCTTCAACAATCGGCCAAACTTCATTCCTAGTGTTTAAACGTATTGGTGCCGGCGTCCCTCTATCCCACCGAAGAACTTAACAGTTTTTGCTTTCTTATAGCCGACATTNGGCAGGTGCCACTTCTAAAATTTTGATTATGCTTGAAGGTTATCTTTTTGACTGTTATGCACGCTGTAATACCACGTTTCGCTTAGTTCAAGGGAGTTGGCGAAGATTGTCAAAATACAACCANCCGATCTTCATGGCGTAATTGTAGNGATTATAATAGACAGTCTCCAAGTAGNTGAGAGCATCAATAATTTATGAGAGGTAAACACCGAGATAAGACGGTGGACAAAGAGCAATAAAGGCGATGATTATCAATTGGTTTAGGATCCACTAATCGCCCTCTTTCTGAACTTATATGGCGGAGTATTTTGATGGAAATGCAGTTGATACCAAGATCCAACGCACGCATGCACCTATCGAGCAGATGAAAATGCCTAATTTGATGGGGTCCATTTTTAACGTAGATCGTTAACTCTATACTCAAGTAAATGCGGTTAATCTTCAACAGATGGACTTTGTGACACCTATTCCCGAGTCAATCAGTCAATTTTGGAGAGAGGTTCATATTATCTCGCTGAAGAAACACCCACAACAACATCAAACAAGGAGGATGATGGTATGGTCTCAAGCAACTTGTGAACGAGCACAAGATAGGTTGACTCGACCAATCAAAAAGGAGGCCTTTTATCTACCAGTTCAAAAGGTTTAATGTTCTCAGGATGGGCAACAACAGCTTGAAAGGTTNGGTCAAAAGACGATATCACAGAATTTCAACCTTAGAATGTATTGAGCGCCTACTGCAGAAGAAGGCATGCTTTGTGGTAGGTGCAAATGTATTCTCCATCAAGCTTTCAGATGAGGAGGTTTTATCAGGTTATTTAGGGCCAAGCTCCGTGGAGGGTGAATTTCGATTTTTCAAAGATCCATACTTCTTTACCTCATCNCTGTTCCTTAAAACCCCTTCACGAATTGAGTCTCTATTAAGCATGAGGTCTTGGCGTTACTCGCCTACTCAATCGCTGAACAAGAAGGTCATCTACTTTACATGTGGGATGGCCTTCATGATTTGAGCATTAGGATCTTGAAGCTATTCTGATTATGCCACCTCTGCAATGTGAGTTCTATTCGAAAAAGTCATAAATTCTCCTACTTTTTACACACAATTAATGCTTTCCGGTTAACCGATGCCCGCCCAATCAAGGGCGCTTCACCGACAGGTGGAGAGCATATTTCAGTGAGTGTGCCTATTCCCCGCCGAACCAATAATTTAGATCTTCTAAACGAAATTCGACCAAACCAGACACATCTCGCAGGTGCGGATCTTTTAATCCGATCAACTCAGATCCAAAAACGTAACGGTAGTTTAATCCCAATCCGAGTGTTAGGTTTGGCCACGGATTAAATTCAATCCGTATTCCCGGTTCAACCAGATAGAATGAATTCTCTTTGTAATCGTCTGATTCTTCTCCCAAACCGACTTTACCTTGCCCAACGACCGCATTAGCAAAGATCTTGGACGACTTAATCTGCCCTAATCCGTACTCAAACAGCAAACCTCGATAACCAAACTTTAGCAGGAGTGGNACCTCCTCTCCAGCCGCATTCTGGCTTTTTCCTAACTCAACATCGGTTATCAAACGATAGATTCCAGCACCGATGGTCAATCGGTTTGTCAAGTGCCAACCACCTTGAAAGCCAGCTAAAAAACCGCGCTGATACTTAAAAGCAGTATATCTGGTAATTGGGCTGATAAATCCTTTGCCTGCCGATTGTAGAGATGGGGTGCTTGTGTTGGCAGTCATTGTAGATGCCACCGAAACCAAAAATGGAGTAATNGTTAAGTACAACAATANGCAGATGATTTTTGACAAGTGTCGACTNGATAGCACCATAGTAGAATTCCTCCGTGTTATCTTTGTNGGCTAAGGTAGATCTAGGGTTGTTGACTGATTGACAGTTGGGCTTGGTGAAGAAAAGGTATATAGATACTTTCTCTGACCCGCAGAAAACTCAAACAGGACTGTGATTGGCGAGTTCACAACTGAATCTGGCTAATCGATGGTTGCCATTTATATATCTAGCCAAAAGTTGGAACGTGGACTTCGACTTCCCGCCCCCCGTTTTCTGAAGAATCATATACTCCTTGAAAAACGACGTTTGTCAGCAACATACCGTATGGATCTATTGGCGAAGGCTTACCGTTTCTAACCGCATCGATAAAGGCGGTATCTTCGGCTACAAAAACGTCAACTGATTCGAAGTCGGTAAAGGTTTGGTCCTCGATTTCCCCATCTTTGTCACCGTAGANCCTGATACCATCTTGTGGACCACGGACTTCACTGATTCCGATCCTCAAGCCAGCTTTCTCACCCAGGAAGAAAGTGCCACCCAGCGAGTCCATATTCATACACCAACTGGTCTTAAACACCAACCGTGCGTCGTTATCAAACAGTATCCAACCAAC
Organism: Candidatus Poribacteria bacterium; assembly: GCA_002699335.1. Next base: position 28,298 of record PACG01000136.1, read on the forward strand.
NCCAAAGTCCTCTACCTCGGTCTCTTTCAGGGCCGGATTCCANGTGTTGTTGAGACTCAGACGATTGTCCATAATTCCCATNACAGCTACGGGTTTTGGATGACCCATCANGTAGAGNGCGGTATCCAGNGCATAGACGCCGATNTCNGCAGTGGCCCCCAAGCCTGCTGTTGCTCTGCGAATAAAACTACCGCCTGGATTTCCACGCCGTCGATCTGCTACGGTTTCAGCATAGTAGATATTACCCAGCGTTCCCGCATCAATGATTTCTTTCGCTTTAATTACTTGCGNTGTGTAACGTAACTTTAAGGCTACCATTAAGATTTTNCCGGTTTCATGGGCTGCTTGCGCCATTGAGGCGGCAGCAGCCAAGGTCGCTTCCATCGGTTTTTCACATAGAACATGCTTGCCGGCCTGCAAGGCAGCGACCGTTGGTGGGGCATGAACACCGGTCGGTGTGCAGACCAAAACGGCTTCGATCTCGTCCATTTTCAGCATCTCGTTGTAGTCAGCGAATGTGTTTTCCTCTGCCAGCCCCCAATTGTTGACCATCCGTTCTAAGTTGGCGGGTACTAAGTCACTGGCAGCGATGATCTCGGCCCCTTCAATTTGAGAGATGGATCGGCAGTGGGCTTGTGAGATACTGCCTGCACCGATGAGCCCAAGTTTGATCATTCTCATTGTTGATGAATTCCTTTCAAACGATATTTAGTTAGATTAAAATTTCACTAGAGATAGACCGTATTTTAACGGGTTTAGGAGGTTTGGTCAACCTAAAACTCAGTGCTAGTTTTGCGACCGATTACTTGCTAGGTGGCGTTTGCAATGATCATTGAGTACATGGAGAAATACACAGGGCCAGATCGACGTTGCCCTAAGAAAAAAGTATCCCGAGGAGANCGCCAAGGGCAAATATAGGGATAGATGTAGAAATCCACGCAGCAGTGGTTGGNAGTATTTGCAAATACCAACCGGGAAAATGGNTGCAAACGAATTGTACTGAAGATCAGAAACGGCAAGCCAAGGACCATATCTTTGCAGGACTTGTAGGAAATACGATCGGAATGTAAATTCTTCAACGATTGCGGCGACCGAGAACCGGACAACCCAAAACGCGATTGATGGGGAATAAGAANTCGATTTTTGTTGGATTGTCAGCGCGCCCCTATAGTGAGACACACCCAAGCGGCACTGACAACAACTCTGATTGAAATGTCACGATATATTGGCGGTATCAACCGGAGTACCACCAATTTTGAAGTTGGAGCCGATCGTATCAGTAGTACAATAGGAACTATAAATATAACAATGCGGAATGATTCCTTCAGTAGTGTACTTGCCACAGGTCTTTCTGTTGGCAAAAATGGTATATCAATGCAACANACAGCGTCCATGCAAGAAAAATAGCCAGAGACCGTGGAAAGCAGCGTTTTTAGTCGATTGTGTCTCCATTAGAACTGTGTATAGCCGAACAACGGCTCCGGCATCAGCGGTGGTGCGAAGTGTCGTCAACTACATAGCGTTGTTACACAAACATTGAGTCTTGGGCAGTGGATATGGCGTTAACTCACTGCCAAAAAGGCAACATTATCAGTTTCAGAGGTTCCCTCATCTGCTGGTTTCTGTCCTCGATCGGACCAGCTAAAACGAGGATGTACATTTGCACGGAAATGGCGGTAGAAGTTTTCCTATTCTAACTGGCTTGAAAATTATCGGTGTTGTTAGTTATTACGAGGAGTTCAAAGCGATCATTCGCTAACACGACTACTTAATCTGCTCAATTTGTTGTAGCCTAACTGTCACAATTCGTCGAGTGGAAAAACGGGCCGACGCACATGTTGGTAAGCCAGCCGTTTCAGATTACTGGTGCAAAGACCTGGGCTNTCGATNTTGAAACTCCCTGCTGCAATCGGGTCGTAGGCCTGTTTATGAGAAACGGCAGCTTTCACAATGATATAATCAGCTTCTTTGGGTTCAATCCCTTGAGAATGAAGTTGCCCTAGATCCATCGGTGGAGTTTTGTGGGTGGTGAGGAGAATCGTTGCCTGTTGATTNCTAATCACAGCAGACGGCCCCATNCTAATACGAGTCCCAGTCATAGATGCNAGGTGTGAGTTTTTATTTTCTAACTCGAATATTCCAGTGCTAAGATGGACNACCTCTCCGGCGAATGTCACAGGCGAACCGTGAAACNGATCTGTTTTACCGCCGATCTCTAGGTTGATACGCTTGCCCAATCCGTGTCTATGACAAACCTNCGCGGCTCCGGGGTCGTTGATAACAGCNACGATATGCTTGCGGCCGGCCTCGAGCAGTGGAGCTAGAATCCCGGTCGCATCGCCTGGAGTACCTCCACCAATATTGTCGGCGGCTTCGATGAGCAAAATCGTACNATTATCTCCTTTAGGAGTNNGGTCACTTTGCTCCAANGCTTGTTCCAANGATAACTCGGACGGGTAAGCCAGATTGATTTTTTGCTTTAGCACACCTAACAATTCGACTAGGTGGGTTTGGGCCTGGTCTACTGACCCATGCGTTGCACAGGTCAAGCTAAACCCACAATCCGGAATGTCCGCATAGGCGTAACCGGCCAACACGTTGACACACACGATGTCTGGATCTTCAGCTTCGATTTCCCTTGCTCTAGCAAGGATGCTTTTCATCGGATCGACTGCTGTACCGACACCTGTTGGAGGAAGAATGTAGGAACTACCTTGTCGAATCTGTTTTACTTTTCCGTACTGAAAGATGTCATCCAGTAGTTCAACTGCATCTATCGCCGTCTGTCTGGCATCGGTATGGGGATTTTTTTTGTAGGCTAATAGACAGTCGCTTGAATCCACCATTTGTTGGCTAACATTAGCGTGCAGATCGATGATACCAACCACCGGTATCTCAACTTCATGCTCTCTGAAAAAAAACTGGATTTGACTCAGGAGTTCCCCTTCAACGTCGAAATAGCTTTCGCTTACCATAGCACCGTGCAATACCAGATAGATGGCATCAAGGTGGTGCAGTTCGCTGGCGAGTATTTGAAAAAAGTGGTGATTGAAGTAGTTAACTACCTCATCCTCAACCAGACCGGAAGGCATAGCCGCCATCTGTATCGACGGGTAAACCGTCCACTCTCGTTGGGCGGCATAGGTCAAAAACCCGTCCATCGGTGATCCGTTGCCCAAGTTTTGTTTTACTATTTCTTGTCCATGAAACGTACACCTTTCCATAAAGTCAGNCAAACCGGTTTTCTGCTTCAAAAAGGTATGGGTTTCGTGAGAGAGTTGAGCGACTAAAATATGTTTTGACAAGTTACTCCTCCTCAATCGCGCTTGATNGTACCAGCGGTGATATTATCATAATTTTTCCCGGTAGCTTACTCGAGGACGACGCCTTCCTGCTCNATACGCTGAAACATNGCCTGATAGGCGGGGGAACCNTCGTCATCCCAATACTCAGTTGAGACCGGNGCATCGTAACTCATCGGAATCAGCCGTTTNCAGTCGGGCCGAACCATAAAAATAGAGTTGTCGGGATCAGCAATGTGGTACATACGTGTCCCGTTCTTAAACCGCGAGGCAATAATCCACTTTTCCTGATGGGACAACGTTAGTTCTTTCAACTGTTCTAGCTTTTCACGATTCAACGTCAGTCCCAACCCCGGNGATTCCGGTACACGCNCAAAGCCATTTNTCGGTTCTAGTCGCTCATCGACCACATCACNCTTCCACGTTTCGGAATCAGAAAAGAAATGAAAATTAGCCGAAGGGAAGGTCGACATCATGTGCGNAGTCATGGCCCGGGTGATGNTGCNACCGACGTTTTGTAGCATAAAGGGGNTATTATTAGCGGCAAAAAGCCCGGCTCGACGAATAGCATCCCCGATTTTCGCATGCCCCAGCATATAGGCATCGGCTGGNTTCATCAACACCTCATAGGATGCCCCCATCGGAAAATGGTGTAATATAATTGGAAGTGTCGAACGCTGACGGAGTTCGACACTTCCCTTGATGTCTTCACCCGGTAGCAGGTCTTCAAAACAACCGGCGATCCGATATCGGGATAACTTGTCCAAGAGTTCGGGAATGTGATCATCTGTACCTCCCATGGTCAAGTTGTAGTGGACCTTAAATCCTGCCGGAGCAACCGCCTCCATAGCTTCTGTCTGGTCAAATTGCGTTTTCAAAAGGTGACAGATGGTACTTCATCCAGGTATATCCCTGGCAGGCATAATGCTCGACTGTTTCGGCCATCTGATCCGGATTGGTGGAGACCGTCCAACTACCGACAGATACCCAGGCTCGATAACNCTGCCCAAAGAGTTTGTAGACCGGAACGCTAACTGCCTGGCCTATTAGATCATACATGGCTGTTCCCAGACCTAGCGAGGTTTCGTCACCGATCCAGTCGAAAGGGTTAGTACCGATATACTGTTGGATAACGTCCGGTGGTTNGGTGACACCGCTTTCACCCACCCTTCTAATCCGCTGTGGGTGTGGGCAATATAGATAGTACGTTTGGTAGGCCCATAGTAGTGATTAAGTTGGTAAGCCAAAAAAATCCTGATATTCGAGCATAATCTGATGNACTTCAATTTCAGTAACCTTCACNGGTCATCTCCTCTCCGGCTGATCNTTGCTACCAAATTCCAACTGCTGATAACACCTGTCCTACGGTCAGACAATCTCCGGCAATTTAAAGTTGCCCCCGTACGATTGATCTAATCTATCAGTTGATCCTGAAGATNCTGTCTTTCCTGTTTAAATCGACCATCCAGAGCCAAATTAGCTAGTTCATAGGCATCTTCGTTTAGATTGTACATCAACCATGGTTGCCCTTCCAATACCGCATATTTCCAGCCGTCACTGGTAATCAGACCGCGCCACGGGCGTTCCCGGTCGGAGGCAAAACCGTAACGCCATCCCGGATCGACCAACTGCAAAAAAGCGGAATTGGGCGGATTGGCTGGCTGTTGACGATGGGCCATAAAATAGCCGGAGTAGTCGATACCTGTCATGCTCTCTGGCACCTCAATGTTACACAAGCCAAGTGTGGTCAGCGTAATATCAACGTGGTTAATCAATTCTGGGTAGTCAGTTAACGTCGTATCGATACCGTCACCATAAACCAGAAAGGGAATGCGAATCGATTCTTCCCAAGGAACGCATTTGAGGATACGCCCTTGGGAGCCCGTGCATATCACCATGATCGGAAAAAAAGATCAAAATGGTTTGGTCGGCTAATCCGGTCTCCTCCAGAGTCTGCAAAACACGACCCACATTCCAATCCAGGTTTTCAATCATGGCGTAGTATCCAGCTAGACTCTGCTGTGCCTCTTGGCGGACACGGTCGACCAGCGGCACATTGGGTCGCGAAATAGAATCGTCTCTGCTTGATGACGCTCCATAAGTTCAGGTGGGGCTGCATAGGGGCCGTGTGGTGGCTGAACCGACAGGGCAGCAAAAAACGGCTGCTCGCTTTTCTTCTGATCGCGCCAACCAGAGGCTGGATTGGGGGTAGGCCCACGGGAGCAACAACCTCGCTCTCTCAGATAGTCGATTAGCAGATCTGTCAAGGCGTCGGTTTCATAGGTCGGTAGTTGGTAGGCGGCAATTGGTGTTCCGTCTTCTTGGTGACCGTGCACCCAGCAATCGTACTGACTATTGTTATTTTCATAGCCA
>PACG01000137.1 GCA_002699335.1 Candidatus Poribacteria bacterium
TATCCAGCTTGCCGTCGTCTAGCTTGCCGTCGTCTAGCTTGCCACCGGATGTTGGTTCTGCAACCAAGTATTGGGCCAAGGTCTTAGCCGTAAAATCATCGCCAGTATCCAGTGGCAGGGAAATCATGTTCAAGCCTTTAATCAGATGAAGGTTAAAGGTGTGAACATCGGCAATAATGGTCACTCCCAGGTCAGTCAGTTGTTGCAGTTGGGCTGCACTGAGTTGGGTGTTGGTGGCAATGACGATCAGGTCTGGGTCAGTTTGTGCGGCCATTGGAGCAGTTGCCAGACCGGGGGCGGTGGAAATAGAGAGCTTTCGTTGGACCAACCGTACAATTGGCCTGGCGTCTGAGATGGAATTGTCGCTGATGTCCAGCAGTCGGAGTTGGATTAGGTCTTCCAGGGCGTCGGGTTCATTGGTACCTGCAGACTCAGGAAGGTCTGGATTGGCCAGGAAGTCCTCATCGCTGATACCGTTGCCTGATAGGTTGAGCTTTTCCAGTTTAGTAAAGTTTTTCAACTTTTTTATTCGGCGAAACTTAGTTTTTTTTAGATTGAGGTCTTTGAGCTGGGGCAGGCGTATGCGGTTGCCGCCATCAGCATCAAAAATCCCGTCGATTTCGGCTTGTGGGCGGTTCGGCAACTCACTTAAGTCCAAGGCTTCAAGTTTGGGATGATTATGTAGATGGCGAAGATTGTCGAACTCTGTCCGACGTAAGTCTAATCGTTTAAGTTTTGGCAAATGATCGGCAATACCTTCTAGTGTTAAAGGGGTATCTGAGTCGCCGAGATCGGTTAGGTCGAGTTCTTTAATGGCATCTAGGTCTTTCTGCTGAACCTGAGGCATGGTAGGATTATTTGGCAAGTCAGAGAATACATCGCGTTTAAGCCGCTGACGGACTTTAGGACCGAGTGCTTGCGCTGTGGCCGAAGTTAAGCTAATAAAGGCGAGCAATAAACACAACAGGCAAAGCCTTTTTGATATTTTATTCAGGCATAAATTGGAATTAAGCATGGTGTAGACCTCAAAATACCGGCAACGGGCAAATCGAAGGTGGAGATAGAGAAAAAAACCCAGTCAGGCAAGGAAATATCCAATACGGTGAATGCCATATGAGTGCAAACCCTCTATGATAACAGTGAGCGGACAGGTAAGTCAAACNTCCTGATGCTATTTCTCAATCATNTTTAAGTCTACCNGGCGTTTGGGGNCGTTATAGCCCANGCAGGATGGNGACTATGTTTTAGGTGAAATTCTGGGCCTAACCCAGCCTGTCAGTATCTTACCATCTATCAGTGNCAGTATCGACAGCAGAGGTTCAGAACTTGAGAGGAGCCGNTAGGGGCGCAAAAAATGGTGTGGCGGTGGATAGTGCGANAGGAAGAGTGAGGAGGATCGGGCTAGTTATCAGTAGTACTGGGCCGACCCTCTATGGTAACGCTGTCGAGCGCCGCTTTTTTGATAGCACCGAACNGTACTACACGCATCTGATCGGGAATCGGTTTTGTGGTTAGAGCGACGGGGTCGTTACTATCCAGGACGGTCAGTTTGACGAAAAAAGCGGTGACNAGGACATAGAAAACGATNGCGGCACAGTTGACNAGAGTAGGTGGTGGATCTAATCTGAACAGGCCAAGAAACCAGTCGATGGGATTGGCATAGAATGCCAGGCGNTGGCGGCGATGAAGGCTGCGGATCTGGCTTTGAATCCGTTGCAGCAGCGGTTGGGGAGAGACCGCGGTCGATAGGTCGTCCAGAATTAGAGAGGTATGCCACATCTGTTCGTAANCCCGCTGACAGTCCGGNCAGTCCAGGAGATGCTGCTTTAGTTCCGCCTTTTCGGTCGCCTTTAGATCGGTATCGGTATGAACCCCNATATGTTTCCGTACCCGGTNGCAGGTGCTGAGATCGACGGTGGTTTTCATCAAAGCCGTTTCTCCAGTGTGGTTTTCAGGTTGCTAATGGCNGTATTGAGCCGAGANGCAACCGTTCCTTCCGAGCAGTCTAAAATCTCTGCAATCTCTCGATACTTGAGATGTTCCATGTAAAATAGCGTCACNACCGATCGCTGTTTGGGTGGCAGATCGCTGATTGCCAGTTGGACGATCTGTTCTCTCTCACTCTTAAGCAGATGCTGATCAGGTCGAACGGGACCGGAATCCACCCGTTGCGAAGCTGCTACACCCTCGGTGTAAGAGGACAAAATCCGCTGGCGGGACTCGGCTTTGCGAATGTATTGTTGACAGGTATTGATCGAGACCCGGTACAACCAGGTCTTAAAAGTCGATTGGAACTGGAATCCCTTAACCGATTTGAANCCTTCGAGAAACGCCTCTTGAGTCGCGTCTTCGGCCTCGCTGGTGTCTCCCANCATTCGGTAGGCCAGGTTAAAGACCATACCGTGGTAGCGTTCCACTAACCGATTAAAAGATTCAACGTCGCCGCTAACGGTCTGTCGAACAAGCTGTTCGTCGGAAATCATCTGTCCCTTGCTTTTAGTTTAGTTGAGGCTTGTCTACAATTTCTTCAATTGGTGGCGCCTGGATCTATTTTAATAGGATCATTGGTTGAACCCTGTCAGGAGTGAATGACGACCCGGATAATCCGGCCGATTGTAGATCGGCTGAAACTTGCCCCAATCGGAGGGTAGAGAAATAGAGGCCGCTCGAAACGGGGGTACCCCAATCGTTTTTTCCGTCCCAGTAGGCGGCTCTCGCCTTCGTTGTATAGCCGCCGGCCGGCAAAACGCCCAACGGCAGACTTCTGACCAGTTGGCCAGAGGCAGTGTAGATTTCAATTGTTACCTGTTGTGGTGTGGAGAGTCGGAACGGAATCCAGGTTTCGGGGTTAAAGGGGTTTGGGTAGTTGGTCAGGAGCCGAGTTTCGGTTATGGGTTGGTCGACCAGTATCCGCAACAAGTTGAGAACATGTCTGGTTTCCGCATTCGGTTCGTGCTCCAACTGACGAATCACCGATTGAATACGGTGCAACTGGTAGTCGTCCAGGTTGNTCCTGGCAGAGACAATGCTAGGCGCGGCCGNCGNTCCGCTGGCTTCACCAAAGTGGTTGGCCACCAATACCANGTCAAAAATNTCGACCTNGCCATCACTATTGACATCGCCTTTCTCAGCATCGGCGACACCGAAGTTGCTGGCCACCAATACCAGATCGAAGATATTGACATCGCCGCTTTTATCCACGTCCCAGGGATCGGCATTCCGGTCCAAGAAATCAGCTAAGGAGATGGCACATCGGAACCCGATTTCGTCGTGACGCATGCTGGCCGGCAGAGAGGATCTTTTAGCACTGCGCGCTTTCTNTCCGCCATCGCGCCAGGATCCGCCTCTCAAAACCTTGAAATTACCCTCGGCCGGACCTTGAGGGTTGGAGAGCGGACTATCGTCGTAGTAGCCCTCGGCATACCAGTCGGCCACCCACTCAAATACATTACCGGCCAGATCTTGCACCCCAAACGGGCTCTCTCCAACGGTAAAACTGCCGACGGCGGCCGTTTTTTCAAAACCGTCGTCCGCCGCGATGATATTGGCGTGAATCGTTGTAGCAGCCACCTTTAAGTCGAACTCGTTGCCCCAGGGGAAAACGCGTTCTTCACTGCCACGGGCTGCCACTTCCCACTCCGCTTCGGTCGGCAACCGTTTCCCCGCCCACTCCGCATAGGCCACAGCATCGTCCCACGAAACACCGACCACCGGTTGCTCGGGTTGGTTTAGCGTTTCGTCGCTCCAGTATCTCGGTTCTCGATGACCTGTCGCCGTCAGAAAGGTTCGATATTGAGCGTTGCTAACTTCGTATTTATCGATGTAAAAATCGTCCAATTTAACCGGATGGGCTGGCTTTTCATCTACATCTGCCACCTCAGACTCTGAACCGATAGTGTAAGTTGCGGCCGGAATCAGCCGCATAGCAGCGGCATCTTTTTTGAATTGGACCTCTTCCCTGGGAGNCGAATGACCGGTAAGGGAGAGACCAAATAACGCTAAACAGATTAAATATAAATTACACCGAAATAAGGTTGGCATTGTTTCTCCTTAGAATGAAGGTCTCTTTGAATAGGATAAGCGTAGGTCTATTAGGCGTGTCCAGGACCGTTGTAATCTCGATTAAAGGGGAGGCCAAACGGTTCTTCAAAGGGTCGAAACGGGACCATCTCGGCGATCTCTTTCAGTCGAGTCAACACCTCGGTGGGNAACGGCCCNGCCTTGACAGCGGCGACATTTTTCTCCACCTCTTCNACNGAGCGTGCTCCCATCAGCGTGGTCGANATATCGGGATTGGAGATCNCCCANCGAAGGGCCAGTTCTGGAAGTGGCAACTCTATTTCATCCAGGAAATCATACAGNGCCTGGAACTGCCGTTGACGAGGTGAACTGAGCCATCTGGCGCCCGTTTCAACTTCCGCATAGCGCTGAGCTAGCGCNCCCTGTTGAAGCGGCGATCCGATGACAANGCCTACGTTATGNCGCCTGGCAGNNGGCAAAATTTCGAACTCGGCNTCNNGCCACAGGAGGCTATAATTGAAAGCGGTTAAGACGACGTCGTAGTTNCCNCTATCGATGATCGGATGAAGTTGGTAGGCGGTTGTCCCGCCNAGNCCGGTGAAGCGNATGATGCCTTCCGATCTCAATTCGGCTAATACCTCGGAGACCGGACCGTGATATGTGTCATAGCTGTCCCACCAGTCGTATTGGCCAGGCCGGTCCGGTTCGTGGATCATCAAAATGTCAATCGTGTCTCGCTTTAACAGGCGCAGGCTATTCTCGACCGATCGTCGAAGTAGATCTCTATCTTTAGGATTGAAAGGTTGAGGATNCCCACCGAGTTTGGTTGAAATTAGATACGGTTGGGAGGCCCCTGCCAGCGCTAATCCGAGAACCTCCTCGCTATCGGCGTAGCCGGGGGCGGTATCGACATAGTTGACACCCAGTTCCAGGGCNCGACGAACAGCTTGACAGGCTTGATCACGGTCGTGTCCGCCGACCTGTGAAACGAACAGGCCACCCATCCCCAATAGACTGACGNGTATACCGGTTCTTCCNAGAAGGCGCTGNTCCATTTTCGTTATCTCCTACCGGNTTTAAGGCTTACCATCTAACTTCTACCGGNTGATCGTAGATCCGCATCGGTGAAGTCTCANAGAGTATACCATGTTGCCTGGCCCATTCAACCANCGGTTGCTCACCATCACTGCGCTGACCCAGCAATTGACCTCCGATGGCGTCCACTTTCTGAAAAACAGATGGATCCGGCGGATNGGTGNTTCCACCCCACCACTGATAGGCGTAGGTTGCCATTACAACCTTGGCCACGTGGTCTCTGAAGTTGACCCCGGCCGCATGGTAGGTCAAAGTGCTAAATAGATAGGCATCTCCAGACTGAAGTTGGGGTTCGATCGTGTTTGGTGGATCGACGTCCGCTTCAGGCTGTGTGGCCGAGGTCTTTTGGAATCGAAGAGGCGCCGTCAGGCGATGGCTGCCTGCAACCAGATTCGTGACNCCAGAATTAGGNAGACTAAAATCTGTCAAGCAGTANGCAACGCGAACAGAAACGGTATTACGGATCGGGTGTTCAGGGGTTAAATTGTTGATATCGCGATGCCAATTCCGATGATCACGNCCATCACCGTCNGGATAAATCGGTGTCTCTGAGGCTGGTTGCGGATATTTGTAGATCAGGTTGCCACCGCTGAANCGAAGATCCGGTGTCAGCAATTGGGCCATCAAAGATACAATCGAAGGGTTGAGTGCTAGTCGGAGCANAACATCGTCCTGCGTCAGGTTGAAATACCGATTGAAATAGTAATTTTTAGCGACCGCTTCTCCGTGCTCTCGCACCAGTTCAGCTGTCATAAAAGCGTCGCCAACCTCGACCACATGATCGATGGTTTCCTGGTCGATGGCACTGCGGATCACCAGATAACCGTTGAGATGGAAGTGCTCTTTTTGAGTGGGTGTTAGTTGGGTAAACTGCATTTTAGATTTTAGCCGTTGCCTCCTACTCGTCAAAAACCTATCATCAAGAAGGAGAGTGCTGAACGCAGTGGCTCAAAACATGGGGTAGATAGGTCGTGCAGATGGTCAAGTAAGGAGCAGCAATCGACTTAAAATGCTCCCAGGATCCCGGTTCCGGATCGGTTTCATCCGAGGTCTCCTCGGTCAGGCTGAGAATGACAAATCCGTTCCCTACTAACCCCGCCACCAGAGTTCTCATGGTGTGACGAAATTCTCTAGGCCCTTCAATCTGTTTAACTGATCCATTCAAGTCTTCCACCTCCCATCGATTGTCATCGTAATGAACCTCGTCATCTTCGTAGGGTTGAATCAGCCGATAGCCACCATCCCGCATGGAATCCTCGATGCCGTGCGAAAAGGGGCTATGGAAAGAAAAACGATAATAACCACTGTTCTTGACAATCCTGGCCACCTGCTCAAAGACCACTTTAGGCTCAGGAATGAAGTTAATAGAGTGAGCGTGATGGACAATGTCAAAATGGTCAGCGGCAAAACGGGATAAATCCCGCATATCGCCCTGACAGGTCTGGATCTGTAATCCGTAGTGCTGAGCTGCTTGTCGGTCCCGATCCAGTTGGGTGAGGGTTAAATCCAGAACTACTACCTCCGCCCCCAAAAGACCAAAGGCGGCGGTCTGTTGTCCACCACCGCCGGCCAGACACAGCACTTTTTTGTTCTTGACGTCGCCTAAAATACCTTCTGGATCAACAAAATCTCTGGCCGAATCANCATCCAGATCCAGCATTGGGCGGGAATAGGGAACGTTTGATTGAGCCAGTTCCTCCCATCGTTTCTGATTGAACCTGGCTAGTTGATCAAGCACGACTTGCCTCCTTCCAACGTCGAATTAGCTGGGCATCAATGCCGAATTGATCCAGGGCCTTGCTAACCACAAAATTGATCTGATCCTCGATGGTTTCGGGAAAATGGTAAAAGGCCGGCATGGCGGGCAGTATGACGGCACCGGCTTGTGACAGCTTGAGCATATTTTCCAGATGGATCGTACTCAGCGGNGTCTCCCGTACCACCAGGACCAAGCGGCGNCGTTCTTTCAGGCAGACATCNGCCGCACGCTGGACCAGGTTTCGCGATAGCCCCATCGCAGTCGAGGCTACCGTTCCCATACTACACGGTACGATTACCATGCCCAATGTCCGAAAAGAACCGCTGGCAATCGAGGCCCCAATATCATCCGGGTGATGATAGATCACGTTGGAAGCGTCCCGACCGATTAAGTCGGCAATGCTAAAATTATCCGGGTCTACCTGGATTCCGACCTCCTCGGCTAAAACGCGCGCGCTGGCTTCGGAGAGGGTTAAATGAATCTCGAAATNGGTATTATCCGCTAAAACTTCAATTAACCGAATTCCATAGATGGTACCGCTAGCACCGGTTAAACCGACGATCAACCGCCTTGCCAAGTCATTGCCTCCACTGCAGGCCACCGGAATTATCGTAGCAAAATCTGCTGTCGCTGATTATAGCNGTCTCTACTTTTCTTCTGCAATCTTTAAATCTTCCAGCCAAGCTAGGTGTGTACATATCCATGGGCTGAATTTTTGGCCGCATCACCGGTCTCTTGTTGGCGTTGGCTGGTGGATTAGAAAAAGGAGCCCATGGCCATCATCCGACCTGCGTTTTTCACATTCCAAATCCCGGCCAGGGCCGAGATTTTCTCGTCCGATAAGTAGCAATACCGTTGCACCCACATCCCATCGGCGGCAGTATCTCGAACGATGGCCACCGTTCGTTTCCACTGCTCGAGCGGTACATATCCATGAGCCAACGGCATAACCGGGCTCTTACCATCAACTTGCCGAACCACCTCATCGACCCGGTCAGCAAAGGTCTCGAAACGGACCGGATGTTTGTCTGTCGCAGCGGGAATGTAGTAATCGGCGAAGGCCGGCGATTCGATATCGTCTGGCAAATTAAACCAGAGCTTGATGGCCTTTAGAATTGTACTGACGCCTAACTCCGGATTCCAATTTTTCAATACCTGACCGTACCATCGAGGTATTGCTGACCAGTGAAAAGTGTAGAGTTTGGGNCGAACACATTGGACAATTTGCGCCAGTCGGCTATAGTCCATACCGCTGGATCGATTGAAGGGAGGTGGCCAACCGTTGGCCACTAACTCGACCTCAGCGAAACCGGCCTGATCCATTGCAGTCCGAATATCTTGATAAAGGCCATAAACCACATCCGACTTAAAACGGAAGAAATCATAAACACCAGAAAAGCGGACAAGTAGATCCAGCAGCCGGGATGGGTGGCCTAAAAGGCGCTCGATTTGGTCCAGCCGGTCGGTGGCCANTCGATGTAAATAGTTCCAGAGGGCTTGGACATCCTGCTTCATTTTTTGCGGATCGTAGCCTAAGGCTACCATCTGTTGTTGTGAATGTGGACTAAAACAGGCGAAGTGATCTTCCAACAGGTAGGTGGTATATTCGACCCAGTCCAGACAAACTCCATCTGGGCTTGGATGATGGCTTATTTCGTCCAGCACCGAGGCGATCGCCCAGGCTCGAACATCGGGTGAACTGGGGCATCCCTGGTTGGCCACTCGGCGATCTGGATCCGGGAACTGACCATTGATCCACTGCATCCGATCCTGGTCTTTCAGTTCAGGGACGGCTAAAGGTGTGACCGAGGTATAGATCTGCCAATTCCGACTTCGAGCCGCTTCAAAAATCCGCTGGGGCAAATCTGCATCTAAATCAGCGGGGATCTCTTTCCAGGCCGGTTTGTAAGGGGTATCANCGTACCAGGAGAGATCCGGTTTCTGGGCGCGAAAGCTCTCCAAATAGAGCTCCCTCTTACCCCAGACAGGACGGTCAAAGACACGATCGTAGCCGTCAATATCGAGTGGTGGTGCCCGGAATCCGCTTTCAGCCGTCGCTTCTCGATTCAGGGTACGGCCACAGTTAATAGCGGTTGCGCCTGTCGATTGGATCCGATCCATGACAGCGTTCAACCCTTCAACCTGAACATCTAGAGGGGTCATTACTATCCCCAGAAACTTTCCCATTCTTTAGACTCCTTTTAGCCCATCTGCCCTTCTATTTTATCAAGAACGGTATTCCTTTGCAAAGATCGCGTTCCGCNAACATACTTCNGCNAATATAGCAGGTTTAGTATAGAGTTAGATCGCTGACGGCTCGAACTCCAAATTGATGTAATTAACTTGACAGTTTTAGACAATCTGATGTATGATTTTGGTCCATGAAGAAGTAACTTGACATCTCAATAGATAGCAAAATCGTCTGCTCGATACCGCAAGAAACCCGATTTGAGCTCCCACTGAAATGGGAAACTAGCCCTTTCAACCTTCCATCTCAATACGCTTGCGAAAAATTGCACAACGAAAAATCCGGGGTAAGGCCTGGATGCCTTTGCAGGCATTACCTAAAGGAAAGTATCTAAACACTTTCGCCGATGTTACGTGTGTATCTATCGGCATCTTCAGATGAAGAAAGGTTCCGTTATGAAGAAACCGTTTGGCTTCCCACCAAAGCAAGGGCTTTACAACCCAGCCTATGAGCGAGATGCTTGTGGCATTGGCCTGATTGCACACATTAAAGGACAAAAATCTAACCAAATTGTGCGTCAGTCACTGGAAGCTTTGGTTTGCCTGGATCACCGGGGGGCCCGCGGCAGTGAAGAAAATACCGGTGANGGCGCCGGTATCCTGATGCAGATCCCACACGCTTTTCTGCAATCTGTTTGTAAGCCGGAGGGCATAGACCTACCCGAACCGGGTCAATANGGCCTCGGTATGCTCTATTTCTCTCAAAGCACGGATGGCGAACCAACTTCTACCTGCCAGCAACAGTTCGAAAAGATCGTAGCCGAAGAGGGGCAAAAATTTCTAGGCTGGCGTAGAGTGCCGACCGATAACTCGACACTAGGACAGACCTCTATGGACAGTGAGCCTGCGGTTTGGCAAGCCTTCATCGAAAGATCCGACCTTCAGTCATCGGTTGGAAACTTGTCCAATTTAACAGCGGATGCTGACCCCTCGGTGATCTTCGAGCGCAAGCTCTATGTCATCCGCAAGCGAGCTTCTAACCTGATTCGCTACGGCAGATCNAGTTCAGGTANCCACGAACCTCTGGATCCGAACTTCTACATTCCCAGTTTGTCAGCGCGTACCGTGGTTTATAAGGGCATGTTAACGCCGATGCAGGTGGCCGAATTCTATCCGGAGTTGCGAGATCCGTTGATGACAGCGGCCATTGTTTTGTTCCATTCCCGATTTTCGACCAATACCTTCCCCAGTTGGGAACGTTCTCATCCCTATCGGTACCTGATTCATAACGGTGAGATCAATACCATTCGAGGTAACCAGAACTGGATGAAAGCCCGGCAGACCATGTTAGCCTCTGAGCTATTCGGTGACGATATAGCCAAAATCTTACCGATCCTCGACGAGGACGGTAGCGATTCCGCTGTTTTCGACAATTGTCTGGAATTCCTGTCACTGTCTGGTCGCTCTATGCCGCACGCCGCCATGATGATGATTCCCGAACCGTGGGAGCGTCACCAGAGTATGGATGATGAGCGGCGTGCCTTCTATCAGTACCACAGTTGTCTGATGGAGCCCTGGGACGGTCCGGCTTCAATTGCCTTCACCGACGGCCAGGTCGTTGGTGCTTGCCTGGATCGCAACGGGTTTCGGCCCTCCCGTTACTATGTTACTAAAGATGATTTAATCATACTAGCTTCAGAAGCAGGGGTAATCGAAGTCGACCCTGAAGACGTGCTCTATAAGGGCCGGCTGCAACCGGGGCGAATCCTGTTAGTCGATACACAGCAGGGACGGATTATTAGTGACGAGGAGGTCAAACGTGACGCTGCGACCGAACATCCATACGGACAGTGGTTGGACGAGCATCTGGTCGCTCTTTCTAGTTTGCCTGAAGTGCCTGCTAAAGAGCCAGAACCCGATCACGACAAAACCTTACAACGCCAGCAGGTCTTTGGATACACCTTTGAAGATCAACGCGTTTTCCTGGGGCCAATGTCTAAAATCGGCAGAGATCCGGTCGGATCGATGGGCAACGATGCACCGTTAGCTGTCCTATCCAACCAACCGCACCTGCTTTACAACTACTTTAAACAACTTTTCGCCCAGGTTACAAATCCACCACTGGATCCGCTGAAAGAGGAGATCATAACCTCTCCGGAGACAACCATTGGCCCCGAAGGAAACCTACTGAATCCAAGGCCGGAGAGTTGTCGCCAAATTAGGTTGGACACCCCAATCCTTTCCGACGAAGAACTAGAGCAATTGCGGCGTGTAGACCAAGTGGGTCTAAAATCCAAAACACTGTCCATCCTGTTTCCCAAGCCGACGCCGACTGAAAGTCGGACGCCTNCCGAAGAAGCTGGCCATAACCTCGAACGCGCTTTAGATCAATTATTCGCGGCCGCNGATCAAGCCATTGAAGACGGTTATACGATTCTGATTCTATCGGATCGAGAGCTGGATGGAAACAGGGTGCCGATTCCAGCACTGCTGGCCGTCTCCGGCTTGCACCATCATCTGATCCGGCAAGGCACCCGAACCCAGGTAGGTATTGCGCTCGAATCCGGCGAACCACGTGAAGTCCACCATTTCTGTCTGCTGATCGGCTACGGCCTACAGGCGGTTAACCCCTACCTAGCTTTTGAAAGTTTGGCTGATATGATCCAACAAGGCCAGTTGACAGACATCGAATATAGTGAGGCGGTAAAAGGGTATATTAAGTCTGTAACTAAAGGCGTGGTCAAAGTCATGGCTAAGATCGGCATCTCCACTATTAAATCCTACCGGGGGGCCCAGATCTTTGAGGCAGTAGGGATTAAACAGGAGGTAATCGAGAAATATTTCACCTGGACCGACAGTCGAGTGGAAGGAATTGGGCTCGAGATAATGGCTGAAGAGACCCTGGTTCGACATTGCCGGGCTTATCCTGAAAGCCCGGTTGAAGATCCGACACTGGATGTTGGCGGACATTACCAATGGCGACAAGGTGGAGAATATCACCAGTTCAATCCGATGACTATCCACAAACTCCAATTGGCAACCAGAACCNATAATTATGACACCTATAAAGACTACACTAAGCTGATCAACGACCAGTCGGAACAACTGGGAACCTTACGTGGCCTGCTGGACTTCAAACCGGTGGTAGATCCAATTCCGTTAGAAGAAGTCGAACCGGTAGAGGCCATTTTTACCCGTTTTAAAGCCGGTGCTATGTCCTATGGGTCCATCAGCAAGGAAGCGCACGAAGCTCTGGCCATCGCCATGAACCGCATCGGTGGTAAAAGCAATACCGGCGAGGGGGGTGAGGATCCGGCCCGTTATACCCCGGAACCAAATGGCGACTCTAAAAACAGTGCTATTAAGCAGGTGGCATCCGGACGATTCGGCGTTACTAGTAACTATCTGGTACATGCTAAAGAGTTGCAAATTAAGATGGCACAAGGGGCTAAGCCGGGCGAAGGGGGAGAATTACCGGGTCGTAAAGTTTACCCTTGGATCGCTACAGTTCGACACTCAACACCGGGAGTGGAACTAATTTCACCACCACCCCACCACGATATCTACTCGATTGAAGATCTGGCTCAACTTATCCACGACCTCAAAAACTCCAATCCTCAGGCTCGAATCAATGTCAAGTTAGTTTCCGAGGTTGGGGTCGGCACAGTGGCAGCAGGTGTGGCCAAAGGACACGCTGATGTGGTCTTAATTAGCGGTCTGGACGGTGGGACTGGCGCTTCTCCACAAACCAGTATAAAACACGCCGGACTACCGTGGGAACTCGGCGTGGCCGAGACACATCAAACCCTAGTTTTGAACAACCTGCGCTCGCGAATTGTCGTCGAAACCGATGGCCAACTGAAAACGGGTCGAGATGTGGTGATCGCTGCCCTGTTAGGNGCTGAGGAGTTCGGCTTCGCCACTACTGCCCTGGTGGCTCTAGGATGCATCATGATGCGAGTTTGTCATCTTGACACCTGTCCTGTCGGGGTAGCTACCCAGAACCCGGAACTGCGTAAGGAGTTTCGTGGAGACCCGGCTTACGTGGTCAATTTCCTTCGCTTTATCGCTGAGGATATGAGGGAGATCATGGCCAGCCTGGGGGTTCGNACTATCAACCAAATGATTGGGCGGACCGATTTGCTGCAGCCCAAGAAAGATGTATCACATTGGAAAGCCAGAGGGTTAGATTTAACCCCTCTTCTCCACCAGCCCGATGTTGGGTCACACATTGGCCGCTATCGTCAGATCGACCAAGATCATGGATTAGAAGGGTCGGTTGATAACCGTATTCTCCTGAACCTATGCCAGCCGGCTTTGGAAAAAGCTGAAAAAGTAACTGCCACTTTACCTATCAAAAATACCGATCGTGTGGTTGGCACCATTTTAGGCAGTCAGGTGACCCGAAACTTCGGTATCGACGGGCTGCCTGAAGATACAATCGATATCTGTTTTCAGGGATCGGCCGGACAGTCATTTGCTGCTTTCACCCCGCCAGGTATCACTTTCCGCTTACAGGGCGAAGCCAACGACTATTTTGGCAAGGGATTATCTGGTAGTAAACTGATCGTTTGTCCGCCGGCCGGCTCGACCTTTGAGCCGGAGGAAAACATTATTATCGGCAATGTGGCCTTCTACGGTGCTACGGCGGGTGAAACCTACATCCGCGGAATGGCCGGCGAACGCTTCTGCGTCCGAAATAGCGGCGTCAGCGCGGTGGTTGAAGGGATCGGCGATCACGGTTGTGAATATATGACGGGCGGCAAAGTTGTTATCCTCGGCCAAACAGGTCGTAACTTTGCTGGCGGCATGTCGGGTGGAGTTGCCTATGTCTTGGATCGAGACGGCGATTTTCATACCCGTTGCAACCAGGAACAGTGCAGCCTGGAACCATTGCAAGATCCAGCCGAAATCGAAGATGTAAAAACCATGATTCAACGACACACCGAATACACCGGCAGTAGTTTGGCCGTAGAGATTTTAGCCGATTGGGATCAATTCGTATCACAGTTTGTCAAGGTAATGCCTGACGATTATAAACGGATTTTGGATGCCCATCGCCAGGCCCAAAACGAGGGCCTGGAAGGTGAAAATGCCTGGCTGTCAGCTTTCCGGCGTGCGGTAACCGATCCGTCCGAATCTTGACAGATAAGCACAATGAGAATGCCGACTGAAAGTAGGACGTGGTCACCGTCCATCATTCTACATTTTACATTCACACTTTACACTCACTACTTCAAGAGGAGTTAGAATGGGAAAACCGACCGGATTTATGGAACACGATCGGGAACTTCCGGCGGACCGTTCACCGCTAGAACGCATTAAGGATTGGGACGAATTTCACTTACACTTCGACCCAGGTAAATTACAAACGCAAGGTTCACGTTGTATGGACTGTGGGGTGCCATTTTGCCATACGGGTATGCGGTTGCCAGAAACCACCCCATTTGCATCAGGCTGTCCGATTAACAACCTGATCCCAGAATGGAACGATTTGGTCTACCGAGGGTTGTGGGAAGAAGCACTAAATCGTTTGCACAAGACCAACAACTTCCCAGAGTTCACTGGGCGAGTTTGTCCGGCGCCGTGTGAAGGGGCTTGCGTTTTAGGTCTGACCGAGCCTGCGGTGACGATCAAAAACATTGAAGTCGCCATCGCTGATAAAGGTTGGAATGAAGGCTGGATCGTGGCCGAGCCACCCGAACACCGAACGGGAAAAACAGTTGCCGTTGTCGGTTCTGGGCCGGCCGGACTCTCCTGTGCAGCTCAACTGAATGAAGCCGGGCATTTAGTGACGGTTTACGAAAGGGCCGACCGGATTGGTGGGCTACTAATGTACGGGATTCCCAACATGAAGTTGGACAAATCCTACGTCCAACGTCGGGTGGATCTGATGGCTGAAGAAGGTGTTACCTTCGTTCCCAATACCGAAATTGGTACGGACATTCAAGCCACAGAGTTAGTCGAATCATTTGATGCAGTAGTCCTTTGTGGTGGTGCCACCAAGCCGAACGACTTACCTATTGAAGGTCGGGACCTAAACGGTATTCATTTTGCCGTCAAATTTCTGCACCAAAATACCAAGAGTAGGCTCGATTCCGAGCATACAGATGGCAACTATATCTCAGCCAAAGACAAGCACGTAGTCGTAATTGGTGGTGGGGATACAGGAACCGACTGTGTTGGTACTTCTGTGCGGCACGGTTGTAAAACGATCACCCAGTTCGAAATTGTCGATCGTCCACCAGATGAAAGACTACCCAATAACCCGTGGCCCGAGTTCCCCCGAATCTACAACCTGGATTATGGGCAAGAAGAAGCCGCGGCCAAATTTGGTTACGATGATCCTCGTGAATATCTGACCAGCGCAACCAAATTTGTCGGTGACGTAGACGGCAACATTAAGGAATTATACACCAGTCGATACGAATGGGTTGCAAGTGATAATGGAAGACCATCCCCCAAACCGATTAAGGGTACCGAAACGGTCCGGCCGGCCGATCTTGTGTTGTTGGCCATGGGTTTCCGCGGTCCAGAAGACACTGTACTAGAGCAACTCGATGTCGAGCGTGACCCACGCTCAAACGTTCAAGCAGAAGAAGGCAAGTATACGACCAATGTGCCGGGAGTTTTTGCCGCTGGGGATATGCGTCGAGGCCAGAGTCTGGTCGTTTGGGCTTTCAAAGAAGGTCGGGAGGCTGCACGCGAAGTTGACCGCTACCTGATGGGGTCAACGGACCTGCCTTAAATTTCAGTGTTGGATAGGCTTCTAGCTGGTCCAGGGCCTCAACTTGTTAGCTACGCGACGAACTCTAAGAAAAGGGTATCAAGCATCATGAAAATCACGGCACACCGACCGAAATCGGGCCGATTTCGTCTAATTCGCCAAACACTTTCGGAACTCCCTCCCCCCTCGAGTTATGCACCGGTTTCAACCGCAGTAGAAAAAAGTGCCCTATTAGGCGAAGACCAAATATCTGCTACCTTGACCAGTCTACTCTCTCTGCCCCAGTCGACTGCAGTCTTTGCTAATCCGGTTCAGCACCAGGCCACAGCCACCTGCCAGGATACGGAAATCGACCTCCAAATCAGAAGCTTTGCTATTCGAGGATTAGTCCAGGAGGGTGAAATCGTGTCCGGTCAGCTAACTCCAGCTCAGTTGGTTTTCACCGGACTCTTCGGTCAACAACCGCAGACCTTAGACGATCTCGACCAGGCAAAACTTCTGGAATCATTGATTAACCGAAAATTTTTTCGTATCGTAAGAGAAAAACGAATAAGCCTAGACGGAAGCGCAACCATACCACATCTGGTCGCTACCTTTATGACGGCTTATCCAGAGGCCGGACCAGAATTGGCGGTTCAGTACCTATCAACGTTGCAAAAGAGCCAACCTTCCAGTCGAACCGACCGGGGCTTTAGCGACCAACGTCATATCGGTCTTTTTCTGATACAGCAGATCGCTGCCCACATGAATAACGTTGCTGTCGGTGCGATGTCGACCTATATGCGCTACCTATTAGCAGAAAAACCAGATCTGCTATCGGCGGAACTAGCACAACAAACAGCAGATTTTATTACTCAGCATCGAGATGAGGGAAGAACTGCCTTCCAGACAACTTATAGCCTTCTACTCGGTCGTAAGACAACCGAAATAGAAGGAAGAATCCTGGAGGTGATGGGCATGATTCAAACCCATCACGGTTCCGCCGCCTCTAACATGGTGGCCCGATATATGGCGTCACTTCATGCCGTTAGTATCAGCGACTTCTTTGTCGCTTCGCAGATGATTCTAGACGGGAAACGCCATTTCGGTGCTATTCACAACATGACCTCCTTCGTGCGGGAATTGGAGCAGTTGTCTACGCAGGAAAGGGAGTCCGTCATCCGGGAAAAGGTACTGACCGGCGGCTTACCGACGTTTGGCCATCCGGAAATCTCGGCTGCCGGTCGAGGCCAGCAAATACAACAAGATCCACGAGCTGCCATCTATCTGTCGCCCCTGTTTGATGCAGTTGACAGTGGTCAAATCGAGTTGTCTGACAACCGATTGAGAAGTCTTAAAATCGTCCAGCGGATTTATCAGATCGTCTTTGTCGAGGGTGTCGTTAAGCCCGGACACGAGGAGGACCCACCACTACGCCTGACACCGAATACCGATTTCGGCGCCTGGTGTGTGCAGGAGGCTTTAGGAATAAGCGACCCTGACCGGACCTTACTCACCTATATTTTTCGCGGATTTGGCTGGATCATGGATGGACGTGAACAGCTGCAACTGAAAATTATCCGCCCTGTAATTGCACCGGATCCTGTAATTATTCCCGATTTTGAAGAAGATCAAACTGTACCAGGTCAGGTCTTGAACGTCCATGATCGGCTAAGTCAAACATCAAACGCATTTACCAAAAATTAGTCTATTTGACATCTGTCAGAAACACATATATCAGACTCAAGGGCCCCACCTTACACACTGATTAAACAAAATATCATTAGGAGCAAATATGGCCGACTACGATAAACTTATCACCCCTTCAGATGGTGGGAAGATCGGGAAAGATACAACCCAATCCGTTGGCAAACTCAACGTACCTGACCAACCTATTATTCCTGTAATCGAAGGCGATGGGATTGGGCGGGATATTATGCGGGCTACCCGTCGAGTAATAGATGCAGCAGTGGAAAAAGCCTTCGAAGACCAAAAAAAGATCGTCTGGTTCGATATTTACGCCGGTGAGAATGCGCAAGAAAAGTATGGACAATGGTTGCCCGAAGATACATTCCAGGCCATTCGGGAATTCGGTGTGGCCTTGAAAGGACCACTTACCACTCCCGTGGGTGGTGGGTTCCGAAGCCTCAACGTCACCCTGCGACAGGAATTGGATCTCTTCGCCTGCATTCGTCCCGTCCGCCATTTTGAAGGAGTCGTTTCACCTGTCCGCCATCCAGAGCAGATGGATGTGGTTATCTTCCGCGAAAATACGGAGGATGTCTACGCCGGTATTGAATGGGCACAAGGATCGGATGAAGTGAAACAGGTCATCGACTTCCTGCAAAACCAGATGGGCGTGTCTGTCCGGGCGGATTCGGGGATAGGAATTAAACCCATCAGCATCTTCGGTACCCAACGTTTGGTTCGGATGGCAATCCAGTATGCAATCGACCACAATCGGCAAAGCGTAACCCTGGTGCACAAGGGTAATATTATGAAGTTTACTGAAGGCGCGTTTGCCGATTGGGGATATGAGGTGGCTGCTGAGGAATTTGGCCATCAGACGATTTCCGAAGCGGATCTTTGGGATCAACACGATGGACAAGTTCCAGCTGGCAAAATTGTGATTAAAGATCGGATTGCCGACAGCATGTTGCAACAAATCCTGACTCGAACCTCAGAATATGATGTCATCGCTACTCCCAATCTAAATGGCGATTATCTGTCGGACGCCTGTGCCGCTCAAGTTGGCGGAATTGGTATGGCTCCTGGCGGCAATATTGGTGATGTGGCTGCACTTTTTGAAGCCACTCATGGCACAGCCCCTAAATATACAGATCAAGATGTTGCTAATCCCAGCTCATTGATTCTGTCGGCGGTGATGATGCTAGAGCATTTGGGCTGGCAATCAGCGGCGGATCTCATCATCTCCGGGATTGAAAAAACCATTGTTCAGAAACGTGTTACCTACGATTTGGAAAGACTAATGGATGGTGCAACTAAACTCCAGACCTCTGAGTTTGGTACTGCCATCATCGAAAATATGGAGTAATCAAGTGGCTCGAAAAAAAATTAGTGTCATTGGTGCTGGTAATGTTGGCGCAACTGCGGCCTTCCTAATTGCTCAAAAACAGTTAGGTGACGTGGTGATGGTCGATATCATCGACGGTGTGCCACAAGGTAAAGCCCTGGATATGGTCCAAGCGGGTCCGGTCGAAATGTTCGACGCCAATATGAGCGGTTCAGTTGGTTACGAAGAGACTGCCGGTTCAGACGTCGTCATCATCACCTCCGGTTCGCCTCGCAAACCAGGCATGACACGTGAAGATCTGCTCAATACCAATGCGAAAATTGTTGCTACGGTGACGGAGAACGTGGTTAAACATTCGCCCGACTGCGTCATCGTCATGTTAACCAACCCGCTCGACATTATGACTTACCACGCCTGGAGAGTATCCGGCTTTCCATCAGAGCGAGTGGTTGGTCAGGCCGGCATCCTCGACTCTGCTCGCTTCAGAACCTTCATCTCTATGGAACTCAATGTCTCAGTTGAGGATGTAACGGCTATGGTAATGGGTGGACACGGTGATACCATGGTGCCTCTGCCTCGTTACACAACCGTGGGAGGGGTTCCAATTACCCAACTTATGCCTTCTGAACGGATAGACGAAATCTCTGATCGAACCAGAAACGGTGGTGGCGAGATTGTGGAATTGCTGAAGGTAAGCGGTTACTACGCCGCCGGAGCCTCTCTGGCTCAAATGGCGGAAGCTATTGTTTTAGACAAAAAACGCCTAATTCCCTGCTCGGCTCACCTAACCGGTCAATACGAAATCGATGATCTGTATATCGGCGTGCCAATTATACTGGCTGCCAATGGCGTTGAAAAAATCATCGAAATCGAATTAACCACTGAAGAAAAGGCCTCTTTACATAACTCGGCTGAAACCTATCGTCAAGGTATCAGCGTTATCGGCTATTAAAGCAATCGTATCAGCGAACAGCCGCAGGGATTCAATAACGCCTGCGGCTTTTTTCTTGCCTAATTTATTAGTGGCCAAATTTCACCAAGGCTAATATAAAACTCAGAGGAACAACATGACAGCCATTCAACCACGCCTCTACTCTGGCTTACGCGACCGGTTGCCGGAACAAATGGTTTATCGCAACCACGTTATCGATAAATTGCGGCGTGTCTTTGAAAAATACGGTTTTGAACCGCTTGAAACGCCAGCCCTGGAGTATTACGATATTCTGACAGGCAAGTACGGCCAGGAGGCAGAAAATCTGATCTATCGCTTGGCCTATAGAGACGGGAAAACACTGGCTCTTCGTTACGACCTGACCGTACCGTTGGCACGAACCATCGGTATGAACGCAGAAATCGTTCGACCCATTTTCAAAAGGTATCAAATACAACAGGTTTGGCGTGGCGAACGACCGCAAAAAGGACGTTACCGCGAATTCACCCAGTGCGATATCGATGCGGTTGGTAGCCAATCCATGCTGGTTGAAGCCGAGATTTTGACCATTATCGATGAGATGATGACCGCCTTCGGTTTTTCCGATTTCCAGATTTTGATTAACAACCGTAAGATCTTGGATGGTATGGTTGCCTATGCCGGTGTTCCAGATCAACTTAGAACAGTTTGCCGCTCAATCGATAAACTGGATAAAATCGGTGAAGATAAAGTAAAAACTGAGCTAAGCCAAAATGGAATTAGTACTCAAACCATTGATAGGATCTTTGAAGTGATCTCTTTATCTGGAGTCGACGTTTTAGATCAACTGGAACAGGTAACAGGTGGACATGGACAAGCTGACGCAGGCATTAATGAACTACGCGAAATTGAACAAACGTTGAATACGTTTGAGGTACCAACGAACCACTATCAATTTGAACCGGCACTCGCTCGTGGGTTAGACTACTATACGGGACCGATTTTTGAAGTAGTGGTTCGAGAAGCTGAAATTGGCAGTGTGGTTGGTGGTGGGCGATGGGATACGCTGATAGGACAATATATCGGTCGAGATATTCCAGCCGTCGGAACCTCCTTTGGTTTGGAACGCCTGATCGGCGCCATGGAGAAACTCAATCTATTGCCACAGGTTAAGACTCGCACCCAGGTGCTGGTTGCGCCCTATAATCAAGAGGTTATGCCCGAAGCACTGAAGCAACTGGCGCGACTGCGTCGAGCGGGAATCAATGCGGAGATCTACCTGGAACCCAAGTCATTTCGACAAACCTTCGGCTATGCAAGCCGAAAGGGAATTCCACTGGCACTGGTGGTCGCTCCTGACGAACTGAAACGGAACGAAGTTGCGATTCGAAACATGAACACACGACAACAGGTCATTTGTAGTCTCGACCAACACGTTGAACAAATACGGTCTTTGCTACAGGCAGGTGAAACTTTTTAACCACATCGGTATGATCCTGCACCTGGTAAGGTATAATCAATACAGATGACAGCGCAAGAGCGTTTGTTAAGAGTCGTCCATCTACTTAATTGTCGGATGTATGCCATTGGTAAAACTCAAATCTTCCCATAAACTCACATCAGAAGGAGCATCACAGGTGATAACTCCCAAATCAAATATCCAATCTCTGTTTAGTCACGGTAAGATCTGGCCCAAACATTTAATCTTGATTGCCAGCCTGGTATTCGTGCTGACCGCAATCTGGCATGTTTTCGCCTTAAATCCAGCTACGGTAATCGCTCAGACGGATGCTAATGATAGCGACCATATTTATCTGGAACGAGCTAATCGTGCCTTTATAAATCTAGTTAACAAGGCCAAACCGGCTGTGGTACAGATCACAACCACCCGAATGGTCTCGGAACGCCGTAACCGAATGCCGTTTGATGAAGACTTCTTTCGACAATGGCGTCGATTCTTTCCCGAAGAATCGCCACCTGGAGAGGAAGAAAATCCCGATTCAGAACCTCGACAGCGTGAAATGCCCGGCGGGCTTGGTTCCGGCGTAATTGTTAGTCACGATGGTTTTATTCTGACTAACAACCATGTGATCGAAGGTGCCAGCGACATAAAAATCGTTTTATCAGATGGTCGTGAGTTTGAGGCTGAAATCATTGGCGCTGATGCTGGACGTGACGGTACCGATCTAGCTGTTTTGAGGATCGACCAGAAAAATTTACCCTATTTGGAGTTTGGTGATTCGAACCAGTTGGAGGTAGGGGAATGGGTGGTAGCTATCGGTAGCCCTTTCGGCCTGTCGCAGACAGTGACACGCGGTATTGTCAGTGCTAAAGGGCGTGACACCGGTGATGTCAGCATTGCTACCTATGCCGATTTTATTCAAACTGATGCGGCTATCAACCGGGGGAATAGTGGCGGTGCATTGATTAACGTTTACGGCCAACTGATCGGTATCAATACAGCGATCCTGACAGGAAGCGGATTTTCACAGGGTAATGTCGGTGTAGGGTTTGCCATTCCCAGCAACTTGGTTAGGAAGATCATGACCGCCTTGAAGGAGAAAGGCGAGGTTACGCGTGGTTGGTTGGGAATTCAGTTTCAAGATGTCACGGCGGATATTGCTGAAAAAGCAGGCCTGGATAAACCGAGGGGAGCATTGGTTGTCGCGGTTGGAAAAGGGAGCCCTGCCGGCAAAGGGAATCTTCGACGTGGTGATATTATCGTTTCTCTCAATGATAACCAAATTGAGGATGGAGAAGACCTCAGAAATCTTGTTGCTGATGCTGGGGCTGGTGAACAGGTAGCAATCAAGGTAGTTCGCAAAGGTAAAACCAAGAATCTCAAAGTTAAATTAGGCAAAAGAACCGATGGCGCCTTAGCTTCGTTGCAAACGGGACGAGAAATAGTACCTGATGCCGAAGACGGTGAGTCAGAAATCTTCGCCGGTATGCAGGTGGTCAACTTAACGAAAGAGTTGGCCGAAAAATATGGTTATCAAGATGAAAGTGGCGTGCTGGTCACTGAATTGAGAGAAGGTAGTCCGGCTGAAAAAGCGAGGATTCAAATTGGTGACCTGATCAAGGAGATCGATTGGGAACCGGTCGCCAGTATCGAAGATTATCGAACTCGATTGAAAGACGTGGCCAAGGAGTCTAAAATTCTGCTTCATGTTCGCCATCCAAATGGTCGCCCGGAGTACGTAACGCTTGACATGGACTGAGAATAAGTTCACCACGGACGAAACGAATCAGTGGCTAGGTTTTCTAGGCGAGGTTAGCTAATTTGCTGTGGCGGCGGAATCGCTTCCCGCAACAACTCGATTAGATGCCTGGGTTCCCGTCCTGTTCCGTGCTTAATCTGCTCCCGGCAGGAGACTCCCGAAACAGCGACTTCTACCTCCCCATCCCGGTTGGATGCGTGCGACCGAATCTGGTCGAAAAGGCGTAGTTCTCCAATTTTCATCGATAGGTCGTAGTGCTCAGTCTCGTAGCCAAATGATCCGGCCATTCCACAACAGCTAGAATCGATCACCTCTACCTCGTAATTCGGGGGTAGAGCGAGTAGTTGAGCAGATGATTTGGTGCCAACCAACGCTCGTTGGTGACAGTGACCGTGAAGCAAAATATCTTTGCCGCTATCTGTAAAGTTCAAATGCCCTTTTTCCTGTAGCAGTAACTCTTCGATCATGAAGGTATGGTTGGCGACCAATTTTGATTCTGTTCCTGGCAGGAGATCGACATAATCGTCGGTTAGAGCTGAAACACAACTGGGTTCACAGCCGACAATCGGAATTCCTTGCCGGGCGTAAGGCAACAGCCAACTGATATTGTGTCGGGCGTTCTGAATGGCCTGGTCGAGCATTCCATTGGAAATCATCGGCCGACCGCAACACCGTTTAGGTGGCAGAATAACCTCAAAACCGGCTGCTTCCAATACTTCGACCACGGCTTTACCAACCTGAGGATAGTTGTGGTTGGTGAAGGTGTCGTAGAAAAAAACGACTTGTTTGGGTTTGCCCGAGCCAGCCGGTTCAGGTGGGCGATGGTTAAACCACTCGGTAAAGGTTTCTCGAACAAAATTGGGTAAAGACCGGCGTCGATCCACACCGAACAATTTCTCCATCATCCATTTGGAGACCGGTCTATTCATCATCCAGTTAGAGACCGGAGCCAGTGCAGAGCCGATCTGACTCAACTCGGCGATGCCAGCGAAAAGGCGGTTGCGCAGTGGTAGACCGTGTTGATTGTAGTATTGAGCTAGAAACTCGTATTTGATTTTGGCCATATCCACGTTGGACGGACACTCCGATTTACAGGCTTTGCAGGCCAGACAGAGATCTAAAACATCGTACAGCGAGTGGTCCTTAAAGTGTTCGTGGGGTAGAGTACCTGAAATCACATGCCGGAGAGCGTTAGCGCGTCCACGAGTCGAGTGTTTTTCTTCTCGCGTACCGATGAAGGAGGGACACATAGTTCCGGTCAGTGTCTTGCGACAGGCACCGACTCCGTTGCACATCTCAATCGCCCGTTCAAATCCACCCTGATTTGAGAAATCGAAATAGGTGTCAATCCGGATAGTGTTGTACTCGGCACCGAAGCGGAGGTTTTCCGTCATCGGTGCCGCATCGACGATCTTGCCCGGATTCATGATCCCAGTTGGATCAAAGGCCTGTTTGACTTGGCGAAAGGCGTGGTAGAGTTCGGGGCCGAACATACTTTGGATCCACTCACTTCTGACTTGGCCGTCGCCATGTTCGCCACTCATGGCGCCACCGAGATCCACCAGTAGATCTCGCACTTGTTTGGCGATGGAATACATCTTTTGAATTTCCGATTCGGATTTAAGGTTGATGACCGGCCGGTTGTGAAGCAACCCAACACTGGCGTGGGCGTAGTAAGCGGCAGTGGTATCGTGATCTTCGATAATCTGCGCAAAACGGCGTACATATTCCGGTAGATGCTCAATCGGTACCGCAGCATCTTCCACAAAAGCAATTGGTTTATGGTCACCTTTCATGCCCATCAATAACCCTAATCCAGCCTTTCGTGTCTCCCATACGTTGGCTTTCTGCTCTGCGCTCAGGCAACGGACAAAGGCATACCCCAAGCCTAAAGACTTCATCTGCTGTTCCAGGTTATCGAGTTGCGCTAACAATTCCTGTTCCGTCTGACCGTAGAACTCAACCGCTAAAATTGCACCGGGGCCTTCCCCGTTCGGCTCATTTTGAATAAAGTTGCTAACCTTTGAAAATTCTAAGGATCCTTTGGTCATGTTAATGATAGTATCGTCGATCAATTCAACTGCAGTTGGCCGGCATGACAAAATAGGGGCAATCGCTTCCATAGACTCCATCAGAGTTTGGAAGTGGACCACGCTCAAAGCTGTCATTTTCGGCATTGGCACCAGGTTAATTTTGGCCTCTGTTACCGTGGCCAGCGTACCTTCGGAACCGACGATCATCTTAGCCAAGTTGAAAGGGTGGTCATTATCGCAACCATCTCGTCGATAAGGTGTGACCTCCTTAGATCCCGCATCGGACACAAACTCATCCAGATTGTAACCGGCCACTCGACGCAAAATGCGCGGATAGCGCTCCCGTATAAGATTTTGGTTCTGCTCAACAATTTGGCAAATCCGGCGATAGATTTCTGCCTCTTGAGAATCTCCGTCCTTTTTGACCTCCAATTCAGCTATCGAAAGCGGTTCCGCCACAATTTCTTCGCCATTAGACAAAACCAGATTCAGCGAAATTACATGGTCGATGGTCTTACCGTAAATTACCGAGTGGGAACCAGCGGAATTGTTCCCGATGGTACCACCAACGTTGGCACGACTGCTGGTTGCTACATCGGGTGCATACATCAAACCGTAAGGGTTTAACTGATGGTTCAGTTCATCGACAACAATGCCGGGTTCGACTCGGACCCACTTCTCTTCAGCATTGATCTCAATGATGTGGTTCATATATTTAGAGAAATCGATCACTACGGCTCGACCAACGGTCTGACCGGCTAAACTGGTACCACCGCCTCGTGGTAAGATTGGGACGTTGTGTTGGTAGCAGGTTTGGATGATTTTCAGCACATCCGCTTTGTGGTAGGGTAGGACAACGCCGATGGGTTCAACCTGGTATAAACTGGCATCGGTGCTATAGAGTGCCTTTGAATAACGGTCGAACCGCACTTCACCTTCGATTTGATCAGAGAGGATCTGTTCCAGTTTGGTTGATTCGATAGAAACTGAATTGGTTAGGTTTAAGTTAGACATGTCAAATTGGAGTGGTAAAGAAACTCCCTGCTAATCCGGTACTGCTTAGTATATTGTTGCATTCAATACCAAATCTGATTAAAACCCCCTACTTTTGTGCCAAAAGCAGGTTAGAGTTGATATATTCCATTTGTTACCTATTCTTATCCTCCTGATCTTGCGGTTCCTATTTGCTGGATATAGGTACTAAGTGCCAGCAAGGGAAAAACAGAAGCATAAATTGGATCTTTGTATCCGCCAATAATTTCCCAGTAAATGCCAACACAAGCGGCGTCCCAGGAACCATCCTGGTGTTGCCGGTCGAGTAAATAACGCAATCCTTTCGCAATTGATGGGCTGGCTGAATCAGGAGAATGGACTGGCCTGGCATATAATAAGGCATAGACAGACCAGGCCGTTTGTTCTACCGTACTTTCGGTCGGTTGGCCAAACATATCTTCTCCCCAACCACCGTCGGGTTGTTGGTTTTCTTCCAGCCAACTAAGACCTCGTTTAACCTCCGGACAAGCGGACAATCCGCTTTTAGCCAACGCAACAATCGCACAGGCGGTACCGTAGGTAAACTTCGACAACCACAAATCTGACCAGTACCCTTCTGCAGTGATCTCCTGACGCAGCCAGTTGATGGCATTGTTAACTAAATCCTCATATCCACCGCATGCCAGTAAGGCTTCGATAGCGTGAGCGGTGATAGAAACACAACCTACATCGCCTTCGCCCGGAACATAGGTGCTCCAACTACCATCTGTAGATTGGTTGTTTGCCAACCATTGGATTCCGTGCTCAATAGATCTGGTAACTGCTAACTCGGACGAGTTAGGCAGGTCAGAATCATTAGGAGCGGAGTCCGGGTTAACGTGCGCTTGAGACCAAATCAAGGACAGCGTCGAGAGTGCGGTGTCGTCCCCATCAGACAGTAGAAAGGCGCTTCCCTTCTGAGCATCAAGTCCGGAAAATGCCCACCCTCCGTCACCGGATTGGTGTTTTATTAGCCAGCGAGCAGCAGTTTGTATTTGAGGGATAAAGGTTAAGGTAGGATCGTGTGACAGATGAGTCAGCGTAATGGTAGATAGTGCTGTATCCCAGACGTTTAAGTTAAGTGCTTCCCGGCAACCACCGTCCGTATTTCGTGTGTATTCCAGCCAAGCGATTGCAGACTCGATCTCCTCTGTTGTTACCAGGTCGGTAAACTGCCGTTGTGCTTCAACCATAGCTAAGGTGGCCAAAGCCGTGATGTAGTTGACCCGAAACCAACTGCCATCAGTTAAGCGGCAAGCCAGCATCCAGCTAAGCAGATCTGCTACTACGGAGCGTCGTTTCTTAGTGTGTGCTTCAATCAGGATCATAGCCGGAACTAGGGTTTGCTGTTCCGCTACAAACAGTTGATTAAAGGTTTTGGAATAAAAAAAATCGGCAGACGGTAGAAGATGCTTAGGCGGTTTCATTCGTCTAGCCAGCCCGGGTAGCAAAGATTGAATCCCACGAATAGCGAGTACCACAATAGCTGGAGGTGTTACTTTCGACCAGGCAAACTGGTTCAGGTGCGCGTAGGCTAACTTGATCAAACCCAGTTGAGGCAAGCTCAGATTGATATGGCTGTCTTTAGCATCAACCGTCGAGGAATAAGACAAAATTAGTTGCGCAAAGTCGGTCGCATTTTGATTGGGGATTTTAGAGCCATCCAAAGACCAGCGACCATCGGGCAACCGCTGATTGTGCAACCAATCCAGTAACGAGGGATCTGGATCTTGCCCTTGTACTATCTGCACCCAGGCTAAAGCGCAGGTCGGAAATGCCATGGAGGAGAGTTGCCCTTCAAAGCGACCATCCTGGAACTGTTGAGCAACTAGAAATTGGCCTCCACGGGTAATAGCAGAGGTAACCTCAACCTCCATCGGAAAAGGGCAATTCCCACCGCCATCATTAAAATCAAAGTATTGAGTCATCTTTGTTTTGAAGATTAGATCGATAGGAGCAGGCTAAAATGTACTCAGCTCGAAACATAATTGACCGCATGGCGGAAAATTGCCAATCCATCCCCTTCCGCCGCTAGATCCTCGCGTGTCCAGCGAGGATGATTATATCGAGTTAGGTAACGCTCAGGGTGGGGCATCATCCCTAGAATCCGTCCGCTCGGATCGCAAATCCCTGCGATATTTCGGTCTGAGCCGTTTGGGTTGTCTGGATAATCTGACGAAGCATAACGGAACACGATTTGTTGATTGCCTCCCAGTTGATCGATTGTCTCTTCTGGTGCAATAAACCGCCCTTCAGCGTGAGCAACTGGCAAGTAGATCTGTCCCGGTAGATCCTGTGTAAACACACAATTGGTAGATTCCGTGGTGAGTGTTGTCCACCGACACTCGAACTTGGAGGAGGTATTGGAGGCCAGTGAAACTTCCTGAGCAATAGCATTAATTTGGGGCAGAAGACCCGACCGTACCAATACTTGAAAGCCGTTACAGATGCCAATGATTAATCCATTATTTTCGATAAAACCGATAATGGCATCCAGCAATTTATAGCGGATTTCATTCGCCAGTAAAATACCGGCCGCAATGTCGTCCCCATAGGAGAAACCGCCTGGAATGGCTAGTATTTGGTAATCGGATAACGAAACCCTTTGTGAGAGGAGTTGATTGATGTGAACAAGGGCTGTCTCAGCCCCGGCTAATTGGAAAGCATAATCGGTTTCGTAATCGCAGTTTGTTCCGGCTGTACGCAGGACGAGAACTTTGGGTTGGCGGGATGACATATTTACAGCAGCCTCGATTTGATCGGGAAATAGACGATTTGACGACGACGGGTTTTCTACCGAAATTTGAGGATCAACTGGAAAATGGTAGCACAAGCAATCGTCCCAAGTCAATCAGTCGCTTGGTTGAATGCCCTAGATCTAACTCGAGTCACCTGTTTTACTTCAGTTGTTGGCGTGCTAGGTTCAGGTTTTTGCGTAAAACACGGCTTTTAGGAACCAATTTTAAGCCATCTTCAAGTTGGCGAATACCTTCTTTAACTTTCCCCTCATTGAGCAGTTTGACAGCCTGATTATTATAATATCCCTCTGCTATGGCTTCGAACTTACGTCGGTTATTCCTGGATTTACTAATTCCTTGGATCATCACCCATCTACCCTGAGCAGCTTCACCTTTCTTGAGCGCAAAGTCCGCCCACTCAAGCATAGTAGCATCCCAATTGTTGATGAGTGTTTTCCCACTAGGTTTAATCTTCAACCCTCGTTCCAATATCTGTACGGCTTCCTCAAACTGTTTCAATTTGGCTAATTCCAAGGACCAGTTGTTGTAGATGGAGGCTTTCGCATCCAGGATCTGGTTTGAATTTGGCATCTCCTTAACACCTTGGTCCAGTATGTCTATAGCGGGGAGGAATTTTCTTTGCTTGGCTAATTTCTGGGCTGGATCGATGTAAGCAAAGGCCAACGCTTCCAATAGTACTTTGTCGTTGGGTTTTGTTTTCAGGGCTTGCTGGAAGATCTGAGCCGATTTTTCAAATGGCAGATTCCTAGCTGATTCGATCACCATATTAACGCTGAGTTTGTCGAAAACATCTTCCTTGGGCAGCATTTTCTTAGCCATTTCGATAGATCGGCTAGCTAAATCAAACTGATGTTTTTTTATCGCAGTTTGAATTTGATCGATGTAGGCTGCTCGCAAATTTTGTTGCAATCGCCTGTCTCGTGGATAGAGTTGAATCCCTTTTTCAACGACCTGAATACCCTGTTTAAACTGTTTGGACTTCAGTAGATGGTAACTCCAGTTGACATAGACGTTGTACTGGAGTTCGGCCGGCTGTTTCATTGGGAATAGTTGTTGGCTCTTCTCGATGACATAGAGTGCATCCTGATAGCGTTTGGCGTGATCGAGTGAGATGATGTAGTTGGCCAAACCGCTTTCCCACGTATTGACAGTTCGTGGCAAATCAGCTGCCAACTGCCAACTGAGGTAGAGAACCTTAGCTGCTTCCGCATGTTTTTTTTGATCGCTGAGTGTTTTGTAGCGGTTAGAACAAATTAAGGCAACCATCTGCCGATCCCCAATCTCGGTTCGCGCCTGATAGTCTCGTTGGGGCACATAGATAAAACCTGTTAAACGGCCAAACTGATCCAGGATATCTTTGCGAGCTGAGGGATCGAAACCGTACTGTATAGTTGTTTCAATATCGATTTTTTGGTTGGGCAATTTAAGTTGGGAAAAGACGTGGTCTTTAACTACGACACCGGTGATGTTAATACCGAACTTGCGGCAAATAGCAGCGTACAGAATTGATGAAGATACGCAGTTAAAGTCATGATTTCGCAGCATCGCATCAATTCGGGTCTGGTTAGATTTGTAGGTGCGAAAAAAGTGGGTATGCAGCCCATCCAAAATAAACTCGGCCAGTCCGGATTTGGGAGGGGGTACTTTTTCGGCCTGGATTGCAGCCGAGATATCTCGCCCAACTTGATCCACAGTTTGTTTTAACTGTGTCATTTCACTGGCTGAGACCCCTGAAGTAATCAGAGCAAAGGTAACGTAATTCTCATAGGAATAAGGTTCATTAGTTTCTATCATCCGCTTCTCCGCTTCAGACAGCGTTAGGATGTAAGCCAATTCTTTTTCAATGGAGGGCGAACCAAATCCACTAACGGGCATAATGACTATAAAAAAAACGGGCCAATAGATCCAATCCAGCCCAAGGTCGGCAAGCTTACCATTGATCAAAAAATAAAACCGTGTTAGAATAAAATTATGGGAGCAATTCGTCAAGTTGAAGTTTTTCCCGTTAAAGTAGGTTTAAAAACCTCGTTTAAGATCGGTACCGGTTTTGTCGGCGATGCTACGTCGGCAGGTGATCATCTATTTGTCAAAATTACGACTGATGGAGGAGTTGTCGGTTGGGGTGAACAACGCGCTTTACCCTCCTGGAGTTACGAAACTATCGCCTCAATGGTGACAACCATTCGAGATTATATCGCTCCGATTTTGGTCGGGGCCGATCCGTTTCAAGTAAATCAGATTCATCATCAGATCAGCCAGACTCTCAAACCTGCGGTCAGCAATGGACACCCTTTTGCCTTAGCTGCTGTCGATATCGCTTTGCACGATCTGATCGGTCGGATGCTGAACGTACCGATTCATGTTCTGCTAGGTGGCAAAAGACAATCGAAGATACCGCTTTGCTATGCGCTGAGCATCGATACCCCAGTAGTAATGGCGCTCCAAGCCCAAGCTCTCGATCCGTGTCGGCATTTCAAGGTCAAAGTAGGAGGCGAACCGGGAGCAGACGAAGCGAGACTTCGCGCTGTCGCTGAGGCCGTTCCAGATGCTCAATTATGGATTGATGCCAACCAAAGTTACGTTCCATCACAAGCTATCGACTTGCTCCGTCGGATAACAGATCTACAGCAGGTCAAAGTTTTTGAACAGCCGGTTCCTAGTCCAGACTGGTTTGGGCTAAAACGCGTACGAGAAAATACCCATATTCCAATTGCAGTGGATGAAGGGTGCTTCTCTAGTTATGATCTAGCTAAGATTGTTCAACTTGAATGTGTAGATGCCGTTGTACTGAAAGTCTGCAAATCAGGTGGTCTTCGGCAGTGTCTAAAGACAGCACATCTAGCGGAAGCCCACTCGATTGAACTGTTTGGCAGTGGTTTGACGGAAGCGGGTATCGGTTTCATCGCTTCGGTACATCTATTCTCCACTTTAGATCTGGTGTTCCCACCAGAACTGAATGCCCCTGCCTTTCTGGATCATTTGGTCACCACAACTAGCTTGACCATCGACCAAGCTGTAGTTGAAGTGCCAGATACTGCTGGACTTGGTATTAGACCAGACCTGGATTACATTTCCGCCCACAGTTTCCAACTTTAACTTAATATTATAGCACACTCGAGCTATTCCAAATTAACTGATAGGAGTTAACAATGGCAAAAATTACCATGTTTAAAGGGTATGAAGGGGAACCACCATTCCCCAAACCAGAGGAGAAGGTCTTACCCAATATAGTGACAGCGCAAGATGGTGTTCCCGTCAAATATCCAGATTGTGACGGTCTCGGCATACGGATTGTTCATCCGGCTAATCCAAACGCGCCAGCCGAAAATTTGGGCTTGGTGATATTCTACATTCCACCCCACGTTCTTCTGGAGCCAGGTAGCCACTATACCGAGGAATGTTATGTCATTTTGAAAGGGGAAGGAACCATGACCCTAGCAGGAGAAGAGGTAGCTGTCAAGGCTGGAATGTTTATTCACTTGCCCCCTTGGTGCGAGCACGGCATCGAAAACACAGGCAACGAAACGATGGAAGTTCTGATTTGCACCTCGCCGCCTAACCCATAAGCAATTGAGTCTCCAGTGAAAGTTGAACTTCAAGGAAAAGTTGCGTTGGTAACGGGCGCGGCCAGAGGAATTGGGAAGGCAATTGCCAACAAGCTCGCACAAAACGCTGCTACTGTCATCTTTGCCGACATCGATTATCCATTAGTACAACAGACCGCCGGTCAAGCCGACCAACAATTTGAATCTAGCTGCCAACCGCTGCAGATGGATGTACGGGATCCAGAACAGGTCGAGCAGGGCATCCAACATATCTTGACAGGCTTTGGTCATCTCGATATTTTAATTAACAACGCGGGCGTTAATACGCTAGCTCACCGGGTCAACATCGATCAGTTTCCGTTAGCTGAATGGCAACAAATCCTGGATGTCGATCTAACCGGTCTGTTCACTGTCAGTCAATACGCCAGCCGTCCGATGATTGCCCAACAACAGGGACGGATCGTCAACATCGCCTCAGTTGCAGGTTTGGTTCCATTACGGTTGCAGTGTGCTTTNACCGCTGCCAAGGCAGGTGTGNTCAATCTAACTAAGACTATGGCAATCGAACTNGGGTCGAATGGGGTCCTCGTTAATGGTGTAGCACCTGGATCTGTTTTGACTGAGGGCACTAAGAAACTGTTTTACGGTGACGATGCTAAGTTTCGCCAGTCCATGCAAAGCTTACTGGATCATATTCCACTCGGTCGCCCGGCTGAAACAGAGGAGATCGCACATGCGGTCCTTTTTCTCGTCGCCCCGGAAAGCAGTTATATCAATGGACATGTTTTGGTGGTAGACGGTGGTTGGACGGCCGGTTACCTNCGCGAATTTTAGTGTTTTAGCCTTCTGTTGAACGACCTGTTCAAATCTCTATCGCACTGTCAATTNGTTCGANTGNTAATGCAACGTAAGATAGATCTANCGCTAGTTGCATCTGTAGATACTGCTCATCCTCATGGNTGTATGTCTGCAGAGGNGTTCCCTTATAGCTTTTGTTATCACACATAACCCTTATCTCAGTGNTATGGTTTTCGATCTGACTTTCCAGTAATTCTAAAATTGTCATCGCACAACCTTTGCTTTTTGTTGAGTGAACGATTAGCGATACTAGATCAGCACATNTCTACCGATTATAAAGAAACANCATNACAAGAATCAAGTGCAATNGATNAGGGAAACCGATATCAGTAATCACCTTGAAAAACNCTCAAGTTGTGGATACAGTTTCAATCNAAGTTAAACTCGANACNTGTTGAANATGATCACGATGAAACNAGCTAGATCTACATTACTTCCGGCNCTTATTTTTGNCACTTNGATACTTTTGCTCTTTAGTTGNAGCGAATCAACNGAGGANACAACCAAAGTTATAGCNGAATCTCCGCTNACCGGAACTATCCAGGGGCAAATCACGCCGGNTGGAAGCAGTGCTATGGTTGAACTGATAAAAGATAATCAGGTGATCCATTCAATCGCAGTCGATAAGGAGGATAAATACTTTTTCACCCATCTCACATTTGGAATCTACCAAATTAAGATCACGGCCAAAGGTTATCGATCAGTAGAACCAACTACTACCGTTAACNTTCAGCAAGCACAACTAAATCTAGACCTANAACTTCAGCCTAATGGATCTGAGGTCGGAGACCTAGCCCCAGATTTTTCATTGNCAGACGTCAATGGGAACAAGGTTGCCCTCAGCGACTACACNGGAAAAAAGAGCCTGCTGCTGACATTCAATCGAGGCAAGTTCTGACCGGTTTGTCTGCCGCAACTGGTACAGTTGTTACTACCAAACTATCAGAAGATTAATCGTCTCGGGGCCGAGATTATCGCTATCAGTCAACAGTCGGTGAACGAAAACAGGGAGGTCAGCGAACAACACAAGTTGCCCTATCCCTGTTTGTCCGATCCAGGTGCAGATACCATTCGGGGCTACAACGTCCTGGATTTCGCTAATGTTCCCAAAGTCGCCTTTTTCGTCATTGATAAAGCGGGAAGAATCCACTGGCGCTCGACGCATAGCGGAGGAGATCCTGGTGACCTGCCCAAAATTAACGATCTTCTAGATGTGTTGAGGAAGATCCAGTGAACAGACTATGGCTGGGATTATTTTTCGCTTTTTATTTTCTATCTAAATGTTTTGGTTCGGTCTGTAGCAGGACTAAATAAGGCAGGAACCCGTCTCGACCAACATCATCAATTATCGTTTCGAGTTCCCTACTTAGTGACGAATCAGCTCATCATTCAGCCAGGGGTTGCCTATCAAAGGAATCGGGGTNAACGTGCCTTTTTATTACTTTTCACTCAGTGAAGGTCNGCTAGTTACCTTCTATCGCTTTCAGGAAAAGAGGTTGGTTCAACTGATAGCCGCTTGTGGGACATTGCAATTCCCCACACTGCAAAACAGAAAACGACAACTATTTTTGTCAAGATCCACAACTTCGATTGGAAGGAAAATTTCGTTGGAAGTTAACCGATCGACTAACGCGAACAGCAGATTACCACCGGNACCACAACCGGGCTAANGNAACCGTCCCCCGCTTATCCTTTCTGAATTTTGAGCAAAATCGGTGCGGNGNAACGATTGAGTATGCCAACTGAATTCATTTGTCGGACTTCTAAACTCGGTGCTCCGACTGCTAATTTTTACGATGATCAAGCAAATTGAACTAACCCTACCTAATTATCGACGAGGATTTCACTTGATTACCTCTGAGATTGTTGATGTCTTAGGCCAACTGCCAGAAACCGGAATCTTAAACATTTTTATTCAGCATACCTCGGCTGGCCTAACGATAAATGAAAATGCAGATCCGACGGTTCGACAAGATTTTGAGAGTAGTTTCAACCATCTGGTTGGTGAAAATGAGCCCTTTTACCTCCATACTTACGAGGGAACCGACGATATGCCAGCGCACATTAAATCGGCGCTGGTTGACAGTTCNCTGACCATCCCTATTACTAACCATCGACTAAACTTGGGACAATGGCAAGGAATCTATCTTTGCGAATTTAGGAACCGTGGTGGACGACGGAATTTGGTGCTGACAATTTACACTTAAGGTTTGGTTGCCGAATCTAAGCTAACATTTNAAGCNATTTNATTTTATAAGTAAATTTNCTTATAAAATAGNNTGGTGGCTAAATCAACTGTGTGTTATAATCGCAGTGGCCAATAGCCGGTCCAATTTTTCCGATTTTAAAGACAATTAAGATGACAACTAAGATATGGTACCTTTAGCTGACCGATACGGTCGTATTGCAACTAACCTGAGAGTTTCAGTCACTGATGTCTGTAATCTCCGCTGTCTCTACTGCATGCCAGAAGAGATGGATTTCGTCGAGCGGAGCGAGATTATGACGTTCGACGAAATTGTGCGTCTGGTTGGTATCAGCGTCGGCTTAGGTGTTAATAAAGTGCGGTTGACAGGCGGTGAACCTCTGGTTCGAAGAAACCTACCAGAGTTGATCGAGAGGCTTTTTGCCATTCGAGGCTTAACCGATGTCAGCATGACTACTAATGGTATCGGTTTGGCAAGTCAAGCCCAAAAGTTCTATGACGTTGGCCTACGAAGGATTAATATTAGCTTGGATTCACTTAGTGAAGTCAAATTCGCTCAGATTACGCGAAGAAATCTGTTAGGCCAAGTCTTGGCCGGGTTGGAAGCAGCGCGCCAGGTTGGATTTGATCCGATTAAAATCAATGCGGTACCGATGCGCGGTTTTACCGAAGATGAAGCGCTGGATCTGGTCGAGTTTGCACGTAATAACGGTTACGAAATGCGGTTTATCGAGTTCATGCCGCTTGACGCTGACAATATTTGGGAGCAGGAAATATTTATTCCCAATGCAGAATTGAAAGATCGAATCGATCAGACCTTTCCTTTACGAGAGGAGGACAGCCGTCGCCAGAACGCTACTGCTAAAGATTATCAGTTTCGTGACGGTAAGGGAAAAGTTGGTTTTATCTCCTCGGTTACTGAACCATTCTGCCAGGATTGTAATCGGGTTCGACTGACCGCTGATGGAAAGTTTAGAAACTGCCTATTTTCTTTAGAAGAAACCGACCTCTTGACGCCTCTTCGCCATGGTGCGACAGACCCTCATTTAGCCGATCTAATGCGACAATCAGTGGCAGACAAAGCCGAAGGGCATTTAATTAATTCACAAAGCTACATTAAACCTGAAAGAACCATGTCGATGATCGGCGGCTAAAAAGATAGTCTATGGAGCAATAAACTCACTAATGCAATACCAATTGATCATCAATGATCTGCATGCTAGCGTAAATGGAGAAGAAATTTTAACAGGGGTTGACTTAACCATTCGCTCTGGCGAAATTCATGCCTTGATGGGGCCAAACGGCTCCGGGAAAAGCACGCTAGCCAACATCCTTACGGGACACCCTAGTTATAAAGTGACCTCTGGTACCGTCACCTTTGATGGTCAAGACCTGATCGAATTGGAAGCGGACGAACGCGCTAAGCTGGGGCTATTCCTGGCTTTTCAGTACCCGATAGCGATTCCCGGTGTCACCATGGC